>WYBJ01000159.1 GCA_011525945.1 Burkholderiaceae bacterium | reverse complement strand
TCGCCAGGTGTCCAACCTGGCTGCGGTTCGCTTCGCGTCTGGCGTCGATTTCGACACTTTTGCCACTCGTGGCGTCGCGAGCATCAAGAACATTGTTGCAACGACTTCTGACTCGGGACACTAGCCGAAGCTACAGTGCAGCGGACGATTCGGGATTCGGCGGCGTACGCGAGGGTTCGTCATGGAAGCCGGCCTGAAATCCCTGCGCGTATTCGTCGAACCCCCACAGCAGGTACGCCGGGGGCTGCTGACGGCGCGCTCGGTAGGCTTCGCCATCGGCATAGCCATCGGCGTAGGTAATCGTCCAACCGTGGGTGCGGGCCAGTTCCGCAAAGCTCAGGCGTGTGAATTTCTTCACTGTCGACTCCGTTTCCTCTGCGCACTGTCGAGCAACCTCCATGCCACTGGCACGTTCAGCTCGGCGCTGGCGCCGCACGCAAGAACACTCGCATGACACCGCATGCCGTCATCGCGCGGGCCGCGAGCTTGCGGGGCTCGAATGCGCACGGACACCGCGTAGCGCCTGCGAACAACGCGAAAATATGCCGCGAGTTCAGGCCGGAGAAGCCGGTCTGCGCGTCGGCAGTTGTGCGGAGGTTCCGACAAAGCCTTGTGCGCGCGCCGTGACCGAGGACACCAGGTCGCGACTGCCCCACGCAAACGACCGAGCCAAGCAAGACCGTCAGCGTCGCAACGCGGCGACAATGCCGCCCGTCATCTCGCCGAGGGACCCGAAGACTGTTGCTCCGGCCGCTTCCAGCGCCGCCTTCTTCGCGGCGTAGGTGCCGTGCACGCCGTGCACGAGCGCGCCGGCATGTCCCATGCTCACCCCTTCCGGAGCGCTACGCCCGGCGATCAACGCGAACGCCGGCTTAGCGAAAGCATGCGCCCGCAGCGCGTGCGCGAACTCTTCCTCCTCCGTTCCGCCGATCTCACCGATGATCAGCACCGCTTCGGTCTGCGCGTCAGCGCCGAAGAACGGCACCAGGTCGGCAAAACGCACACCCTTGACCGGATCGCCACCGACGCCGATCCATACCGACTGGCCGATACCGTGCTGCACCAGACGATATCCCGCCTCGTACGACAACGTGCCGCTCTTGGACATGATGCCAAGCTGCCCGGGCGCCAGTGTGGAATCGGGTAGAAAGCCGAGCTTGGCCTCGCCCGGCACCGCCATGCCCGGGGTGGACGCACCGATCCAGGTCACACCCCTGGCTAGCGTGAGCCGCTTGGCTTGCAAAGCATCGTGAACCGGCATGCCCTCGGTGGGGGTGACCAGCATCTCGATACCGGCGCCGACCGCCTCGTCGATAGCAGCCAGCAGTTGATCCGCACCGACGAAAAGAATGCTCACTTTCGCGCCCGTAGCAGCTACCGCCTGCGCGCACGTTCCGAACAGGGGAACGCCGTCGATTTGCGCGCCCGCCGCGCGCGGCGAAACGCCAGCCACGATGTTGGTGCCGTATGCGCGCATGAGTTGAAAATGACTGCGGCCCGCACGGCCCGTGACGCCTTGCATGATGACCGGCGTGCGGCGCGTGATGCGCGGATTGATCATCTCTGCCGCACCTGCGTCGTGTCGTGCTGCTTCGACAGTGCGGCGCGCACGAGCGCGAGCGCCTTGTCCAGATCGGGCTCGACCACGATCCCGGCCTCGCCGAGCAGCGCACGCGCCTCGTCGAGCCCGTTGCCCACCAGGCGTGTGATGACCGGAACCTTCAACACCGGCGCCTGCCCGAGCGCCTGCAGCAGCAGGCGCGCGAACTCACCCAGATGCGTGATACCGGCGAACACGTTCACCAGCACGCAACGCACCTTACGGCCTTCGGCAATCCAGTTGAGCACTGCTACCAGTCTACTGGCATCACCGCGCAGCCCGCCGGTGCGCACGTCGAGGAAGTTGTAGGGGCGGATGCCAGCGGCGCGCAACTCGTCGATCAACATCATCGACAGTCCCGCGCCAGTCGTGAGCAGGCCCAGCTCGCCATCCGCATCCACCACCACGTAATCGCAGCCGTGCTGCGTCTTAAGCCACGTTTCGGCGTAGGCGTGCGAGCGCGCTGCCAGCAACGTGCTGACTTCTTGCTGGCGACCGAGCGCGTTGTCGTCGAGCACCATCTTGGCATCACCCGCGAGCCAGCCGCCGTCGGCACTGACGAACAGCGGGTTCACTTCCACCAACACGGCGTCGCGACGCAGGAACACTTCGCCAAGCTGCGCGCCTGCTTGTGTAATCGCCTCGCGCACGCGCGGCGGTGCCGAGGCGGCCAGTTCACCGACCGCGGCGGCCAGCGCTTGCGACTGAGGCGCGGCGAGCTTCGAGCGCACCGCAGCAGACGCCTCGACATCCATCCCGCCGCTGGCGGCGACCAGAATTCGCACCTCGCCGCTTTCGGGCGCGAGCATGAATCCGACATAGGCTTCGTGCGCTGAATCGCGCCGGCTCTCGATGCGGCAAGAGCGCACGGTGTGCCCGCGATGCGCTTGCCCGAGCATGGCAGCCACCAGCGAACGCAAATCGGCGCGCGCTTCGGCGGCGCGCACAAGACCCGCCTTGCCGCGCCCGCCGGCCGGCACCTGTGCCTTGACGACCCACGGCCCGGGCGGCAACGCGGCCTCGTCGAGCGCATCGACCGATTCGACCAGACAGCCCGCGGGCACTGCAATGCCCCAGGCAGCGAGCAGGGTTTTCGCGTCGTGCTCGAGCAGATACACGTCAACGCCTCATAAGCGCCGCGGTGCGCCCAAGCACGGCGCTCAACATGCGCCGACCGATCCCGCGCGACCAACGGCGGAACGCATCGGCGACGCTAGCGTCGCTGCGCACGGCAGATTCATGCGAGATCACGGATCGGCATCGAGGACTGTGGCAGGGCGAGTCGGCCGCGCACGTGGCTCGCATGTACGCGAGCTCGAGGCACGCGGCCGAGTATAGCATCGTGCCCGCACGGACCGCGCGTGCTGCCGATGCGATCGGTGTGCACGAGTCGCATGCTAGAATCGAAACGCTCTTCTCCCCCGCACACATCATCAATTCCACGGACAGGAACCATGGGTGTCCAAGCCACTGCTTTCGCCGCCTCCGTCGTTGCCGCACTTCAACTCGCGCTCCCCGGCCCCACGCTCGCTGCCGATTCTGCGAAGGACTACCCGAGTCGTCCGGTGCGCCTGATCGTGCCCTTTCCGCCCGGCGGCAGCAACGACATCCTCGGCCGCTTCATGGCCGCGAAGCTCACCGAGCGCATCGGCCAGCAGGTCATCGTCGACAATCGTCCGGGCGCGGACGGGATTATCGGCACCGACCTCGCCGCACGCGCGACACCGGATGGCTATACGCTGCTGATCGTGTCGACCTCGTACACCATGAACCCGGGGATACACAAGAAGATGCCGTTCGATCCGGTGCAGGACCTCACACCGATTTCCATGATCGGTACCGGATCGAACGCGATCGTGGTCAATCCCAACTTTCCCGTCAAGACCGTGAAAGAACTGATTGCGGCGGCGAAAGCGAAGCCGGGCCAGATCAACTATGCCTCCTCGGGTATCGGAGGCTTCAACCATTTTGGCGGCGAGCTGTTCAAGACCGCAGCCGGCATCGACATGACCCACGTGCCCTACAAGGGTGGCGGCCCGGCAATGGTCGATATCATCGCGGGCCACGTACCGGTACTGTTCAGCACCGTCACCCAGGTGCTGCCGCATCAGCGCAGCGGCAAGCTGCGCGTGATCGCGACGGGCGGCCCGAAGCGTTCGCCCGCGCTGCCCGATGTTCCCACCGTGATGGAATCCGGCGTCAACTACGAGGTGACGATCTGGTGGGGCGTGCTCGGGCCGAAGAGCTTGCCGTCCGCGCTCACCGACGAACTCAACGCGACCATCGCGAAGATCCTGACCGAACCCGACACGCGCAAACGGCTTTCCGCAGAAGCCGCCGAGCCCTTGCTCGTGACCCCTGCCGAGTTCGGACAGATCATCCGCAAGGACATCATCAAGTGGACCAAGGTCGCGCGCGATGCCAAGATGCAGGCGCACTGACCCGGCCGCGACGGGCATTATCCGGGAAACGCGGGCGCGACACCCGACGAACTGACGGAGGCTTGCAGTGGACTTCACCCTGAGCGACGAACAACGCGAGATGATCGATACGCTGCGCAGGTTCCGCCACAAGGAGCTCGCGCCGAAAGCGATCCGCTGGCTGAACGGCGAGTATCCCTACGAAAATCTCAAGCAGCTCGCGCAGATGGGCATCCTCGGCATGTCCGTGCCCGAAGAATACGGCGGCTCCGGCGCGAGCGTGCTCGATGCCGTGCTCGCGATGGAGGAGATCGGCAAGAGCTGCTACGTCACCGCGCTCGCCGCGCTCGGCGAGATCGGTGTACAGACGCGCATCATCAGCGAGTACGCGCCCGCAGCGCTGAAGAAGAAATGGCTGCCGAAGATCGCGAGCGGGGATTTCATCCTCGCCATCCTGCTGACCGAACCCGATGCCGGTACCGACGTGCCCAACTACCGCACCAATACCGAGATCAAGGGGACGAAGGCGATCGTGAATGGGCGCAAGACGCTCATCTCGCGCGCCGACATCGCCGATCTGCTGATCGTGTTCACACGCGTCAACGCGATGCCCGGCGCTGCGGGCATCGGCTGCGTCATCGTCGAGAAAGGCGCCAAGGGCTATACAGCCGAAGGCAAGTACCACACGATGGGCGGCGAGCATCTGTGCGAGGTGGCATTCGACAACGTCGAGGTGCCGGCCGAAAACGTGATCCTGCGTGACAACGGCATGAAGAAGCTGCTGTCGGCTTTCAACATGCAGCGTTGCCTGAATTCGTCGATCTGCCTCGGCATGGCCGAGGGCGCGCTGGAAGAAGCGGTCCGGTACCTGCGCGATCGCAAGGCGTTCGGCAAGCCGATCGGTGACTTCCAGGGCATGCGCTGGAAGGCGGCCGACATGATGATCGAGATCGAGGCCGGCCGCGGGCTCCTGTACCGTGCCGCGGTGAGCGGCAAGCCGTTTCCCGACCCCACCATGGCGGCGATGGCGAAGATCTACTGCAACGAGATGGCGATTCGTGTCACCAGCCAGGCCGTGCAAGTCCACGGCGGCTATGGCTACGTGGACGAATTCGCCGTATCGCGCTTGTTCCGCGGTGCGCGCTTCGGCAGCCTCGGCGGCGGCACTACCGAGACGCTGCGCAATCTGGTCGGCCGCAAAGTGGTCGAGCACATGGATCTCGCCACTGGCGTTCACAGTTTGAATTTCGTCTGAGTCGATTGCTCGCCGCCTCGCAGCGATAAGCTGGCCGTCGGTGCCGAAATTCCCGCAGGCCGAGCCGAACGCATTCGCGCTTGCCCACCCCGCGGGCTGAAGCGAGCTACGATGCCCGTGGAATCCCGCATCGACCGCCGCCTGTCCGTGGCGCCCATGATGGACGTGACCGACAGGCATTGCCGCTTCTTCTTGCGACAGATCTCGCGCCACACGCTGCTTTACACCGAGATGATCACGACCGGTGCGCTCATCCATGGCGACGTCGAGCGGCACTTGCGTTTCCATCCCGACGAACACCCGCTGGCGCTGCAGTTGGGCGGATCGGAGCCCGAAGCACTCGCGCGCTGCGCGCGTCTGGCCGAGCGCTACGGCTACGACGAGGTCAATCTCAACATCGGCTGCCCGAGCGAGCGGGTGCAGCGCGGCGCCTTCGGCGCCTGTCTCATGGCCGAGCCCGAGCTGATCGCCGAATGCGTGCGCGCAATGCGCGAGACCTGCGCGCTGCCCATCACGGTCAAGCATCGTATCGGCATCGATCGGAGCGAGGACTACGGCTTCATGCGCCGCTTCGTCGAAACGGTTGCGGGCGCCGGCTGCCGCACGTTCACCGTCCACGCGCGCAACGCCATCCTGAAAGGACTCACGCCGAAGGAGAACCGCGAGATCCCTCCGCTTCGGTATGGCGAAGTGCATCGCCTGAAGCACGAGCTACCCGCACTCGAGATCGTCATCAACGGCGGCATACGAAGCTGGCCCGAGATCGATGCGCAGCTCGGGATCGTGGATGGCGTGATGATCGGACGCGCCGCCGAAAACGATCCATGGCTTTTGGCCGAGGCCGACGCCCGCGTCTTCGGCGCGACTCGCCCGCCGCCTGCTCGCGCGCAAGTGATTGCCGCAGTCGCTCGCTATGCCGAGCAGGAGATTGCACACGGCACGCCGCTGCGCCACATCGTGCGTCACATGCACGGGTTGTACCGTGGCCGCCCGGTCGCGCGGCGCTGGCGCCAGATGCTGTCCGATCCCGCGGCGCTGCAGGCCAACGATCCCGAGCTGCTGTGGCGCGCGCTGGAAGCGATCGAGCGGCGGGAGTTCGTGGCCGATGTGAAGTGCCAGCAGCCTCGGTCCCGGGTTTAGATCGTGATCACACCGCGGCCGATCTCGAGCACGCACCCGGAAACGAAGATCCGCTTCTCGGCATCAACCCGAAGCCCGAGCCGACACGCGCGCCCGAGATGGTCGCCTTGCAGGATGGTCGATTCGAGCGGCAATCGCTCCCCACGGGCGATGAACCAGCCTCCCAGGTTGGCGCACGCCGAGCCGGTTCCCGAGTCTTCGCTGAGCCCGCCCTGCTTGTCGAAGAAAAACCGCGCGCGGATGCGATTCGCATCCTCGCGCGCCCAGACATAGGCGAGCCCGCGTCGCTTGCTCCCGACGCACTCGCTCGCCAGGCGTTGCACGTTTGGCCGGCAGCGCTCGACAGCGGCCGCGGAAACGAGCGGCACGATGAGTTGCTCCGATCCTGTGTCGACCCACGATGCGCCGTCGCGCACGTCCGCTTCACCGATGCCGAGAATCCCCGCGAGCTGCGGTCGTGGCAGACCGGCATCGCGCCATACTGGATCGTTCGCTTGCAGCGTCCAGCGGTCGGCATGCGCTTCGACCGGGATGACGCCCGCCTGCATTTCGAGCGCGACCCGGTCGCCGCAGCCCGAGAGTGCGCGTACCACGTGCGCGGCTCCGAGCGTGGGGTGGCCCGCGAACGGTAATTCCAAGCTCGGTGTGAATATGCGAACGCGCCGTGTCGCGGTCGCACGGGTCGCGGGCAGCAGGAACGCCGTTTCGGAGAGATTGAACTGCAGCGCGAGCGCCTGCATCGTCTCGGCATCGAGCGCCCCGCCATTCTCGAACACGCACAGGGGGTTGCCGCCAAGGGGCTGCTCGGCGAAGACATTGAGGATACGAAAGTGCAGCTCGTGCGCCATGTTCGCCTCCGAGAAACATGTTTCTGCGCCTACGCCCAACCCAGGGTCCGGGATGGTCCTAAGAATCAGTGTCCCCGCCGCTCAAACGCAAGCGCAGCGCGGCATCGAGCCCGTGGTGCAGGAGAAAGCCTGCGATCATCGCGGCAACGAAGAGTTAGACGCGCGGCTCCCCGGCGACCAGCGCCGCGATCGCCGGCCCTGGACAAAAGCCGGCAAGCCCCCAGCCCACGCCGAACAGCGCTGCCCCGATGAGCAGGCGGGCGTCCAGGCCCTTGCGCTCGGGCAGCATGTAGCGTGGCGCGAACCATGGCCCGGTGGTGCGAGTGGCGAGGCGAAACGCCGGCATGGTCACTACCAGCGCGCCCAGCATGACGAACGCGAGGGTTGGATCCCAATTGCCGGCGACATCGAGAAACCCGAGCACCTTGGCCGGATTGATCATGCCCGACAACGCCAATCCCGCCCCGAACAGCACACCCGAGGCGAGCGCGAACGCGGGTTGCGCAAACGATCGCCCGGTGCTATTCATGCCAGATGCCTCGCAACGAACACGGTCGCGGCGCCCGCAGCCATGAACACGATCGTGGCCACGATCGAGCGCAGCGACCAGCGCGCGATCCCGCACACGCCGTGGCCGCTGGTGCAGCCACTGCCAAGACGCGTACCGAATCCGACCAGCAGGCCCGCTGCGATAACCACCGGCAAAGTCGCATCGACTCTGATCTCCGGCTCTGCGAATCCAATCCCGTACGCGAGCGCTCCGAGGGGCAGTCCGACGACGAACGCGACTCGCCAGGCGCGGTCACCGGCAACGCGCGCGAGCAAGCCGTCGGCGATGCCGCTGACGCCGGCAACGCGCCCGATGGCGACCAGCAGCAAGACGGCTGCAGCACCAATCAGCAGGCCGCCAACGAAACCGTGAACGGGGGTGAATTCGGGGCTCATGATACGAAGCAGCACTTCTCCCGCACCCGCAGCCGAGCCGGACTCCACGCGAACACGCGCGCGTTCAGGCGCTTTACGGCAGATGTCATCACAAGAGCTCGGTGCAGAATCGCGCTAACAGCTATTCTAGCCCGCGCCCTCCCGATAGCGGATGAATCCGAGCGATGCGCGGGAAGATCGACGCGCTGCTCGCCGGAGCAGATCGTGCGCCCCGTGGCGGGCACCCGGGCCCGAGGGGCAACGAATCCCACGGGGGAATTGAACGGGAATGACGAGAATGTGGACGAGAGTGCTCACAGGAACGCACGATACTGAGCGCCCCGCTCGCCTCGCCGCAGGCGGCGCGATCGGCCGAATCGATGAGGAGAAACCGATGCAATACCGCCTGCACCGCATCTTGCTTGCATGCCTGCTCGCCGGCAACGGGATAGTTGCCGCAGCGCAGACTTATCCGAACAAACCGGTGCGCCTGATCGTGGGTTTCGCCGCCGGCGGGCCGACCGACACCGTTGCGCGCACGGTCGCGCGCGAGCTGCATCAGTCTTTCGGCCAGCCGGTCGTCGTGGAGAATCGCCCTGGCGCCGCGAGCAACGTCGCCGCCGATTATGTGGCCAAGGCGCCGGCGGACGGCTACACGCTCTTGATGGGCAGCATCTCGCTCGCAAATAACGCCACGCTCTACAGTAAGCTGCCCTACGACCTGCTGCGCGATCTCGCCGCCGTCGTGCGCGTCACGAACTCGCCCTTCCTGCTCTGCGTGCATCCGTCGGTGCCGGTGAAGACCGTAAAGGAACTGGTGACCTTTGCCGCAGCCCGACCCGGTCTTGTGCAGTACGGTACCGCCGGCAACGGCTCCGGGGCGCACCTGTTCACCGAATTGTTCGCCAGCATGGCCGGCATCAAGATGCAGGGCATCCCGTACAAAGGTGCGGCGCCGGCGATCAGCGATCTGGTCGGCGGGCAGGTGTCTCTCGTCTTCGACAACGTGATGGCGATGGCCCCGCTGCACAAAGCCGGGAAAGTGCGTTGTCTCGCGGCATCGACGCTGACACGCAGCCCGATCGTGCCGGGTATTCCGACGATGGACGAAGCGGGTATCAAGGGTTACCAGGCCGATGCCTGGTTCGGCATATTCAGCGCGGCCGGCACGCCGGTTGCAGTAGTCGAGCGGGTGAACGCGGACGTCAATCGCGCGCTCGGCGTGAACGCGGTGCGCGAGCGCTTTCAGACGCTTGGCTGCGATCCGGCCGGCGGTAGCGCAGCCGCGTTCGCGGCTTATGTCCGCGCCGAGGTCGATCGCTGGGGCAAGGTCATCCGCGGTGCCGGTGTGCGCCTCGACTGACACACGTTCGTCATGACGCAGGCAATCCGATGTGGAGCGCTCGAGCGATGCGCCGCGATCGCCGATTGAACTGCAAGGCTCGCGAATTCCGCCCGACGTCGCGCTCATACGGTGAATTCGGGCTCGATCAGGTTCTCGAACGAGAAGATCTCCTCCCAGCGCTCGGGTGTAAGAAGCCGCCTCTGCTCGACGACGATCTGTCGCAGCGACTTGTTCTCCCGATAACCTTCGCGTGCGATCTCGGCGCACAGCTTGTAGCCGAGGATGGGTTTCAACAGCGTGACGATGCCGAGCGACTGGAGCACCATGTCGCGCGTGCGCTCCGAGTTGGCCGTGATGCCGTCGACGCAATGAAGCTGCAGGCTCTTGACCGCGTTTTCCATCGCGTTGATCGAAAGGAACAACGAAAACGCGATCACGGGCTCCATCACGTTGAGTTGCAGTTGCCCAGCGGATGCCGCCAACGTGACGGTCGTGTCCAGCCCGATGACGAGAAACCCCGCCTGGTTGACGACTTCCGGGATGACCGGGTTCACCTTCCCGGGCATGATTGAAGACCCGGGCTGCATGGCCGGCAGGTTGATTTCGTTCAGACCGCAACGCGGGCCCGAGGCGAGCAGGCGCAGATCGTTACAGATCTTGGTGAGCTTCACGGCGGTGCGCTTGAGCACGCCGGAGAGCTGCACGAACACGCCCGTATCCGAGGTCGCTTCGACCAGATCCTGCGCCAGCACGAAGTCGAGCCCGGTGAGCTGCGACAGGTGTTTGGTCGCGAGCTGCGGATAGCCCGGCGGCGCGGTGACCGAGGTGCCAATCGCGGTCGCGCCGAGGTTGATCTCGTGCAGCAACAGACGCGACTCGGCAATACGCTGCACTTCCTCGCCCAGCGTCGTGCCCCAGCCGTGGAACTCGTCGCCCATCGACATCGGCACTGCATCCTGCAGGTGGGTGCGCCCCATTTTGAGCACGCCGGCGAACTCGGCTCCCTTGCGCACGAACGCTTCTTGCAGCAGCTTGAGCGCACTGGAATAACTCGAAAGACGCAGGATCAGTGCAAGCCGCAGGGCGGTCGGATAGACATCGTTGGTCGACTGGCCGAAATTGACGTGGTCGTTCGGGTTGACGTACTGGTACTCCCCTCGGGAATGGCCAAGATGCTCCAATGCCACGTTGGCGATTACCTCGTTGGCATTCATGTTGGTCGAAGTACCGGCGCCGCCCTGGATGAAGTCGGTAATGAATTCGCTGCGCAACTCGCCTGCGATCAATCGATCGCAGGCGAGGATGATCGCCTGCGCGATACGTGCGTCGAGCACGCCGAGATCACGATTCGCCATCGCGGCCGCCTTCTTCACGTAACCGAACGCCATCACAAAGAAGGGCTCGACCGAGGTGTCGACGCCGGTGATGCGAAAGTTCTCGCGCCCGCGCATTGCCTGCACCCCGTAATAGGCGCCGTCCGGAATTTCGCGACCGCCCAGGAAATCGTGTTCAATACGTGGCATGCGTTGCGCTCCTTGCAGTTGCCGAACCGGCATCGCGTTGCTGCGAAGGATACATCCCCCGCCGGCCTGCCCCCGCGGGCAAGGCAGCATGCGCGCAAGAGCGCCCCGGACAGGCGCCGTTTCGGGTGCCGGCCGGAGTAGAATGGCCGCCCGATCTCGCCCGCCAACGTCGAGGAGAAGCCAAGTCATGAAGATCACCGATGCCGAGGTGCGCGTCGTTCGCCTGCCCGCCGACGAGCCGCTCGCCGCGGGCCCCATGGTTCCCGGCGCCGTGCGCGAGATCGTCACCCTCGAGCTTCGCACCGATCAGGGCATCGAGGGCGTAGGCATCACGTTCTTCGGCGCGGCGCTTACGCGCGCCTTGCAGGTGGCCGTCCAGGATCTGGCGGCGCTCGCCAAGGGCGAAAACCCGCTCAACATCGAGGCCGTGATCGGCAAGCTGCGCGCGGCGGCCGGCAATTCGGGTCCGGGCGGGATCCTGCAACTCGCGCTGTCCGCCATCGACACCGCGCTCTGGGATATCAAGGGCAAGGCCCTGAACCAGCCGGTCTGGGCGCTCGCCGGCGGCTACCGGCCGCGCGTGCCGACCTATGCAAGCGGCGCGCTCATGCGCACCTTCCCGCTCGATCACATCGTCAAAGCCGGGCCGAAGCTCAAGGAGAAGGGTTTCCGGCAGATGAAGACGCAGCTCGGCGGCGGCAACCTGCGACCCGAGCAGGAAGTCGAGCGCATCAAGCGCATGCGCGAGGCGGTGGGCTTCGATACCGATCTCATGTGCGACATCAACCAGCTCTGGAGCGTGCACCAGGCAATCGACATCGGCAGCCGTATCGAATCCGAGCGTCTGTACTGGCTCGAGGACGTGACGACATGCGACGACTATGCCGGGCTCGCGCGGGTCACGCAGGCGCTCTGCACGCCGATTGCCGGCGGTGAATACGTCTACGGTGCCGTGCCGTTCCGGCACATGCTGGAAGCGCGCTCGGTCGACATCGTCATGATCGACCTCGTGCGAGCCGGCGGGCCAACGGGGCTGCTCAAGATTGCCGGAATGGCGCAAGCGTTCAATCTGCCGGTAGTAAGCCATCTGGTGCCGGAATTCCAGGTACATCTCATTGCCGCGATTCCGAACGGACTCACGGTCGAGTACATGCCGTGGTCGGCTGCGCTGTGGCAGGAGGTTCCCACGGTCGACAAGGCGAGCGGCGATCTGATCGTGCCGCAGAAACCTGGCTTCGGGCTGGAATTCGACCGAAAGGTGCTGGAGAAATACGGTACGGCTTGAGGCTTGCTACTTCACCGCCTCGATCTCGGTCCGCCCGGCGACCCGTCGCGCACGCCAGGGAGTCGGTTCGGTCCGGTTGTTGATGCGCGCCGTGCCGGTGATCGCATCGCCATCGATACGTCCCTCGTAGTGCGTTTGCGCGAGTGCGCTGCCCGCCTCTTCGGTGAGCGTGAAGCTGATGCGATCGCCTTCGAGCTTCATGTCGCGCAGGTAGGCGAAGCTTGATTTCGAGCTGGCCGATCCGTTGATGAACTGAAACCTCTGGCGCACATTCATCTCGTAGTCGCGGCTGAAACCGACGCCATCGTATTGCCAGCGCCACGTGCCCATCGCGGCGGCCGGGACGACCCAGTAGTGAACCGTCAACCCGTTGACCTGCGCGACCGCATCGGGCTGCCATTCGCCCATGTGAAACGAATAAGCCACCACGCGCGATCCGGGCTTCATCTGGCGTAGAAGCTGCGGGCGTACGCGCACATTGAGGTGCGGCAGAAGATACGTGGTGAGCACGGATGCCGGCGACAGATCGGTCCGGAACATGTCCTGCACCCGGAACTGCGCGCGCTCCGAAAGGCCTAGCCGCAGCGCCTCCTCGTTCGAGAGTTCCACCAGATCCTTGTTGAGATCCACGCCGAAGCCCCTGGCGCCGCGACGCGCGGCGGCGAGCACGATGCGCCCATCCCCAGAACCGAGGTCGATGACGAAATCCCGCGACGTCACCTTGGCCATGTCGAGCATGAGCTCGACGGCAGCCGGCGGTGTCGGCACCCAGACCACATCCTTGCCCGGCATGCCAATCACGGGTTCATAGGCGTACTCGGCCGCAGGCACGGGCTGCTGCGCGTGAGCCGGTGACAACACCCACATAGCGAGCAGCACCCACGCGATCAGCGCGCGGCACGATAACGCCTGCATTCGCAGATGCCCTCGCAACGACAACACACGGCGCGCGCGCCTCGACTGGCACGCGCCGGTGTGTGTCTCCCGCCGCAGATCTACTCCGGCATCGCGCCCGCGCACATCCGATCCCCGGGCAGCGGCATCGCTATCCCGCGGCGGCAATCGCCGCCTCGCCCGGCGCTCCATCTCAGAGCCTGAGAACAATTTGACTTGGCGCTAACGCGCCGTCGCTGTGACCGTAGTCACCGCGAGAGGTGTTGCAGCGCGAAGCGCGAGCCGGAGGGATCGATATCGAT
>WYBJ01000158.1 GCA_011525945.1 Burkholderiaceae bacterium | reverse complement strand
TCGCCAGGTGTCCAACCTGGCTGCGGTTCGCTTCGCGTCTGGCGTCGATTTCGACACTTTTGCCACTCGTGGCGTCGCGAGCATCAAGAACATTGTTGCAACGACTTCTGACTCGGGACACTAGCCGTTTCTTTACGCAAGCCTCTCGCGAGTCGCGTCACGCCAGCGACGGATGCCACTCACCGTACCTCGGCTCGGAGTCGCCTTCGATTTCGCAGCCGCTTTCGACGCCACATTCGATCCGGTGGTGCGCTCGTATGGTCGTATCATTGTTCTCTCGCACGTCGGGTCGCCTCGGCGGCCGAACCGCGGCGAGCGGACGAAGGCATTGTGAGGTAGCGGAGTTGCCATGAGGAGAATGTGGTGAGGGTAAGCAGCTTACTGGTGATGCGTTGTTTCGCGCTGGCGATGACCGCGCTCGTGCTCGCCGGCGGCAGCGCGTGGTCGCAGTCTTACCCGACCAGGCCGATCAGCATCATCCTGCCGTTTCCGCCAGGCAGCGGGAACGATACGGTGGCGCGTATTCTGGCGCCGAAGCTCACGCAAGAGCTACACCAGATGGTCGTCATCGACAACCGGCCCGGAGCGGGCGGGGTGGTGGCGGCCGAGCTGGCGTCGAAAGCCGCACCGGACGGTCACACGCTCTTTCTGCCCAGCTCCAGCGTGTCGATCAACATGCACTCGAAGCGTGCGCGTTACGATCTCGTCAAGGACTTCGTTCCGATCTCGCTGGTGGGCACGCTGCCGTTCACGCTGGTCGTGCACTCGTCGATGCCGGTCAGATCGATCAAGGAACTGGTTGCTCTTGCCAAGCGCAGGCCGCGCGAGCTCAATTTTGCCTCGACCGGGATGGGCGGCACGGGGCACCTGCTCGGCGAGCTTCTGCGCACGAGTACCGGGATCGAGCTTACGCACGTGCCTTACAAGGGCAGCGCGCAGGCCGCGCAGGAACTGATCGCGGGTCAGGTCCACATGCTCTTTACCAACGTGTCGTCGATGGCGCCGCATGTGAAGGCGGGCCGTTTGCGGGCGTTGGGTGTGTCGGGGGCGAAGCGCTCGCCGCTGCTGCCCGACGTACCGACGATGTCCGAGGCTGGTTATCCGCAACTCGATATCGGTACATGGTTCGCGCTCATCGCGCCGGCTGCGACGCCCATGGCGATCGTGAAGCACCTGAATGAGGTCGTGCTGAAGGTGCTCGACACCCAGGATGTCCGCACGCAGCTCATCCGTCAGGGGGTGGAGCCATCGCCAGCCACGATCGAGGAGTCCGCCGCGTTCCTGAAGAAGGATGTGGCCCGCTGGGGCAAGATCATGCACGATGCGGGCGTTACGCTGAATTGACCGATGGTGTGCGGCCTTGCGCCGCCCGCGTGGCGAGCGAGGCCGATCGCCCGGTCTTGCCCGCCGTCTCACCCAGCGCATGAGCCGCGCCGGCTCGCTTCGCTTGCCTCATGCATGCTTCTTCGCCTCGGCCAGAAGTTCGTCCCAGCGTTTCGGCAGGCTGATCTTCTTCCCGGTCGGGAAGCCGAGAAAGCCGTTGTGCGCGAACACGTAGGCGTTGTTGCGCAGCGGATCGCCGCCGACGGCTATCATCAGATCTTCGGGCTTCCAGACGATAGGCACCAGGCGATCGGGATCTCCGGATCCGAGGAAGACTTTCGGGATCAGACCGGCTTCGACGTCCTCCGCGAGATTCCATTTGCCGCGTATATTCCAGTCGCGTAACTGCCGCTCGAAGTCCCACGCCGGACGGCGGACACGCTCGAACAGGAAGCGCTGAACGTCGAGCTTGCTGCAGCCGGCTCTCGCGAGTGTGCGTGCAAGGATCGGAGTGATCACGGCGAGCGGTCGCAGCGTGCCGCGGCCGTGGCTGGTGGTGAACGTGATCTGCCAGTTGTTGAAGCGCTCGATCGAATCGGCGAGGTAGGGCAGGAGCTGCTCCGGCGTCGACCCGGTCACCGAGGAGAGCGATCCGCCGCCGGTGAAGCGCGATATCGTGACGACGTTGTCGCCGCGCGCGAAACCCATCTCCTCACCGATCGTCGGCCAGCCGATCTCCTCCAGGACATCGTCGTTTTCCGCGAGCACGACACGCCACGTGTTGCCGAACGTCGCCTTGTCGGTCTGATGCAGATGAAATCCAGGGACGTTGCGCAGGTATAGCCGGAAGAAGCGGCCGATCGAGGTGTTCGGCATGAAGCCGTCGCGCAACGCGCCCTGCGTGTAGTTGAAATCGAGCTGCTTGACGATAGGCCCGTTGAGGATGATCAGCGTATCGGCGCCCGGTGTGTTGCCGCTGTGCTCGACGCCGTAGCGCGGATCCGCCATGGCCTCGACGATCGCGATCAGAACGGGCATGTACTCCGGCCGGCACCCCGCCATGACGCCGTTCACGGCAACGTTCCAGACGGTCGCGGCGCGTTTGTCCGGCAGCATCACTCCGAGCACTTCCGATGCATCGCGCTCGGTGCAGCGCAGGAAACGTTCGAGCGCCGCGCGCGTCGGCGGCACGATGGGAAGACCGTCGGTGAAGCCGTGCCGGTAGAAGTACCGGTTCACCTCGGTGAAGCTGCCGCGCACGACGATTTCGCGCTCGCCGACTTCGAGCGGCTGATCGATACTGTCGTCGGCGTGCGTCAGGGTCCTGATGACATCGGGCAGCGTGACCTCCAGGATGTCTCGGCGCAGTTCCTCGGCGCTCTTGGTGCCGACGTGACCCGGCACCAGCGCGATCGGGATGTTGCGCAGGCCGAGCCCGATCGATGTGGCGGCCGCCTGCCTGACGAAACCCTCGCATGTGAGCGAGGTGGTCGGAAAACCCGCGATCTCACATGCTGCGCTGGCCCGCAACACGGCGGGAGTGCAGCTGCCTCAGCACGCCATTCCGGAGATGACCGCGTCGACGCCCATGTCGCGAAGCTTGTTCGGCAGCGCTGCGAGGGCTTCCTTCTCCATCGCGCCGTGCGTGCTGCCGAATTGACGCCAGTTGACGAACTGGATGCCGGGAAAGCGCTGCTTCAGTCCTTCTTCGAGCAGTTCGAACACCACATCGCCTTTGAACAGCTCGTCCCAGAGCTGCGCGACCTTCTTGCCGGCGAGCGATTCCAGCCGCGGCGCGAGCGCGCGGCTGCGCTGCTGCAATTGGCCGCGCGGCCAGTGGCATTCGTAGTATCCGTCGTCGTGCTGCATAGACATCGACAATTCTCCTGATCGTCAATCGCGCCGGCGGATCTTGCGGATGTGCCCGACGGTGCGATGCGCATGAGCGCCTTCGCCGGCGCCCTCGGGTGCTCGCCATCGGTCGATCGGTACACGGCACGCTTGCATCGTCCTCGCGCGCGAACTTCGCGGTTCGTGCGTCAGGCTTGACTCAGCGGAGGATTCGAGCCGAAACGCGACACCGCCAATCGCCCGAGCGCGGCGATCAGCACGCCGGCTGCCGCCGAGGTGAGCAATTCGGGACACGACGCCACCACTTGCCCGATTCCATACACGGTGTCGGCACTGGCCTGCTGTACGAAATCGACCAGTGCCGTTATATCGCTGTTCGTGATGAGATGCGTATCCTCGATACGGATCTCAAGGTCCTGCCATCCTCGCCGAAACCAGAGTTTCGCGAACACGCCGTTCGCTACCGCCAGTAGCGCCAGCAGGCTCAGCGGCCGCAGAAGATGTTCGATCAGGCGCCGCCGCGCCGGCGCGGGCGCAACCTCGTACACTTGACCAACCAGGTATGCGATCGAATCGCTCGACGCCGCTTCGCTCGAATCAATGTGGTGGGTGTTGTGCTCGTCAGGACGAATTTCTCGGCTCATATTACCTCCGAACGGCTCGTTTTCCGGGTGAATCAGCGCGCCGCTCGTCGCCTCCGGCCAGTGGCCGAAACAGAAGCTGGCGCTCGATCGTAGATTCCGATTGTCTTCTTACGATAGCCTTACGCGCGCCGCCGAGACCGTCGGGCATGCTCGAAAGGTCGCCGGCACACGCCGTTGCGTTCGCCGGGAAGCGCGAGCGACCGTTCCGGCCGGGAAGTGCGAGCGTGCGGTCGCAGTCGGCGCAACGCCGTGCGGTGTGGCGAACGCTATTGCGGCAGGATGCCGTGCTTGCGCATGAGCTTACCCCAGCGTTCGACTTCCTTGCGATTTTCGTCGGCGAATTGCTCTGGCGTAGTCGTGCGCGGAATCGAGCCGCCTGCGATCAGGCGCGCATGGATGTCGGGCATGTTGACGATCTTCACCAGTACGTCGTGCATCTTGTCGATAACTGCACGCGGCGTTCCCGCGGGCGCGACCAGTCCCTTGAAGTTGCTCGACTCGAAATCGACGAAGCCCTGCTCCTCGAATGTGGGCACGTCCGGCATGGTGGCGAGGCGCTTGGGCCCGGCAAAGCCCAGCACCTTCAGTCTGCCCGCCTTGTAATGCCCCATGGCGACGGCCGGATTGATGAACATCAGGTCGTTCCTGCCCGCGAGCACCTCGAGTACCGCCGGGCCGGCGCCTTTGTACGGGATGTGCAGCACGTCGATCTTCATCGTGTCCATCAATAGGAGGACCGACAAATGGCCGCCGGAACCGGCGCCGGAGGAAGCGAAATTGACCTTGCCCGGGTGGGCCTTGGCGTAGGCGATCATTTCCCGGGCACTGTTGGGCGGGAAGCCGGGGTGCGCGATCAGCACGTTCGGCGTGAGGTCGAACTTGGTGATCGGGGCGAAGTCCTTGACCGGATCGTAAGGAATCTTCTTGTGCAGCAGCGTCGCGAAAATGTGCGTGTTGGGCGCCGCCACCAGAAAGGTATAGCCGTCGGGCTCGGCGTGCGCCACGATTTCCGCAGCGATCAGACCGCCCGCCCCGCCTCGATTCTCGTAGATGACCGATTGCCCCAGCACCTCGGCCGCCTTGACCGCGATCGGCCGCACGATGGCGTCGGTGCCACCGCCGGCTGCGTAGGGAATGATCCAGCGTAGCGGCTTCCTGGGATAGCTTTCCCCGGCGCGTGCTCCGAGCGCAGCAAGCGCGAGTGCAGCCAACCCGAGTATGCGCAGCAACATAATTCAAGGTCACTCGATCTTCGCGCCGGACACCTTTACGATCTCGCCCCACTTACGGTATTCGTCGAGGAGCTTGCGGCGGAACTCGTCCGGCCCGCCCTGCAGCGGCTCTACCGCGATCGCGCTTACACGCGCTCGGAATTTGGGTTCGGCAATCAAGCGTTCGACCTCGGCTGCCACACGACGGATCACCGGCTCAGGTGCTCCGGTCGGCGCCACCACGCCGAACCAGACCGAGCGAGGGACGCTCGACGTTGCGCGGCCCGAGATCGGATGGGCGAGACCTTGCCTTCGTGCGCCGTATCGACGGAGCCTACGATAGGCAGGTGCATGCGCTGATCCCGGTCGACCCGGCCGGTCCGTGTGTGCCGGTCGGGCAATGGGCTCTGGCCGGAACGCTCGCCTGCATTGCCCGCTGCTCGCCGGCGTGAGGCGATCCGGGCCTGTCAGGGTTCCGAATCATCCTCGCGTCGTGGCAGAAGTCGTCCGGCCCGGCGCGATTGACCCCTCGTTGGGCCGGCGATATCGCCCCCACGGGCTTGCGCGAGCTTCCAGCGTCCCGCTCGTTTACATGAGCGCCTGGGCAAGCCATCATGGGGCGCCGGGCGATCGTTCCTGCCTTGACCATCGTCCACAGCGCGAGTCCATGCCATGAAAATCATCGACGTCAAGACCTACACCGCGGTTTACCCGGTCGAGGATCCCTTCGCCAACGCCATGCGCACGACCCCTGAGCGCGCATTCGGCATCGTCGAGGTCGTCACCGATGCCGGCATCACCGGCTGGGGCGAAGGTGCGATCGTGCCGGCGCGGCGCGCGCTCGAATCCCAGGTGATCGGCCGCAACCCCTTCGACTGCGAGCTCATCTGGGAAGGGCTGCACCGACAAGGCACCGATCCCGCGGCGATCAGCGCCGTCGACATCGCACTGTGGGACATCATGGGCAAGGCGCTGAAGCAGCCGATCCACCAGCTTCTGGGTGGCGCCTTCCGCACCCGTGTGCAGGCCTACGCCACGGGGCTGTTTCGGCGCGAGCGCGCCGACCGGACCGCCGCCCTGGTGGAAGAAGCTCGTGGCTACGTCGACGCGGGCTTCAAAGTGATGAAGATGAAAGTCGGGTTCGGTCCCGCTTACGACATCACCAACGTAGCAGCGGTGCGGCGCGCGATCGGCGACGACATCCTGCTCGCGGTCGATGCGAATTGCGGCTATGACCGAGGCAGCGCCATCGCGGTGGGCCAGGAGATCGGCAAGCAGAAGCTATTGTGGTTCGAAGAGCCGATCAGCGCCGACGATGTCGAGGGCTACATCGAGATCCGCCGCGCGCTCAACATGCGCATTGCGGGCGCGGAGCAGCAGCGCGGGCGCTGGGCATTCCGCCGCATGATCCAGGAGCGCGCGCTCGACATTATCCAGCCCGACGTGTGCGTTTGCGGCGGCTTCACCGAGTTTCGCAAGATCGCCGCCATGGCGAGCGCCAATCATGTCCGCGTCATTCCGCACATGTTCGGCACCTCCATCCGGCTCGCCGCCACGCTGCATGTGCTCGCGGCGCTGCCCGACTCGCCGCGCGCGCTGGAGCCGTTTCCGACACTGCTCGAGTACGACATGAGCGAGAATGCGCTGCGCACCGAGCTCGCCCGCGAGCCCATCCGCCACCACGACGGCATCGTTACCGTTCCGCAAGCTCCCGGTCTGGGTATCGAGATCGACCGCGACGTGTTGCGCCGCTATTGCTAGCCCACCGCGGCGCTAGGAGTCAGCATCAAGCGGCCTTCTTGGCAGCGACCAGACTACCCCTGCGCAGCAGTTCGGCCTCCGTCTCGCGCATGTCGTTGCACACCTTCGCAAGCGTGGATGAAAGCTGCCGGAACAACGGGTCGGTGCGGACCCATCGATCGTCTGCTTCCAACTGCCAGATGCGCATCGTGACCTTCTTCTGCAGGTCTTTTTCGGCTCGGTCCAGGCGCTTTAACCGGTTGAGGAGCGCGCCATCCTCGAATGCGCTGAATCGTCCCATTGCGGTTCCTTTCTTTGCTGAGGCAACGCTGCGCCGTGAGAGGCCAATGCTCAGCGGTACGTTGCACGCCCGAGGATAGCGGTGCTTGCGCGCTGCGATAAGGCGCGCGGGCGGAACAACGCTGTTTCTGTGCGACGGACTATACTGTTCTTCCGTCGGCAACAATCGCCCATCAGCCCGCAGAGGGAATATGGAAGATCTCGAGCGCATGGCGATCTTTGCTCGCGTCGTCGAGGACAAGAGCTTTTCAGCCGCTGCGCGCCGCCTGAATCTGTCCAAGTCACTCGTGAGCAAACACGTCGCGCAGTTGGAGAAGTCGCTGGGCGCGCGTCTTCTGAATCGGACCACGCGGGCGCTCAGTCTCACGGAAGCCGGTGCGGCATGCTACGAGCACTGTGCACGTATCGTGGAGGAGCTCGAGGAGGCCAGGCGCGCGGTCAGCCACCTTCATTCGGAGCCTCGCGGCTTGCTGCGCGTCAGCGTGCCCGTCGCATTCGGTAGGCTGCACGTCGCAACCGCCCTACCGGGCTTCCTCGCGACCTATCCTGAGCTGAAGATCGACATCGTCACGACCGATCGCTTTGTCGATCTCGCCGAGGAGGCCTACGACGTTGTCGTCAGAATCGTGGATCAGCCGACCCCGAATCTGGTGGCTCGGAAACTCGCGCCCGTCCGCCGCAAAATGGTCGGGACGCCCGAATATTTCGCACGGCACGGGGCGCCGCGCACGCTCGAAGACCTCCAACAGCACAACTGCTTGACGTACACGTATATCAATCCGCAGGATCCGTGGCGCTTACGCGGCCCCGACGGCGATATCTCCGTTCGTGCGTCCGGCAATTTGAGAATAAACGACGACGATGCGCTTGCCGAGGCCGTATTGGGAGGTCTCGGCCTGGCGCTGCTGCCGACCTTCATCATTGGAGAGCAACTCCAGGCGGGCCGCTTGCAATCGGTGCTGTCGGAGTACATCCCATTGGAGCGGCACATCTATGCGGTATATCTCGCAAACCGCCATGTCTCGGCCAAAGTCAGAGCATTCATCGATTTCCTGGTCAAGCGCTACGGCCCGCAGCCGTATTGGGATCGGAGCTGAAAGCCCGGCTGAAACTGCAGCACGAATTGCTTTCGAGGGCACGCAGACGGCGAGGGGACTTTCGCCGTCGCGGGCTTGACGGCCACATCTGCGGTGTCAACGCATCGACCGCGCGGGTGAGCCGGTTGTCCGCGAAGTGCCGCGCACGGGCAACATCGACCGTGTAAACGCTGCCCGGGCCGAACCGGCGCTCAGTTCGGCTGTATGCCGGCGGTCTTGATCACCTTGCCCCATTTGGCGATTTCGGAGCGCAGGAATTTGTCGAACTCCGGCGGCGTCGACGGCATCGGTACGGCGCCTTGCGAAGTGAGCAGTGTGCGCGCTTCGGGCGTGCGCAAGATGTCGCCGACCGCCTGGCTTACGGTCTGCACGATCTCGGCAGGCGTGCGTGCCGGAGCGAACAGCCCGAACCAAACCTCGCTGTCGATGCCGGCATAACCCTGCTCCGCGGCGGTCGGAATGTCCGCAGCCGCAGGGAAACGCTTATTGCTGAGCACGGCGAGCGCGCGCAGCTTACCCGCCTTGACCTGGGCAGCGGCGGTGGTGGTGGATAGGAAGGCAGCCTGAACTTCGCCCGAGAGCACACCGTTCAACGCGAATCCGGCGCCCTTGTACGGGATGTGCATCAGCTTGGCGCCGGTCATCTGGTTGAAGAGCTCGCCCGAGAGCTGGCTGCTGGTGCCGCCGCCCGCCGAGCCGTAGCTCAGCCCGCCGGGGCGCGACATGGCGTAGGCGACGAACTCCTTGAGATCCTTCGCTGGCACCTGCTGGTTCACCACCAGGGCGATGCCCGAAGTCGTGAGCTGTCCGATCGGCGCGAAGTCCTTGATCGGATCGTAGGCCAGTTTCTTGAACAGGAACTGCGGGCTCGCGTGCGTGCCGATCTGGCCATTGAAAAGCGTGTAGCCATCGGGCGCCGCGCGCGCGACGATCTCGGCGCCGATGATGCCGCCCGCGCCTGCCCGGTTGTCGACCACGACCTGCTGGCCCCAGCGTTCCGAGAGCTTCTGCGCGACGAAGCGTGCCGTGATGTCCGAGGTACTGCCGGCCGAGCCGGCAATGAGTCGAACCGGTCGGACCGGGTAGGTATCGGCGGCCTCTGCACCGGCCAACGTCAGCATGGCGAGCACGCATGCGCATGCTGCGGCGATTGTCCTCGGCAAGCGATCGATCACGCTATTTCCTCCCTCGGTCGTCGTTGGCGCACGCCTCGTCGCGGCCCGCGTCAGGCGTCGGCGACGAAGTAGCGCAGCGGCAGTTTGTGCAGGCACTCGGCGCCGTCGCGGGTAATGCGGAACAGATTGCCGAGCTGAACGCCCGCGTGCTCATCGTGCGTGACGACGTTAGGCTGTACCACCACGCACATGTTCTCTTCGAACGTGAAGCTGGGCCCGAGCGGACCGCGTCTGGCAACGGTCTGGCGCGTACCGATGCTGGGCGGCAGCAGGCCGATGCCGAAGCCGTGCAGGAAGCCGTCGTTGATGGTGAATCCGCGCTCCGCAATGACGTCCGCGGCGTCGAGCACGTCTTCGCTGGTGGCGCCGGCGCGCAGCGCCTGCACGCAGCGCTGGTAGGACTCGAGCGCGGTGTCCCACAACTTCAAATAGAGATCGTTCGGCGGCTGGCCGACGAAGATGGGGCGATGCATCTGGCCCGAGTAGCCCCAGTGGCTTACGCTGATCTCGGTGTTGATGACGTCGCCGTGCTCGATGGTGCGATTGGACAGGTTCTGGCGCGGCACGCACACGCCCGTGCCGCTCTGCGGGCCGGACGACAGGTAGTGCAGATGCGGTAGGCCGCCGCAGCCGAGTGCCGCCGTTTCGATCAGAGCGCCGAGCTCGTATTCCTTGAGGCCCGGCTTCACGCCGTCGATCAGCGCTTGCAGGGCGTGGTCCGTGAACTGCGCGCCCTTACGCAACCACTCGAGCTCTTCCGCGCTTTTCACCAGCCGAAGACGCCGGAACGCGCGCGTCACATCGATGCAGCGCAGGTCGGAGAGCTCGCGCTGCCAGGTGAGATAGGTCTGCACCGGCACGTCGCCGACGTAGCCGAGTCGACCGCTCGATATGCCGAGATCGCGCAGATAATGGCTGAGCGTGAGCGCCGAGCTCGCGCCCCCCCATTCGACCCGGATGCCGGCCGACTCGCGCGCGTTGGGTACGTGATTGAACGACTGCACGAAGATCACCGGCGCCTCGCGCGCCGTGACCACGACGTAGTTGTTGCGGTTGCCGAGGAAGCCGGAAACGTAATGGACGTCGGCCTGATCGTGCCGATTGACACCCGAGCTGCCGTAGGCGACGAGCGCGTCGAGCCCCTCGGCCGCCATCAGGGCGCGGATCGCGCTATGCCGGCGCTCGAACTCGGTGGCGGAGAACTGCGGATAAAGCGCTGTGGCCATGGCGGTCGATAGGTCGTCGGGTCGGTGGTGCGCAATATCGCGGCTTGCCGCGATGCTCACACGTCCGCCGGCGTGCTGGTATCCGAGCGGTGATACGCGATCTCGCGCGAGGCGGCGCCGCCCCGAATATTGCGCCCGGTCGGCGCCCAGGTGCAGACGTTCGCGCCGGGCGCCCAGATGGTCTTGTACTTGCCGGGCACGAAGAACTCGACGAAGCGCAACTCCACGTCGGCGTCGCTGCGCAGATAGTGCCGCTCGAGATCGGCGTACCAGATGAGATCGCCCTCGCGCACGGCGAACGGCTGCTCGTTGGCCCAGCCCGTCCCTGAACCCTGCAAAACGTACATGAAGTGCTCGGCGCCCTCGTGATGATGGTTCGCGCCCAGTGTGCCGGGCGGATAGATGATCATCTCGCCTTTGATCGCTTCGGTGCCAAACAGCTTTGGCGTGACCAGATAGATGCGTTTGCGCGCGTCGTGTTCGGAATCGAGCACCGGTTCGCGCGTCCAATCGACGATGCGCAGCGCTAGCGCGCCGTGCGCGATCGCCGGGTCGAAGCGAACGGCGTGCGGCACTTCGGCGTACAGCACGACGGCACCGGCAGCGGCGGCTGCCCGACCGCGGAAGCCCGGGGGAAGGAAGCACACGTGCGCCTCGTCGAGACGGTCCGAGCGGCTTTCGCCCGATAACGCGAGCGCGCCTGCAAGCACCTGGAACCACGCGAGATGTCCTGGCGCTACGTCGATGTCGAGACATCCGCCTGCGGTGAGCGTGTAGCGGTCCAGCCATACGCTGGTGGCGGCGTTGCTGGCCGTTGTCATCAGACGCTGGCGCGTCACGCCCGGTGCAATGACTTCGCCCTGAACCTGCTTCTGATTGACGGTGATGGCCATACGTCCTCGTCGCGGTGGATTGGCACGAGGTTGGGGCACGTGAACCCCGCGCCCGGGCATCTTACCGTACGTAACTGCGCCCGGGCAACGATTCGTCACGTTCGCGCTTTTGCGCTGCGCGCCACGCCGCGAGGCCGGCTATCGTGCCGCCGATGCCGATTTGCGCGCTGGCGAAGACGCCACCGGGAAAACGCGACGCGCGACTGCGCCGAATCGATCTCGCGCGCTCGAGTTCGACGGCAGGCTCACCGGGTGAGCCTCGTGACGCGGATACTGCCTGACAGCACGCCGCGAAGGAGAAGTGTCATGAGCGCAAGAGAGCTGGCAGTCACCATTCTGGGCCTAGCGGCTACCTTCTTCATGCCTTGGCCCGTGGCACCGAACCCGAACGCGCCGGCGCTCGAGCGCGCCACGCTTGATGCGGTGGCGTCTGCGCGCAGTTGCCACGGATCGAGCGCGTACGCGCTAGGCGCGGTCCACTCGCCACCGGCGGCGCGATGAGCGTCTCGGCGTCGGTCGATACATTCACCCGGCCGGCGCTACCGCCGCCCGCAGCACGGCCGTCGCCTCGGCATCGACCGTGAGGGTCTCGGCTTGGACACACACGCCGTAAGCCGCGCGCGCGTGCGCGATCGAGACCTTTCCCTGCCGCACGTCTTCGAGCACGGCCGCGGGGTCGCGGGTGTACGGATCGCCGTAGCCGCCGGAGGCCGCCATCTCGCCACGAAAGACCTCGCCGCGGCGCATGACGCGCACGAACTTCGATGGCGCCAGCGCTTCCTGCGGCGTGCCGGGATTCACGATCGAGCGCGCCTTCGCACCGGGCTTGCCGCCGAACAGCCCCCAGCAGCCGTGCAGGTGGCGATCCGAGCGCAGGTTGACGGTCGCTTCCTCGGCGAGGATGCGGTATTGGCGCACGATGCCGAGCGAGCCGCGATACTTGCCGGCGCCGGCGCTGTCGGGCAGGAAGGCATAGGCTTCGACCAGGACCGGATTCTCCGCTTCGAGCAGCTCCACCGGGACGTTGGCGAGATTGCCAATGGCATAAGGCCCGCCGTCCTGGCCGTCGCGATCCGGCCCGCCGCCCTGTCCGGTGCAGTTGTGGAACTCGAGATGTACGAAAGGTTTCGAATCCCTGCCGTTGTGCCCGGCAAAGACGATCCCGAACTCCGAGCCGCCGGCGCACGCGGCCACCCGATCGGGAATCAGCAGCGCGAGCGCGCCGAGCACCGTCGAGCGGATGCGATAGCCGCCCTGGCCGCGTGCGCCGAGTGCCGCCGGATAGCGTACGTTGACGAACGTGCCTTCGGGCGCGATGACGCTGATCGGCGCGTAGAAGCCGGCATTGTTCGGGATCTCGGGGTCGATCACGCAGCGCAGCGCCGCATACGTGCACGAGGCGGTAAACGCATAGTTCGTATGCAGCGCGCCGCGGCCTTGCGGTGAGGTGCCGGTGAAATCGACGATGAAGCGCTCGCCTTGCTTCGTGAGCGTGACGTGGAACCTGACCGGCGCGCCGCCCGCGCCGTCGTCGTCGTTCCAGTCCTCGAATTCGACCCGCCCATCGGGCAGCTCCGCGATCTTCGCCCGCGTGAGTCGCTCGGTGTAGTCGATGAGATCGGCCATGCTGGCGCGTAGCGCCTTCGTGCCGGTGGCGAGTGCAAACTTGACCAGCTCGCGCGCGGCGCCCGCGAGCGCGGCGATCTGCGCATGAATGTCGCCCATCATGCGCTGCGGGATGCGCGTGTTGTGCTCGAGGATGCGAAGCAGCGTCGCGTTCGGTCGACCCCGATCGCAGATCTTGCTCGGCGGCACGATCAGGCCTTCCTGGAAGATCTCGCTGCTGTCGGCCGCGTTGCCGCCCGGCACACGCCCGCCCAGGTCGGTGTGATGCAGGATGAGGCAGAGGAAGGCGATCCGGCGCCCGTCGGCGAACACCGGTTTGAACATGAAGATGTCATTGAGGTGGCTGCAGCCCGAATACGGATCGTTGCTGCAGAGGATGTCGCCGTCGTGAACATCGTCGCCGAAATGCGCGAGGCAGCCCGCGAGTGCCGGCATGATGGCGCCCAGGTGCGCCGGAACGGCCAGCCCCTGGGCGACGAGTCGCCCCTCGGCATCGCACAGCGCACCGGAGAAATCCATCGTATTCTTGATGTTGGTGGAGCGCGCGGTGCGCACGATCATGACGAGCATCGTGTCGCAAATGCCGATCAGCGCATTCTTCACGAGCTCGCGCTTCACCGGGTCGATCCCTGTTTTTTCATGCATGGCGATTCTCGCGCTCGACGATCATGTTGTTCCAGCCGTCGACGCGCACGCGCCAGTGCGGGCGCACGACGGTCGTGCAGTCGTACTCCTCGACGATCAAGGGACCCGGCAGCGCTACCTCGCCGAGTGCGGCACGCGACACGAGCCGCGCTTCCTGCCAGCCGGCTTCAAGGCCGAAGTACGCGCGCCGCGTACCTTGCCGCGGCGCACTCGGGCGGGCATGCACCACGCGCTCCGGCACGCGCGGCGCGTCGGCAATGCCGCGGCCGATGACCTTGAGCGAGACGAACTGGATCGGCTCGGCATCCGAACGATAGCCGTAGGTCTGCTCGTGCGCGTCGCCGTAGCGGCCCGGGATGGCGCCGACCATCGCATCGGACACCGGGAACGCCGGCAGCCGCAAGCTCAGCGGAGCCGTCTGCCCGGCGTATTTCACGTCGGCGTAGACGGCGATCTCGTGCCGGTCGGCATCACCGAAGCCTTCGATGGCGAGCAGCCGCTGCGCCTCCCGCACGCTCGGATCGAGCACGGTGTTGAGCTCGTCGGCCCGCACGCCGTCGAGGCGACGGAAGAAGGCGCTGATGAACTGGTGCTCGATGTCCGCAAACAGCATTCCGAGCGCGCTGAAGAGCCCGGCGACGGGCGGAACGATGATCCGGTCCACCTTGAGCGCTTCGGCGAGATTCGCGGCGTGCACGCCACCGTTGCCGCCGATCGCGAGCAGACCGAACTGCGAAGGATCTCGGCCCCGCTCCGATGTCACCGCCTGCAGCGCGCGCATCATGGTCGCGTTCGCGATGAGATGGATGCCATAAGCGGTATCGGTGAGCGACAGGCCGAGGCGCTCGCCGAGCGCACCCACCGCCGCTTCGGCGGCGCGGTAATCGAGCGCGAGGTCGCCGCCCACGAGCGCGTCCGGGTTGAGGTAGCCGAGCAGCAGGTTGGCATCGGTGACGGTCGGCTGCGTGCCCCCGCGCGCGTAGCACACCGGCCCGGGTTCCGCGCCGGCGCTGCGCGGACCGACCTGCATGCCGCCGGCCGGGTCGATGTGGGCGATGCTGCCTCCGCCCGCACCGACTTCGGCGATGTCGATGGTCGGAACTTGCACGATGAAGCCGGCGCCTTTGATCATGCGCGCGCCGAGCGAAGCCGAGCCGCCCACCTCGGTCTCGGGAGCGAGCCCGAGCTGGCCGTCCTGCACGATGCACGACTTGGCGGTCGTGCCGCCCATGTCGAAGACGATGAGATCGCCCAGACCCAGGTGTGCGCCGAGCCGCTGAGCGCCGAGTGCGCCGGCCGCCGGGCCCGATTCGATGATGAAGATCGGCGTTTCGGCCACCAGCGACGCCGGCAGCACGCCGCCGCTCGACTGCATGATCATGAGCGGCGCGCCGATTGCGAGCGGCGCGAGGCGACGCTCGAGCGCGCTTACGTAATGCGCGATCACGGGCTGCAAGTACGCGTTCACCACGGTGGTGCTGGTGCGCTCGTACTCGCCGATCTGCGGCACGAGCGCGGTGGAGGCCGATACCGACACCTTCGGCAGCCGCTCGGCGAGGAAGCGCACCGCCGCCTGCTCGTGCGCCGGGTTGACGTGCGAGTTGATGAAGCACACGGCGAGCGCCTGCACGCCGTGGCGCTCTATCGTCCCGGCAATTTGCGCCAGCTCGTCCATGTCCAGCGGCTGCACGACGTTGCCGTCGGCATCGCAGCGCTCGCTCACCTCGAAGCGCAGCCGCCTCTCGACCAGGGGATCGGGCTTGCGGAAGGCGAGATCGTACAGGCGCGGCGAGCGAAAGCGCCCGAGCTCGAGCACGTCGCGGAAGCCGCGCGTGGTGAGCAGTGCGGCGAGCGCGCCCCGGCGCTCGATGATCGCGTTGGTCGCGACCGTCGTGCCGTGCACGAGCTGGCCGATGTCGGCGCCGTCGATGCATGCTTCGCGCATGAGCGCCGCGACGCCCTGCTCGATCGCCTGGCTGTAATCGGCAGGCGTCGAAAGCAGCTTCTTGCTAAAGAGCGTGCCGTCGTTTCGCACCAGCACGATGTCGGTGAAAGTGCCGCCGATGTCGATACCCAGGCCGTAGCGCGTCATGCGTCGCATCCCTGCTTCTCGTCCGGCTTGCCGCCCGCGCCATGCCCTCGCATTGCGAGGCGGATGTTCGCGGGCGCCTCGGTTCCCGGCAACGCAGGCCCGATCGGGCGGCGCGGAACCGCAACCGGGCCAGGCAGAGCGGGCGATCGGTGAGTCTTCAATCGCGCCGCGGAAGAAACTCGCCGCCCTTGGCCGCTGTCAAGCGCTGCGGACCCATGTCGGTCAGAGACGGGAGGCCGAGCAGGGCCATGTCGCGGTCGATCTCCTCGCGCAGCAGCCTGATCGCGTGTGCGACCCCTTCGTCGCCCGCGACCACGGCGGCGTAGAGGAACGGGCGGCCGATGAAGACGAACTGCGCGCCGAGCGCGAGCGCCTTGAGCACGTCGGTGCCGCGCCGCACCCCGCTGTCCATCATGACCGTCATGTCGCCGGCCTGCGCCTTGACGCCGGGCAGCGCCCGCAACGGCGCCACCGCACCGTCGAGCTGGCGCCCGCCGTGGTTGGACACGATCACGCCGTCGACGCCGCTTTCGCGCGCCAAGCGCGCATCCTCGGGGTCCAGGACACCCTTGAGCACGAGCCGGCCTCGCCAGAGACGGCGCATCAGCTCGACGTGTTTCCAGGCGAGCTTGTCGCGGCGGCCGCTGGTGCGCACGCCGGTGGCGGAGATGAGCGGTGTGCGCGGACCCATGTTCTCGAAATGCGGCATGCCCTGGGTGATGAGCGTGCGCAGGAACATGCCGCACAGCCAGCGCGGTCGGGTCAGACAATCCCAGGCAAGCCGCGGCGTCGGTCTGAGCGGCGCGTTGTAGCCGCTCCTCACGTTGTTCTCACGGTTCGACGGCACCTGCACATCCAAGGTGAGCACCAGCGTCTCGAAACCGGCCCGGGCGACGCGTTCCAGCAGGGCGCTGATGACCGGGGTCTCGTGGGAAAGATAGGCCTGGAACCAAGACGTGCGGCCGGCTTGCTTTACTTTCTCCAGCGCGGTCAATGAGGCGCCGCTGGTGATCATCGGCAGGTTGGCTTGCGCAGCGACGCGCGCGAGCACGATGTCGCCCTGGTAGGCGGCAAGCGACGATCCGCCCATCGGCGCGAGCCCGAACGGCGCGGCATAGGTGTGACCGAACAGCGTCGTCGCTGCCGAACGCATCGAGGTGTCGACGAGCATCTTCGGTACGAACGCGATGTCGTCGAACGCCGCGCGGTTCGCGCGCAGCGACGCATTGGTCTCGACGCCGCCCGAGACGTAGCCGTAGATCGGACGCGGCAGGCGCCGGCGCGCGACGGTCTCGAAATCGTCCAGCGCCAGCATGTCGCGCAGGTGCCTGGGTAGCGTGCGCTTGTCGCGCCATCCGAGTGTATCCTCGGCGACCGGCGCGACGACGCGCGCATCCGCCGCTGCCCCGGACCCTCGACCACCGTTTGCCATGACGCCTCCTTGTGCCGTCCCTGTCTACTCGGGAACGAAGCGGGTTTCGGGCTTGAGGCCGCCGCGCTGCAGACGCTCGCTGGCGCGGCCGTTCTCCAGGTAGCGCCCGCTCGCCGCGCGCGCCGCGGCGTGATCCCACTGCGGCAACCAGTCGCCCTCGGGGCTGCCGAACCAGGGCGATTGCGGGCGCAGTCGCGGCAACCCCAACTCGTGCCAGATGTCCATGGCGCGCTGCATATGCTCGCGCTTGGGCAACGCGAGCGGCGGCAGCACTTCCTTCATGGTCGCGTCGATCAGCAACGTCGCGTCGGTCTCGTCGCCGGCTTCGTGTTCGCGTTCGGGGCCGTGACCGGGGCTGCGGTAAGGCAGTATCTGCAGATCCTTGACCGGATTCATGCGAAACGCGATCGCCCACAGCAGCGCATCCGAATTGTCCGGGTCGATGTCCTCGTTCACCGCGACGCAAATCTTGCCGCAGTCGGCGCGAAACGCGCTCACGCCGTAGAGGGCGCGCCAGACTTCGCTGCGCGCCGCGCCGCGCTTGACGGTGACGATGGCGATGCGTCGCAGCGCGGTCATGCGCTCGTGCAGCGTCACGCGCGTCACGGCACGAATGCCGAGCGTCTTCTGCAGGTGGGCAAGGAACATCGGCTCGTACGCCACACGCTTCATCGCGCTCGATTCGCTCGGCGTCACCTGGCTGATGTAGGAGGCGACGATCGCATCCTTGCGATGCGTAATGGCGGTCACCCGCATCGGGATGTTGTACTCCTCCAGCGCAACGTGACCGTGCGATTCGCCGAACGGTCCTTCGGGCTCGAGCAACTCGGTATCGAGCAGCCCTTCGATCACGATCTCCGCCTCGGCCGGCACCAGCAGATCGACGCTATGCGCGCGTACGACGTTGATCGGCGCTCCCGCGAGCCCGCCCGCGATACCGATCTCGTCCACGTCCAGCGGCATCTTCTGCGGCGCCACCATGGCCACGCACGGCGGCGCGCCGAGCACGATCGCGCACGGCATGGTCTTGTCGCCGCGGCTGCGGTGCTTGAGGTAGTGCTGGTAGCCGCCCGCGCCGCCGACGCGGGTCGCCATGCGCACCACCAGCCGATCCGAGGCCTTCAGCCCGGCGCGATAAGTGCCGTGATTCTGCACGCCGGTTTCGGGATCGCGGGTTATGACGTTGGTAGCCGTGAGCGTGGGGGCGCTGTCGAACCCGGGCGTGGATATGGGGATCGGCAGCATGTCGAGCCCGCGGCCTTCGCCTTGAAGATCGGCCCCCTCGATGACAACTTCCTGGCACGGCGCTTCGGCCAGCACACGCGGCGCAATGGGGTTGGCAACGGCATGTTCCCAACGTGCATTGATCTCGTTCTCTTCGAGCTGCATGCCGGCGCAATAGATCGCGCGGTTGCCCGCCAATGCACCGACCACGACCGGGAATCGATACCTGCGCCCGCGGCCGTCGATGACGTGTGTGAACAGAAACGCCTTGCGCTCGTGCTCCTCGATCCCGCCGACGAACTGCCAGCGCACCAGCGGGTGCATCTCCGTATCCTTGTCGATCGGACGGTCGATCTCGAGCAGCAGTCCGCGCGCCCGAAGCGTACGCAGATGCTCGTGCAGGTCAGGATAGCCGCGGTTCGGGCATGTCGGCATGTCGTTCTCGAAGGGGCGAGCGGCGATCCGATTATAGCGGCGCACCGTCCTCGCCGACTCGTCCTCCGGTGCGGCAGCATCGCCGCACCGTCGTACTCGTACTCGACCGTCGGCCCGCCTTCGGGCATGCTTACGCATTCCCTCGGGGCGCTCAGCGCCTGCATCGGCACCCGTGCAAAGAGGGCGACAAGGAGCGTCAATGGCACCCATCGATCTCAGAAGCGATACGGTTACCCGGCCAACGGAAGCGATGCAGGAAGCGATGCACCGCGCCGAGCTGGGCGACGACGGGCGTGAAGGCGATCCGACGGTTCGCAGGCTCGAAGCCTTGGCGGCCGCCAAGGTCGGCAAGCAGGCGGCGTTGTATCTACCGAGCGGGACCATGGCCAATCTCTGCTCGCTTCTCACCCATACCGGCCGCGGCGCCGAAGTGCTGCTGGAGCGCACCGCGCATATCATCAGCTACGAGAATTCGGGTCTGTCACTGCTCGGTGGCTTGTTCTATCGACCGATCCCCGGCACACGCGGCGCCATGGACGTGACTGCGCTCGAGTTCGCATTCGAATCGGGGCTCGCCTCCAAGCAACTCGCACCGGCGCTGGTGTGCATGGAGACCACGCACAACACCGCCGGCGGCGCGGTGCTGCCGCTCGATCACATGGCCGCGGTCGCCCGCATCGCAAGACAGAACGGCGCCAAGGTGCATCTGGATGGTGCGCGCATCTTCAACGCCGCGGTCGCGCTCGATGTTTCGGCCGACAAGATCGCGGTGCACGCCGATACGGTCTGCTTTTGCGTCTCCAAGGCGTTGAGCGCGCCGGTCGGTTCGCTCCTTTGCGGCAGTTCCGCGTTCATCGAGCGCGCGCGCCATTTCCGCCGCATGCTGGGCGGCGCCATGCGTCAGTCCGGGATCGTTGCGGCGGCCGGGATCGTTGCGCTCGAATCCATGGTCGAGCGGCTGCGCGATGATCACGCCAACGCGCGTCTGCTTGCCGAAGGCTTTCATCAGATCGATGCGAGCCTGGTCGATCCGGAGTCGATCGAGACCAACATCGTGCGGGCCGACATCTCGGGCAGCGGCCGCGCGGCCAGACGCTGGGTCGAGGAGCTCGCGGCCGAGGGTGTCGCGACCAGCGACTACGGGCGCACGCAGCTGCGCTTTGTCACCCATCGGCATATCGGCCCGGCGGAAGTGGAGCAGGCGGTTGCGGCGGTGCGGCGCGTGTGGGAGCGCGCGTCCATGCAGCCACGGCAGCGTGCTGCGGGTTGAGACTTGCCCGATCTGCGGTTTCAAGCGCTAGCCGGGTAACGCAATGGCACCGCGCCAGGTCGGTTGACCGGCGGCGGCGAACCCTCAATACTCGCGTTTCACGCACGCGCTCGTTTCCCGTCCCGGTTCGCCGAAGGAGCCTTGCTTCATGAATGCACCGCTGCTCACCTCGACCCATTGGGGCGTGTACGAAGTCGAGGTCGAAAACGGGCGCGTGGCGCGGCTGAAACCGTTCAAGCACGATCCGCAGCCCTCGCCCATCGGCAACGCGATCCCCGGGGCATTGACATCGCCCACGCGCGTGCTGCGCCCGGCCGTGCGCAAGAGCTGGCTCGAAGGCGGGCCCGGCTCGGCGACGCAGCGGCGCGGCGCCGAGCCGTTCGTGCAGGTGTCGTGGGAACGAGCGCTCGATCTGGTCGCGGCCGAGGTCGACCGGGTGCGCAAGACCTTCGGCAATTCGGCCATTTTCGCCGGCTCGTATGGCTGGTCGAGTGCGGGCCGTTTTCACCACGCGCAAAGCCAGGTGCACCGCTTCATGAACTGCGCCGGCGGCTACGTCGCGCACGTCGGCACCTACAGTCTCGGTGCCGCGCGTACGCTGCTGCCGCATATCGTCGGTGACATGGATGAGTTGCGCGCTCAGCACACGCCGTGGACCGTGCTCGAGCAGCACTGCAAGCTGTTCCTTGCGTTCGGCGGCGTGCCATTGCGCAACACCCAGGTGAATTCGGGCGGCGCGTCGCAGCACGAGGTGGGTATGTGGCTGCGCCGGCTGGCCGCAGCGGGCGTTGCGCTCGTCAACGTGAGCCCGGTGAAGAGCGACTTGGCGACCACGCGCGCGGTCGAGTGGATCCCGATCCGGCCGAACACCGATGCCGCCTTCATGCTGGCGCTGGCGCACACGCTGGTCGCGGAGGGCCGCCACGACGAAGATTTCCTCGCCACGCATTGCGTCGGCTTCGAACGCTTGCGTGCCTATCTCATGGGAGAGGCCGACGGGGCGGCGAAGGACGCCGCATGGGCGGCACCGATCTGCGACGTGCCGGCCGACACCATCGTCGATCTTGCGCGGCGGCTCGCGGCCAACCGCAGCATGATCACCACCGCCTGGTCGCTGCAGCGTGCCGATCATGGCGAGCAGCCGTACTGGCTGACGGTGGCGCTGGCGGCGATGCTGGGGCAGATCGGGTTGCCGGGCGGCGGATTCGCCCTCGGCTACGGCCCGGTTAACGCCGAAGGTGCGGATGCCCACGCGTATTCCGGGCCGGTGCTGCCGCAGGGCATCAACGCGGTGAAGACGCCGATCCCGGTTGCGCGCATCTCCGACATGCTGCTCGATCCCGGGGGCAAGTACGACTTCAACGGCGCCGAGCGCATCTATCCCGACATCCGGCTCGTTTACTGGTGTGGCGGCAATCCGTTTCACCACCAGCAGGATCTGAACCGGCTGATCGCAGCCTGGCGCAAGCCCGAGACGATCGTCATCCACGAGCAGTTCTGGACCTCGGCAGCCAAGCATGCCGACATCGTCCTGCCGGCGACGAACTCGCTCGAGCGCAACGATATCGGCTCGACCGGACGCGACCGCTACATGATCGCGATGAAAAAGGCGGCCGAGGCGCCGGGTGAAGCGCGCGACGATTACACCATCTTCGCCGAGATCTCGCGGCGCATCGGAACGCATCGCGCGTTCACCGAGAACAGAGACGCGGCCGGGTGGTTGCGCTACCTCTACGAAGCGTCGCGCGAGCGCGCCGACCGCTACGGCATCGAGCTGCCGGGTTTCGACGATTTCTGGGAAGAGGGATGTTTCGAAGTGCCGAAACCGGCCGAGCCGAATGTCATGTTGCGCGCGTTTCGCGCCGATCCGCGCGCGCATCGCCTGTCCACGCCGTCGGGACGGATCGAGATATTCTCCGAGCGCATCGCCTCCTTCGGCTATGCCGACTGCCCCGGCCATCCGGCGTGGTTCGAGCCCATCGAGTGGCTGGGCGAGCGCGCTGCGCGCTACCCGCTGCATCTCATCTCCAGCCAGCCTTCGACCAAACTGCACTCGCAGTATGATCACGGCACCGTCAGCCGCGAGCGCAAGATCCGCGGTCGTGAGCCGATCCGCATCCATCCCGACGATGCGGCGGCGCGCGCTCTGCATGCCGGAGACATCGTGCGCGTTTTCAACGATCGCGGCCAGTGCCTTGCCGGCGTGCGCATCGAAGCGGGGCTCAAGCGTGGCGTGGTGCAGATGTCGACCGGCGCCTGGTACGATCCGCTGGTGCCGGGCGAGATCGGCACGCTCGACAAACACGGCAACGCGAACGTTCTCACGATCGACAAGGGCACGTCGAAACTCGCGCAGGGTACGAGCGCACATACCTGTCTGGTCGAGATCGAGCGCTACGCGGGCGAGCCGCCCCCGATCAGCGCCTTCGATCCGCCGCAGTTCGTCGAGGAAAGCGCGCCAGTGCCGCCACGCGTATGATCGTGCCGGCGGCGATGGTCGTCGTCCGTTTGCCTCGGGCAGACGGGTCGGGCGCGGGGGAGATCGCGCACGGCGCCTTTGATCTCGCTCATCCCCGGCACCTTCGTCGGCGCCGATCAAGCGCGGGCGGCGGATGGAGGCGGTGCGAACGCGCGCGTTGCCCGAGGGAGGTCGTTCATGTTCAGCCTGAAAGATAGAGTCGCCCTGATCACCGGATCGACCCGCGGCATCGGCAAGTCGATCGCCGAGGAGATGGCGAAGGCCGGCGCCAGGGTCGTGATCTCCAGCCGCAAGGCCGATGCCTGCGAGGCGGTGCTGGCGCAGTTTCAGGCGCGAGGGCAGGAAGCGATCGCGGTGCCGTGCAACGTCGGCGACAAGGCACAGTTGCAGAACCTGGTCGATCGCACGCTGGCGCAATGGGGGGGCATCGATGTCGTCGTATGCAACGCGGCCTCGAACCCCGTTTTCGGGCCGCTCAGCAAGGTTTCGGACGAGGCCTTCGACAAGATCATGCTCACCAACGTGAAGAGCGTGTTCTGGCTCGCCAACATGACGATGCCGCGGATGGCCCAGCGCGGCGGCGGCTCGGTCGTGATCATTTCCAGCATCGGCGCGCTTCGCGGCAGCAACGTCAACGGCCTGTACGGCACCTCCAAGGCGGCCGAGACGGGGCTATGCCGGGCGCTCGCTGTGGAGTGGGGGCCGAAGAACGTGCGCGTGAACTGTATTCTGCCGGGCCTCATCAAGACCGACTTCGCGCGCGCGCTCTGGGAGGACGAGGAGCGTCGCAAGCGGCGCGAGCAGATGACGCCGCTGCGACGCCTGGGCGAGCCGAAAGACATCGGCGGGGTGGCCGTATTCCTCGCCTCCGATGCCGCCGCCTTCATCACCGGGCAGACGATCGTCGCCGACGGCGGCACGACCATCGCGCCCTGATCGCGCATCCATTCCGAACTTCACTATCAGACATAGAGGAACTCGCTCATGGTCTCCCATCCGGCATATCCCGAAGTGCTGCTGCACATCGACGGCAGCTGGTGCAAGGCAGCTTCCGGCAAGACGCTCGCGGTCGTGAACCCGGCCTTGGGCGACGCGATCGGCAGTGTTGCGCATGCCGAGCGGCCCGATCTCGACCGCGCCCTGGAGGCCGCGCGCAAGGGTTTCGGCGTCTGGCGCAAGACCGCCGCGTTCGATCGCTACAGGCTGATGCGCAAGGCCGCCGAGTTGATGCGCGCGCGCGCCGAATCGATCGCACCGCTGCTCACCATGGAACAAGGCAAACCCGTGGCCGAAGCAAAGCAGGAAGCGCTCGCCGCCGCCGACATCATCGACTGGTTCGCCGAGGAAGCGCGGCGCACCTATGGGCGTGTCATCCCGGCGCGCGCGCCCGGCGTCTATCAGCTCGTGGTGAAGGAACCGGTCGGCCCGGTCGCGGCCTTCACGCCGTGGAACTTCCCGATCAACCAGGTGGTGCGCAAGCTCTGCGCTGCCGTTGCGAGCGGCTGCTCGATCATCGTCAAGGGTCCGGAGGAGACGCCGGCATCGCCCGCGGAGCTGGTGCGTGCGTTCGTCGATGCCGGCATGCCGCCTGGCGTGGTGAACCTCGTCTACGGCGTGCCGGCCGAGATCTCGAGCTACCTCATCGCGCACCCGGCCATACGCAAGATCTCGTTCACCGGCTCAACGGTAGTCGGCAAACAACTCGCCGCGCTCGCGGGGAGCCACATGAAGCGGGTGACCATGGAGCTCGGCGGTCATGGCGCGGTGCTCGTGTTCGATGACGCCGACATCGATGCGGCGAGCCGGATGCTCGCCGCAGCAAAGTACCGCAACGCCGGTCAGGTGTGCGTGTCGCCGACCCGTTTTCTCGTGCAGGAGAAGGTGTTCGACGACTTTGTCGACAAGTTCGTCGCCGCCGCCGGCAAAGTGAAGGTCGGCGACGGCTTGGAGCAGGGCACGACCATGGGGCCGCTCGCCAACACCCGGCGCGTGAAGGCGATCGAATCGTTCGTCGACGATGCGCTCAAGGCGGGCGCCGAGCGCAAGATGGGCGGGAGCCGCATCGGCGAGAAGGGCAACTTCTTCGAGCCGACCGTGCTCACACGCGTGCCGACGCAGGCGCGCGCGATGAACGAAGAGCCGTTCGGGCCGCTCGCGATGCTCAATCCCTTCCGCGATTTCGACGAGGCGGTGACCGAGGCGAACCGGCTGCCCTATGGGCTCGCGGCGTATGCGTTCACGCGCTCGGCGAAGACGGCGACGGCGGTGGCGAACGAGGTCGAGACGGGCATGATGACGATCAACCACTTCGGTCTCGCGTTGCCCGAGGTGCCGTTCGGCGGGGTGAAGGATTCCGGTTACGGCACCGAAGGCGGGGCGGATGCGCTCGAGGCGTATCTGGTTTCCAAGTTCGTGACGCAGACGGGGGTGTGATCGGATCGAGCGCCGAGCGATCCGTCCGGGCGATGCGCGTCGGCCTCTTCGTCACCTGTCTGGTCGATCTGATGCGCCCGCGCATCGGGTTCGCGACCTTGCGGCTGTTGCGGTCGGCCGGCTGCGAAGTGGTAGTGCCGGGCACGCAGACGTGCTGCGGCCAGCCGGGCTACAACTCGGGCGACCGCGCCGGGGCAAAAAAGCTCGCGCAGAAGATGGTCGCGGAGTTCGAACACTGCGAGTACATCGTGGCGCCGTCGGGTTCGTGTGCCGGGATGATCCGCGTGCACTATCCGGAACTGTTCGCGGATGCGCCCGATTGGCAGGAACGCGTGCAGGCGCTCGCCGCGAAAACCTATGAGCTGACGGATTTCCTGGTACGCGTGGCGAAGCTTGCCGCCGTTCCCGGAACGTTCGCGGGCAGCATTACCTATCACGACTCGTGCTCGGGGCTGCGCGAGCTCGGCGTCCAGCACCAGCCGCGCGCGTTGCTCGCCAAGGTGAGCGGGCTCACGTTGCGCGAAATGGACGAGGCGCAGGCGTGCTGCGGCTTCGGTGGCGCGTTCGCGGTCAAGTTCGGCGACATCTCGACTCGCATCGTCGACGTGAAATGCGATCGCATCGTCCAGGCGCGCACAGACGCGGTGGTACTGGGCGACCTGGGCTGCATGCTCAACATCGAAGGTCGCTTGCGTCGTCGCGGCGATTCGACCACGCGCGTATTGCACGTCGCGGAGGTGCTCGCGGGCGTCGAGGATGAGAGGTCATGACGCGCCCGGCGGGGCAGTCGATCGGCGCGCGGCCGGAATCGGCGCTCGCCTGCGCACGCCGCATGGTTCTGCGGCAGGCGGCTGCGGCAAACCGCTCGCCACACGACGCATCGGCGCCAATCCCCTGATGGCGACAACGGTCTGAAACCGCCATGCAAGTCGCATCGATGCATTTCAAGTCGCGCGCCAGCGAGAAGCTGGCCGATCCGCATCTGCGCGCGGCGCTCGACGGGCTCAAACGCCGCTTCGTGCCGGGGCGTGCCGCGGTGATGGCGGAGCTGGACTTCGAGGCGACGCGCGACGCGGCCGCTGCGATCCGGCAGCGCGCGCTCGATCATCTGGACTTCTTTCTCGAGCTGTTCGAGCGTAACGCCGCCGCCCGTGGCACGGTCGTGCACTGGGCCGAGACGGCGCAGGACGTGAATTCGATCGTCACCGCGATCGCGCGCGAGCACGGCGTGCGCAAGGCGGTCAAGTCAAAGTCGATGGTTAGCGAGGAGTGCGCGCTCAACGATGCGCTCGAAGCCGCCGGGATCGAAGTCGTCGAGACCGATCTGGGCGAATACATCCTGCAGCTCGGCCACGAGCCGCCTTCGCACATCATCGCGCCGGTGATCCACAAGACACGCGACCAGGTCTCGGATCTGTTCGCCGAGAAGCATCGCACCGCCCGCAAGACCGACATCGAAGCGCTTACGCGCGAGGCGCGCGAGCGGCTGCGGCCGCGCTTCCTCGATGCAGACATGGGCATCACCGGCGCCAACTTCATCGTCGCCGAAACCGGGTCGACGCTCATCGTCACCAACGAAGGCAACGGCCGCATGGCGACCACACTTCCCCGCATCCACGTCGCGATCACCGGAATCGAGAAAGTGGTGCCGACGCTGGAGGACGTCGCGACCCTCATGCGCTTGTTGCCGCGCTCGGCCACCGGGCAGTCGATCAGCAACTATGTCTCCGTCACGACCGGCACGCGTGCGCACGACGATCTGGACGGTCCGGAGCAGTTTCACGTCATCTTGCTCGACGGCGGCCGCTCGACCATTCTGGCGAGCGAGGTGCGTGCGATCCTTCGCTGCATCCGCTGCGGCGCATGCATGAATCACTGTCCGGTGTACCAGAGCGTGGGCGGTCATGCCTACGGTTGGGTCTATCCGGGACCGATGGGCTCGGTGCTCACGCCGAGTTACGTCGGCATCGAGAACGCGCTCGATCTGCCGCATGCATCGACGCTGTGCAATCAATGCGGGGTCGTTTGCCCGGTGAAGATTCCGCTGCCCGAGCTCATGCGCAAGCTGCGCGAGCGCCAGTATCAGCGCGGCCTACGTCCGCGGCATGAGCGCACGGCACTCGCGCTCTGGGCGTGGCTCGCATCGCAGCCGCGGCTCTATGCCTGGATCACGGCCGTGGGGGTGAAGGTGCTCGCCTGGATGGGCGGCAAACGCGGTACGATCGCGCGCCTGCCGTTAGGCCGCGGCTGGACCGGCGGTCGCGATATGCCGGCGCCGCAGGGCAAGACATTTCGCGCGCTGTATGCTAGCAAGCACACCCCCCTCTCCCCTCGGGAGAGGGGCAGGGGGTGAGGGAGGGCATGCGCACGACGCAAGATCTTCCCTCACCCTCGATCCCTCTCCCAAAGGGAGAGGGAAGTCAGCCACTTGACCCCCGCGACGGGGGCTTGTAGGTCAGTGCGGGATATGCCCGCTCTCATTTCGCGTAAGCGGGGGTGAGGGAAAGTTTCTAGGAGAAGCCCATGAGCATCGTCGACACGAACACGACTGGAACGCTGCCGCTGTGGATCGGCGGCAAGGCAGTGGCTGCGAGCGGCACACGCACCGGTGACATAACCAATCCCGCCACGGGCGCCGTGATCCGCAAGGCGCCGATGGCCAACAAGGCCGACATCGATGCCGCAGTGCGCGCTGCCGCTCAGGCGTTCGAGCAATGGCGCGACACGCCGCCGCTTCGTCGGGCGCGCGTGCTCACGCGCTTTCGCGAGTTGCTGGAGGCGAATCGCGATCAGTTCGCGCGCCTCATCACGCAGGAGCATGGCAAGATCCTGGCCGATGCGGCCGGCTCATTACAGCGCGGCATCGAGGTGGTCGAGTTCGCCTCGGGCGTGCCGCATCTGCTCAAGGGCGAGCATGCCGAGGACGTGGGGCGCGCGGTCGACTGCCACTCGATGCTGCAGCCGCTGGGGGTTTGCGCCGGCATCACGCCGTTCAACTTCCCCGTGATGGTGCCGCTGTGGATGTTTCCGGTCGCGATCGCCTGCGGCAACACCTTCGTCTTGAAACCGTCCGAGAAAGATCCGTCGGCGTCGCTGCGCATGGCCGAGCTCGCTACGGAAGCGGGTCTTCCCGACGGCGTGCTCAACGTCGTGCACGGCGACAAGGAAGCGGTCGATGCGCTCATCGAGCACCCGGATGTGCGCGCCGTTTCGTTCGTCGGTTCGACGCCGATCGCGCGCTATGTCTATGAGACGGCATCGCGTAACGGCAAGCGCGTGCAGGCGCTCGGTGGCGCGAAGAATCATGCCGTCGTGCTGCCCGACGCCGATCTCGAGTTCGCGACCGACGCCGTGATCGGTGCGGCGTACGGCTCGGCGGGCGAGCGTTGCATGGCGATCTCGGCCGTGGTGGCGGTCGGGGCGATCGGCGACAAGCTCGTCGACAGCATCCGCGACAAGGCCGCGAAGCTGCCGGTCGGCCCGGGCGATCAGGGTGGGGTCGAAATGGGGCCGCTCATCACGCGCGCGCATCGCGACAAGGTCAAGGCTTATGTCGACACGGGCGTTGCGGAGGGCGCTACGCTGGTGCTCGACGGGCGCGCCTTCGAGGTGTCGGGGCGCGAGCAGGGATTTTTCATCGGGCCGACCCTGTTCGACAAGGTCAGGCCCGACATGACCGTCTACAAGGACGAGATCTTCGGCCCGGTGCTGGTCGTGCTGCGCGCCGAGAGCCTGGACGATGCGATCGATCTCATCAATCGCAATCCCTACGGCAACGGCACGGCGATCTTCACCCGCTCGGGCGGTGCGGCGCGGCGCTTCCAGAACGAGATCGAGGTCGGCATGGTCGGAATCAACGTCCCGATCCCGGTGCCGATGGCGTTCTTCTCCTTCGGCGGCTGGAAGAATTCGCTCTTCGGCGACCTGCACGTGCACGGCATGGAAGGGGTGTACTTCTACACGCGCACCAAGGTCATCACCACACGCTGGACCGAAGACAGGCCCGTCGGCAGCAGCTTCGTCATGCCGACCCTGGGGCGCTGAGGGCGCGGGCGTGGCGGCCGCGCGCGATCGCATACTCGAGCGCATTCGTGGCGCGCTCGGACGCAGCGGCCCCGTGCCCGCCGCGACCGCCGACGGGTTGCTTGCGCGGATGGCGCAGCACCCCGCCGGACCTCGGCCTGCAGCGGACTGGCAGCCACTGGCGCGTTTTCGCGAGCGGGCGCTGGCGGCTTCGTCGACTGTCGATGAGGTCGAGACCAGCTCGGCCGTGCCCGAGGCGGTGGCCGGCTATCTCGCACGCAATGACCTGCCGCGAAGTGTGGTGGTGTGGCCCGCGCTCGCACAGCTCGACTGGCAGCGCGGCGGGATCGAGGCGCAAGCGCGCAAGGCCGTAGCCGCGGATGCGATCGGTATCACCGGCTGCTTCTGCGCCATCGCCGAGACCGGCACGCTGTTGCAGTTGTCCGCCCCCGATCGGCCGGCATCGACCAGTCTCCTTGCCGAAACGCACATCGCGATCGTGCCCGCGACGCGGATCGTGATCGGCATGGAAGAGGCCTGGGCGCTGGTGCGCAGCGAATGCGCCAACTTGCCGCGCGCGATGAACTTCATCTCCGGCCCTTCACGCACCGCGGACATCGAACAGACGCTCGTCCTGGGTGCGCACGGGCCTTACCGCGTGCACATCGTCGTCGTACGCGGTTGCTAGCGGTCACGACTACTCCGCTGTCACCGCGCCCGATTTGATCAGGCCACGCAGCCGATTCGCTTCGCCATTCATGAATCTCACGAAGTCCTCGGGCGTGCCGCCGCCGATTTCGAGGCCGAGCTGATCGAGTCGCTTCTTCACATCGGCCAGGGCGAGCGCGCGATTGATCTCGCCATTGAGCTTGTGCACGATCGGCTGCGGCAGTTTGGCCGGCCCGGCGAGCCCGAACCAGACGATCGCTTCGGCATCCTTGATGCCTTGCTCTTCCAGCGTCGGCAGGTCGGGCAGGACGCCCTGGCGCTTCTTCGCTGCGATCCCCAGCGCTTTCAGACGCCCCGCCTTCAAGTGCGCCTCGGCGCTGACCGAGGTGGTGTACATCGCGTTGACCTGGCCGCTGATAAGGTCGATGAAAGCCGGTGCGGTGCCCTTGTATGGGACGTGGGTGACCTGGATCTTGGTAGCCGCCTTGAACAACTCCAGACCGATGTGCAGGCTGGAGCCGTATCCGGACGTCGCCCACGAAAGCTTGCCGGGATTCGAGCGCGCGTACTCCACCAGCGCGCGGGCGGTGTTGGGCGGAAACTTCGGGTTGGCGACGAGGATGAGTGGTGCATAACCGAAGAACACGATCGGCGTGAAGTCGTCGAACTGGTAAGGGGGTTTCTTTCGCAGCAGGATGTTGTTGATGTTCGGTCCGGGGTTGGCGGAAAGCAGCGTGTAGCCATCGGGCGCGGACTTGGCGACGATCTCGCCGCCGACCAGGCCTCCGGCGCCGCCGCGATTGTCGATGACATATTGCTGGCCGAGACTCTCGGTGAGCTTCTGCGCCATCAGGCGCGCGATGATGTCGTTGGACGCGCCGGGAGCGAACGGTACAACCCAGCGCACCGGCCGGCTCGGATAGGTTGCCACGTCGGCCGCGACCGACGCCTTGGCCGGCGCGAGCGCGAGAATCGCGATAAGGCACGCCAGGTAGCGAGATGCATTCACTGCTTGCTCCTCCTTCGATGTTGTGATGACGCCAGCCGCGGCGGAACCGCGATGCGCAGTTGCCCGAGCGCACCAGCGCCGCGTCACGGCGAAACGAGGGTATCACGACTTGGCGCTCTTGCCCGCCTGCGGCGCCATGCGGCGCTGGCCGCATTCACGCCGTTCGCGCCCGCGGGCCTTCGGCCTATCGCCTCATGCAAGAGCCAGACTGAACGCTCGCTCGGTTGACAATGGCTGCGGCCATCGCACAGACTCGGGCCACCTGCCCGCAGGTGCGGCATGCTGATATAGTCGACAGCACAGGAGCTTCGGATGGTTGCATACGCCCGCCCCGTCGGACCTGGCCGTTACCGCGAAAGCCACGGCCGCTATTTCGATGAATTCGAGCTCGGTGCGGTGTACGAGCACAGGCCGGGGCGCACGATCACCGAGGCCGACAACATCCAGTTCTCGCTGCTGACGATGAATTTCCACCCGCTGCATTGCGACAGCGCCTATGGCGCGAAGAGCGAGTTCGGCCGCTGCCTGGTGAATAGCGGCCTCACCATCGCCATCGTGCTCGGCATGAGCGTCGCCGACGTGAGCGCAAAGGCGACGGCCAACCTCGGCATCGACAAGCTGCGGCTCACCGCGCCAGTGTTTCCCGGCGACACCATCTACGCCGAATCGGAGGTGATTTCCATGCGCGAATCGAGTAGTCGCCCGAATGAAGGCCTGGTGACGGTGCGCACCACCGCACGCAAGGCCGATGGCACGGTGTTCATGATCTTCGAGCGCACGGCGTTGATTCCGAAGCGCGGCCACGCGGTCGAGGACCGCATCGATCTTTAGCGGGGTGCAGCGCATGGCCACCGGCTCGTCCCCTGACACCCAATCGCTCGCGCACACGCAGCAGGCAGCGTCTTGCGCAGATCCGAAGGATCGGGCGCTGCTCGATGCGATCGACGCGTTCCTCGCGCGCGAAGTGCGCCCGGTTGCGCGCGAGCTCGATCACGCCGATTCCTGGCCCGCCGCCATCGTGGAAAAGATGCGCGCGATGGGCCTGTTCGGCTGCATCATCGAAGAGCGCTATGGCGGGCTCGGCCTGAGTGCTGTCACCTACGCGGGCATCATCGAGCGCATCTCGGCAGTGTGGATGTCGCTTGCCGGCATCGTCAACTCTCACCTCATCATGGCGGCGCTGGTGCAGCGCGCCGGCAGTGACGCGCAGAAAGAGCGCTACCTGCCGCGTTTCGCCAGCGGTGAGCTGCGTGGCGCGCTGGCATTGACCGAACCCGATTGCGGCACCGACCTGCAGGCGATTCGCACGGTGGCTCGGCGTGACGGCGAGCACTACCTGATCGACGGCACCAAGACCTGGATCTCGAACGGCATCCACGGCCATTGCGTCGCCGTGCTGGTGAAAACGGATCCGAGGGCGGAGCCGCGTCATCGCGGCATGAGCGTGTTCATCTGCGAGAAGGGCCCGGGGTTCGAGGCGAGCCGCAAGCTGGAGAAGCTCGGCTACAAGGGCATCGACAGCGCCGAGCTCGTGTTTCGGGCGCACCGCGTCCCCGCTGCCAACCTGATCGGCGATATCGAGGGACGCGGATTGCAGCAGGTTCTCGCCGGCCTCGAACTCGGCCGCATCAACGTCGCGGCGCGAGGGGTCGGGGTCGCGCGCGCGGCGCTGGAGGATTCGATTCGATATGCGCAACTGCGACGTACTTTCGGCAAGCCGATCAGTCAGCACCAGGCGATCCAGTTGAAGCTCGCCGACATGGCGACGCGCGTGCAAGCAGCGCGCTTGCTGACCGATGCTGCGGCGCAGGCGTACGATCGCGGCGCGCGCTGCGACATGGAAGCCGGCATGGCGAAACTGTTCGCGACCGAGGCGGCGGTGGAGAATTCGCTCGAAGCGATGCGCATCCACGGTGCCTACGGCTACTCGAAGGAGCTGGATATCGAGCGCTATTACCGCGATGCGCCGTTGCTGGTGATCGGCGAGGGAACCAATGAGCTGCAGCGTATCATCATCGCGCGCCAGCTCGTTGAACGGCACCCGGCCTGACGCCGGCGACGTGCGCTCGACCCCGGGGCTCGTTGCGCCATGGTGACCGACTCGGTCCTTTCCTGGGCTGGATTCGCGGCTGCGCTGGTCGTGCTCGTCGCGGCTTGCTGGTCGCACCGCCGATGGCGGCTATTGCGCGAGCAATACGAGCGACTGCAAGCCGACGCCGCGCAGAAGCAGACTTCGCTTGCCCGCATGCTCGAGCGCTGCGACACACTGCAAAACGAGCTCGGTACGCTGCACGACAAGCTCGGGCGCGATGAGACGCAGATCGAACAATTGCGCGATCTGGTCAAGGTGCATGTCGCGCGCAGGCGCGAGTTCGACGAATGGGCGAGTCCCATCCGTACATCCCTCGGTGAGTCCTTTGGACATACGCTGCGTGCGCTGAAGGAACAGATCGAGCGCCAGGAGTTCGCATTGCAGCGCCAGGAGCGGATCGCGGCGAACGCAGAGGCGCAGTATCTGAGCAAGAACGGCGAGCTCGAGCGCATGCACCGGGAGCTCGCGCTCAAGAACTATCATATCGCCGCATTGAACGAGCGTTTCATCCGCGTAGAGGAGCGTATGCACGAGCTGGGCGCGCAGGTTGCGGCGATGGGGCTCGGCCGCGCGGCGAAGGTCGGACGCGAGCCGGTCGCTCCTGCAACCGTCAATGCGGTCCCGTTGTCGCCCGAGACCGAGCGCTTCAGCGTGGACAAGGGCGAGTCGCGCGAGTGGATGGCGGTGCTGGACGACTGGCACCGGCAATTGCACGAACGTCTCGATCGCCTGGACGAGCTGCAAGCGCAGTTGCGCACGAGGACTTCGCACCCGGGCGCGCCTCGGGACGAGACGCCGGCGCGACGCGGCGCAGCCGGTGCGCCCTGACATGAGCCTGCCGCTTGATGGTGTGCGCGTGATTGCGGTCGAGCAGTACGGCGCCGGCCCCTGGGGCAGCCTCTACCTCGCCGATCTCGGCGCCGAGGTGATCAAGATCGAGAACCCGCGCGACGGCGGAGATGTCGGTCGCGGCGTCGGGCCGCATTTTTTCGGCCCGCGCGACAGCCATTTCTTCCAGACCTTCAACCGCAACAAGAAGAGCGTCACGCTGGATCTGAAGTCACCCGATGCACGCGCGGTGTTGCACGATCTGGCGCGCTCGGCCGACGCCTTGCTCGACAACCTGCGCGGCGATCTGCCGGCGGCGCTCGGCGTGACGTATGCGCAGCTCAAGGCCGCGAACCCTCGCATCGTCTGCGCGCATCTGTCGGCCTACGGACGCGACGGTGCGCGCGCGGCATGGCCCGGCTACGACTACCTGATGCAGGCGGAGACGGGACTCATGTCGATGACCGGCGACCCGGACGGACCGCCGTGCAAATTCGGCGTCTCGATCGTCGATCTCGTGACCGGGTTGACTGCCGCGTACGCATTGCTCGCCGCGTTGACCGGCGCACGTGCAAGCGGCGTGGGGCGCGACATCGACGTGAGCCTGTTCGATGTTGCGCTGCATAACCTCAACTACCTCGCCACGTGGTACCTGAACGCCGGCGTCGTGCAGGGACGCGAGCGACGCTCATCGCATCCGTCGCTCACCCCGTCACAGCTTTATCGCACGCGCGACGGCTGGATCATGATCATGTGCAACAAGGAGCGGTTCTGGCGGGTTCTGGCGAACGAGCTCGGGCGTCCGGACTGGATCGCCGACCCTCGCTTCGCCGACTACGCCGCCCGATTGGCGAACCGCGGCGAGCTCGAACGTGCGCTCGACGAAGTGCTGCAGCGTGATTGCACCGCGCAATGGTTGCAGCGTTTCGCCGGGAAGGTGCCTGCCGCGCCGGTGTACGACGTCGCGCAGGCGCTCGAGTCCGAGTTCGTGCGCGCTCACGACAATGTCCGCGACTACGGCTACGGCGATGGCGGCGTCGCCCGGATGGTCGCCAATCCCGTGCGCGTCGCCGGCGAGCAATTGCCGCAACGCGCCGCGCCCGGGCTGGGCGCGCACACCGACGAGGTGCTCGCCGCGCTGGGTTACGATCGCGCGCATATCGCCGGGCTGCGCAAGCGGGGCGTGATCTGAGCCTTCGCGCCCACATGACGCGGTCGAGCCGTCATCGTGCGTTTGCGGCCCGATCGAGGCTGCAGGCGCGCGTGCGCGGTGCCGCCAAAGTGAGCTCGGGCGAGCCTGCAACGAGACGGGGATGGCGATGAGCATTCTGCGCAGCATGCTGTTCGTGCCGGCAAACAATGCACGGCGAGTCGAGAAAGCGCTTGGCCTCGATGCCGACGCGGTGATCCTCGATCTCGAGGATGCCGTTGCCGCCGCCGAGAAGGCGGACGCGCGCAGTACCATCGCCGCAAGCTTGCGCAAACCGCGCTCGGGGCGAGCCTACGTGCGCATCAACGCCCTCGACAGCGAATGGTGCTATCGCGATCTGACCGAGGTCGTGCAACCGGGGCTCGACGGCATCCTGTTGCCCAAGGCCGAGCGCGCAGCCGATCTGCACACCGCCGACTGGCTGCTGCGCGCGCTGGAGCGCGAACGCGGACTCGATCCCGGTGCGATCGACCTCATGCCGATCATCGAAACCGGTGCGGCGCTCGCCGCCATCGGCGAGATTTGCGGTTCGCGCGCACGCCATCGGCGCGTGGTGTTCGGGGCGGCCGACTTCACGCTCGACATGAACATGCAATGGACGCGCGACGAAGCCGAGCTCGCGCACGCGCGCGCGCAGATCGTGCTTCATTCGCGCGTGGCCGGCCTGGAGGCGCCGATCGACACGGTGTGGGCGCGCTTGCAGGATGCCGAAGGCCTGCGCGCATCGGCGCGCACCTCGGCCGCAATGGGTTTTCAGGGCCGCTTGTGCATCCACCCGGACCAGATCGGCGTCGTGCACGAGGTGTTCACCCCGAGCGCCGAAGAATACGCCCGAGCGCTGAAGATCGTGGCTGCTTTCGAGGAGGCCGAGCGCGCCGGGCTCGCTTCGATCCGTGTCGACGGTCAGTTCGTCGACTACCCGATCGTCGCCAAAGCGAAGCGCGTGCTGCAGATCATGCAACGATTGCAGCGCTGATCAAGCGCGGCTGCGTCGCATGGTTATACTTGCGTCTGGCTGGTACGCTCGCTTCGATCCGCTGCATCGCTTCGTCAAATCCGACGATGAAACCTAGAATCCTGGTTACGAGAGAAGTGTTCGACGAGGTGCTGGCGCAGTTGTGCGCCGAGCTCGAGGTCGAGCCGAATCCGACCGATCGGCCGCTCCCGCCGGAGGAACTGCGCGCGCGTCTGGCCGACAAGGACGGGGTGATGTGCGCGTTGACAGACCGCATCGATAGCGCCCTGATCGACGCCTGTCCGCGTCTGCGAGTGGTCGGCAACATCGCGGTCGGATACAACAACATCGACGTTCCCGCGTGCAGCGCGCGCGGCATCGCCGTCACCAATACGCCCGGTGTTCTGGATGAAACCACGGCCGACCTGGTCTGGGCGCTCATGCTCGCGACGGCGCGCCGGCTCACCGAGGCCGAGGCGTACCTGAGAAACGGTGAGTGGACCGGCTGGTACCTGAAGCAGTTGCTCGGCACCGACGTTCACCATGCCACGCTCGGGATCATCGGCATGGGGCGCATCGGGCAGGCGATCGCGCGGCGTGCGGCAGGCTTCGATATGCGTGTTCTCTACCACAACCGCAAGCGCGTCGAGCCGGCGCTCGAGCGTGCGTTGCAGGCCCGCTATGTCGCCATGGATGAGCTGCTCGCCGAGGCCGATTTCGTCGTCCTGCAGGTACCGTATTGCGCCGCGACGCATCACCTTATCGGCGCAGCCGAGCTCGCGCGCATGAAGCCGTCGGCGATCCTCGTCAATGCCGCGCGCGGCGGCGTGGTGGACGATGCGGCCCTGATCGAGGCGCTGGCGCGCGGCACGATCCGGGCCGCCGGGCTGGACGTGTTCGAGGGCGAGCCTCACTTCAATCGCGGCTTCCTGGCGCTGAAGAACGTGGTGCTCGCACCGCACGTCGGCAGCTCGACTCGGGCGACGCGGCTGGCCATGGCGATGACCGCCGCGCACAACGTCATCGCGGTATTGACCGGCCGGGCGGCGCCGAATCGTGTCAACCCGCCCTGAGGACATCCCTCGAAGGGGTCGCCGCCGCGCGCACACCTCGCCGCGGCGTGCCCGGATGTAAACTGCCGGACAGCCGTGCCGGTCGCCGGCGCCTGTGAACCGAGTGGAGCGCATCATGATCGATAGTCTTCAGCAGTTGCGTCAGGTTTACCCCGAGCCCAAGCCGCGCGCCGTTATCAAGCAGCTCGCCCGGCTCGATGTGCATTGCCGCCGGTTCGTCGGCCTGGCTCCCTTCCTGGTGCTCGCCACGGTCGACAAGGACGGGCGGGTCGATGCCTCGCCGCGCGGCGGCGCACCGGGTTTCGTGCGCATCATCGACGATGTGACGCTGCACCTGCCGGATGCCTTCGGCAACAACCGGCTCGATTCGTATGCCAACATCGTCCAGAGCGGGCGCTGCGCAACGATATTCTTCATCCCCGGCATGGACGAGACGCTGCGTATCAACGGCCGGGCGCTGCTGCGCAACGAACCCGAGTTGCTCGCGCGCTTCCAGGGCGAGCGCCACACGCCGCGCGTCGTGGTCGAGATCCGGGTCGAGGAGGCGTATCTGCATTGTGCCAAGGCGCTCATGCGCTCGCGGCTTTGGAGCCCCGACAACCGCATCGAGCGTTCGACCTTCCCCTCGATGGGGCAGATGATCAAGGAGCAGAGCGGCTCGCCGGAACCCGCCGAGACGCAGGAACAGATGCTTGCCCGCTACGTGAACGAGCTCTAGTGTCCCGAGTCAGAAGTTCGCCGCACAAAAGATGCCGAAATCGACGCCATACTTTGTCGCGAATCCTCGCCAGGTGTCCAACCTGGCTGCGGTTCGCTTCGCGTCTGGCGTCGATTTCGGCACTTTTGCCACTCGTGGCGTCGCGAGCATCAAGAACATTGTTGCAACGGCTTCTGACTCGGGACACTAGGCGCCTGCCGCGCTGACGGCACGACGGGCTAGTGCGGCTCGATCTGCGCCAGCTTCACCAGCTCGCGAAAGCGGGCGATCGCGCGCTCGACGAAGGCTTTGAACGCCTCCGGCGCCCGCCCGTCCGGGGTGAGACCCAGACTTGCGAAACGCTCGCGCAGCGCCGGTTCGCGGGCCGCTCGCGCGATCTCGCGCTGCAGCCGCACGACGATGGCGCCTGGGGTGTGCGCGGGCGCGAATACGCCATACCAGCTACCGCCCTCGATCACGGTGCCGCTCACGCCCGCCTCGGCCATGGTCGGCACATCGGGCAGCGCGTCCAGACGCTCGGAATGGTTGTAGGCGAGCGCTCGCAAGCGACCCGCCTTGATGTATTGCATGCTCGAAGTGGTGGAGGTGAACAAGACGTTCACCTCCGCGCCGAGCAATGCGGCGATGGCCTGTCCCGCACCCTTGTACGGCACATGCGACATATGCGTGCCCGCGCGCGCGTTGAACAGCGCCGCGGTCAGATGGGTCGAGTTGCCGATGCCGGCCGAGCCATAAGTGAGCGCCGCCGCCGGCTTGCGGGCAGCCGCGATCAGCTCCTTGACGCTGTGGATGGGTGAGCTCGCGTTGACGCACAGGATCAACCCGCCGCCGAGTGCGATGTTGGTCACCGCGGCAAAGCTCTGCACCGGATCGTACGGTAGCTTGCGGTAGATGCTCGGATTGATGGCAAACGACGCCGAGGTCACCAGCAGCGTGTGGCCGTCCGGATTGGCCCTCGACACGATGTCGGCGCCGATGACGCCATTGGCGCCCGCCCGGTTGTCGACGACGAACGTCTGGCCGAGGCGCGCACTGAGCGGCTCGGCAATCTGGCGCGCGATGAGATCCGGCGCACCCCCGGGAGAAAAACCGACGATCACGCGCACCGGGCGAATGGGATAGTCTTGCGCCACCCCCGCAAGCGGCAGCGCCGCCGCCATCGCGCCGGCGAGGAGGCAAACGACGTTGCGGAACTGTGCGGCCCGGGGAATCGGGGCCGGATGCGGCATGTCGCGGCGGGGTGCGGCGTGCCGGACCTGGCCCGACCGCGGCCAGCATCGCAGGTTTCGCCGTAGACGACCACACCACGCGGCAGCATGCAAGACCTGATCCCAACGCTTCCACCGCTTGGCAAGCCGGGAGGGCGTAGTGTGAACTGCGGGCATGAAAACTCCTCGTTGGTCGTCCCGGGTGGCCAATAGAGCGCGCCGGGGGGCACTATAACAAACGTGCCGGCCGCGCGGGATGCGGTGCGGCGCGCGACTTTGTGCACAATGCGCGGGGAGTCAGTACACTTGCGGCTTCGCGGGAGGCAGTCGCAAGACATGGGTCGCGTGTTCAAGACGGTGTTGGTCGGGATCTGGCTCGCCTTGGCGCCGGCGCTGGCTGCGGGTGAGCCCGCGTCGAGCGCGGCGACTCCCCTGGACACCGGCTCCGAATGGGCCAAGGGCAATCGCGTGCTCATCGGCGTGACGCAGGAGCGACTGGGGTTCTCCGCGCAGTGGCGCTTCGAGCGCGCAGCGGGCGGCGACGTCCTGCTCGAACTGGAGGAAACGCGCGCAGGGCAGGCGCGCGCCGGCGCGTTGTTGCTGGTGTCCGATGGCGCACTGCTCGCCCGCGATGTTCCGCTCGAACGCGGGCGCGAACTCGACAGCTTCAATGGGCCGCTGATGATGCTGCAACTCGTGCTGCGTCTGCTCGAGCGCGCCGTGCCTGCCGGACCGGCGAGCGTCCGGCGCGACATGTCGATCGACACCAGCGAGAACGAGCGGGCTCTGAAAGTGGCGGCAATCGGCGCGGAGGGCGAATTCCTCGCGCCCTGGCGCGTCCGGGGCCGTATCGGGGCGGGTGCGCACGGGCAGATTCGGTTCGAGTTGCAGTTCGTGTCCGCTAACCGCAGCGCCCGTGCGACGCCCTACGAGACCCGCATCGCCGGCATCTGGCAGAACGCCTCGCCGCCGCCGCAACTGCCCGACACCATGCCGCTGCGCGGCTGGCGCGCCTTCCGCATCAAGACGGTCATCACCGCCCGCGGTGCGACCAACAGCGTGGGCCTCGGAACTTCGGCTGCAATGGCTTTTGTAAACCTCGGCGAGGTGCGCGGCCGCGTGGCGCAGTGGCGCGACGAAGGCGCTCGCCGCGCGCGCTGGCAATGCGGTTGAGAATGCAATCATGAGCGAGTGTTGCGCACCCGTCGGGCTGCGCGCCGTGGCGCGAGCCACGACGGAACGCATGTCGCGCGCGGGCCATGTCAGGTGCGTAACCGGACGGCGGCGCGGGTCGGCGGCGGCAACAAAGGGAGAGGACAGAAGCAATTTGGCCGCGCGAGCGAACGCTGTCGAAGCGCGCGTAGCGCTCGATTAGGCGACGGGGGTCGTGCAATTCCGCCGTCCCGACGATCCATCGGCACGGCATTTGCGTTTCCGGTCGCAGCCCGCACAATCTGTCGGGCCCGAGAACGAGAGCATTGTGGGTCAGGAATCGAATCCGCCGTCCATCGCCGACGCCTTGCTGCCGCATCCTGGCGACAACGGTAAGTGGCTCGGCACCCTGCTGGATTGTGCGCCGATGGCGGTGGTGGTCGAAGACCAGCACGGGCGCATACGCGTCTGGAATCCCGGGGCGGAGAGGCTATTCGGCTGGCGTGCCGCCGAAGTCGTCGGCCACGCGCTGCCGTTCGGACCCGACGCCGATCGGCTCGGGGCCGAGCGGCGCCTGCAGCGGGTGCTCGACGGCGAGCATGTCGAGCAGGCCGAAATCGAGTGCGTGCGCAACGATGCGAGCCGCTTCAGCGCCGACGTGCATGCCCTGGCGCTCACGGATCGCGACGGTCGAGTTTTCGCCGTTCTGAGCATTTACGTCGACAGCACGCCGCGCAAGCGTGTCGAACGTCACATGATTCTGCACGGAGTGGTCACCCGCTGCCTGGCCGAATCCAACGGCGCGGGCGATGCGGTTATCCGTGCGATTCAGGCGTTCTGCGGCTTGTCCGACTGGATATGCGGAATGCATTGGGTCGCCGATCCCGAGGACGGCGCCTTGCGCTGCCAGGAATGGTGGCACGCGCCGGGCGATCCGGTGCTCGAGCGCTTCGGCGCCGTCGCGCAATCGACGCGTATCGGTGCGCAGGAGCCGAATGCGCCCGCGCGCAAGGCTTTCACCCGTGCGATGCCGGTCTGGGCCGCTGAGCTCGAGCACGAAGCGGCCGCGCTTGCGACCGCCGCACGCGAGGCCGGCTTGCGCACCGCGCTTGCCTTCCCGGTATGCGTGGACGGCGAGACGTTCGGCGCCATCGAGCTGTACGCACGCAGTGCACGAGCGCCGGAGCGCGATCTGCTGCGCGTCGCAGGCCAGCTCGGCGCTCTCATCGGGCAACACATCGCGCGCCGCGAAACCGAGCGTCGCCTGCAGTTCGTGGTGAGCCATGATCCGTTGACGGGGCTGCCGAATCGCGCCATCTTCGGCCAGCGGCTTGGGCAGGCGCTGGCGCAGGCCACGCGCTACGATCACAAGGCGGCCGTTCTATTCATCGACCTCGATCGCTTCAAGGTGGTGAACGACACCATGGGACACGAGGCGGGCGACCGGCTGCTGCGCGAGGTGGCCGAGCGGCTGCGCGACAGCCTGCGCGAAGGCGACACGGTGGGACGCCACGGCGGCGACGAGTTCGTCGTCCTGATCGAGCAGTATGAATCGGCCATGCAGGTCGCGGGCGTGGCGCAGAAGATCATCGACCAGGCCGGCGAGCCGTACTTCTTCGATGGCCACGAGTTCCACATCTCGGCCAGCATCGGGATCGCGACGTACCCCAACGACGGCCAGGATGCCGACACGCTACTCAAGCACGCCGACATCGCCATGTATCGGGCGAAGGAAGCGGGCAAGAACCAGTACCAGTTCTATTCCCCGCACATGAACCGGCTGTCGCTCGAGCGGCTGGATCTGGAGGCGTCGCTGCGCCATGCGCTCGAGCGCGGCGAACTGCTGCTGGTCTACCAGCCCATGTTCGACATGGATGGGCGCGGCGTGGTCGGCATGGAGGCGTTGCTGCGCTGGCGGCGCGCCGACGACAGCATCGTCGCGCCGGCGGATTTCATGCCGCTGGCGGAGGAAACGGGCCTGGCGGTCCACATCGGCGAATGGGTGCTGCGTACCGCGTGTGCGCAGGCACGGATGTGGCAGGACCGGGGCGCCAAGCCGGTGCGCGTGGCCGTCAATGTATCGCCGCGCCACTTCGCTCACGGCAACCTCGTCGGCTGTGTCGAGGACGTGCTGCGCGCGACGCGCTTGCAGCCCGGCAGCCTGCAACTCGAAATCACCGAGGCGACCATCATGCAAAGCGCCGATCGTGCGGTGCGGGCCTTGCGCATGTTGAAGGAGCAGGGCGTGCGTGTGGCCGTGGACGACTTCGGCACGGGTTTCTCGTCGCTCGCGCACCTGCAGCGCTTTCCGCTCGACGCCGTCAAGGTCGACCGCTCGTTCGTCGCATCCATCGCGCAACCGGGAAACGGCGCCGCGGTGGCGCGCGCGGTGATCGCCATGGCTCACAGCTTCGACTTGCGCGCCGTCGCCGAGGGTGTGGAGACGGAGGAACAGGCGCGCTTCCTGCGCATTCAGGGTTGCGACGAGATGCAGGGCTTCCTCTTCAGCCATCCGCTGTCTTCGGAGCAAGCCGCCGAGGTGCTCGATCGTGTCGCGCCGCCGGCGCAGGCGGCCAGCGGCGAGTAGCGCCCGGGCGTTCGACACGTACCCAGCGCGGGGTGTCAGCCCTTTGCCGCGGCGGCTGGCGTGCGCGACTCGGCAGCCGATACGCGCGCAACGCCTCGTGCCTTCTTTATCCGTCATGCCGATTTGGGCTACCATCGGCCACATCAATCCATCCGCGGCGTTCGCAGGCGCGAGGAGCGAGCATGAAAACCGTCCGCCAGATGCTTGACGCAAAGGGGGCCGAGGTGATCTCGGTGTCCCCGGACAGCAACGTATTGGACGCGCTCAGGCTGATGGCGCAGCGCGAGATCGGCGCCGTGCTGGTGGTGGAGGGCACGCAGCTCGTGGGCATCATGTCCGAACGCGACTACGCGCGCAAAGTCATCCTCAAGGGCAAGTCGTCGCAGGATACGAAAGTGCGAGAGATCATGACCGAGCGGGTGATGTACGCGCGCCCCGAGCAGACGGCGCCGGAATTGATGGCCCTCATGACCAGCAAACGGGTGCGTCACCTGCCGGTGCTCGAGGGCGATCGCCTGGTCGGTGTGCTGTCGATCGGCGATCTGGTCAAGGAGACGATTTCCGAGCAGGAATTCATCATTCGCCAGCTCGAAAACTATATCCACGGCTGAGCTTCCCTTGCCGTTGCGTCCGGCGGTGGTTCGCGTGACGCCGTCGCCCGCGCCGCTTCGCGGTTGCCGCCTGAACTGCTGTCCATCGCCATGAAACGAGATCGGTATCGCCGCTTCATCGAGCTGCACGAGGGCGTGCGTTGAACGCCCCGCAGACGAGTCTTGATCCGCCGCGGCTGGTGTACCACACTGCCGAGGGCGGCGCACGCGCGATCGAAGTGCGCGGATCGTGGAGCTTGCAGGCGTTACAGCCGCGTCTGGCCGAGTTGCACACCGAGCTCGCGCGGGCGAGCGCGGATGCCACGGCGATATGGGATCTGCGCCCGGTGGCGCACCTGGACCATGCCGGCGCGGCGCTGCTGTGGCATGCATGGGGCCGGCCGGGCACGCCGCGGGCGGCCTTGAGGAGCGAGCACGAATCGTTCTTTCGCCGTCTCGCAGCCGCCGCCGAAGCGCCGCCACCGCCGCCGATTCGGCGCTGGCAGCGCCTGGCGTGGTTGCCTGCGGTGTGGGGCCTGCGCCTCTATGCGCATGCGCGCGACCTGGTCTTGCTCGTCGGCGCGCTCGTGCTCGACGGCATCCGGATGCTGGCCAGGCCGAGTCGTGCGCCGTGGCGCGAAATCTCGGCCAATCTCTATCGCACCGGCGCGCAGGCGCTCGGCATCACTGCGCTAGTCGGTTTCCTGATCGGCGTGGTCCTGAGTTACCTCTCGTCCAACCAGCTCAAGAACTTCGGCGCCGACGTCTACATCGTCAACATCCTGGGCGTGAGCGTCGTGCGCGAGCTCGGACCGGTGCTGGCGGCGATCCTGGTCGCCGGGCGATCGGGTTCGTCGATGACCGCGCAGCTCGGCGTCATGCGCGTGACGCAGGAGCTCGATGCGATGTCGGTGATGGGCATCCCGCAGACCTCGCGCCTGGTGCTGCCGAAGGTGATCGCACTGGCATTCGGTCTGCCGCTGCTGATCGTGTGGACCAATGCGGTGGCGCTGCTGGGCGGCATGGTGGCGGCGCATGCCGAGCTGGGCCTGAGCTATCGCTACTTCATCGAGGCGCTGCCGGGCGCCATTCCCATCGCCAACCTCTATCTTGGTATCGGCAAGGGGGTCGTGTTCGGCGTGCTCATCGCACTGCTGGCGTGCCATTACGGCCTGCGTATCCGTCCCAATACCGAGAGCCTCGGAGCCGGCACCACCGGCTCGGTGGTCACCGCGATCACGATCGTGATCCTGGTGGATGCGGTGTTCGCGGTCGCGTTCCGCGATGTCGGGCTTGCGTTCTAGCATAAACCCATGGAGAACCCGGGCGCGGGCAGGGCGGACATCGAGCGGGACGCCGTGATCGACGTGCGAGGACTGTGGAGTCGCTTCGGGCGTACCCTCGTGCACCGGGGTATCGACTTGAGCGTATGCCGCAGCGAGGTGCTCGGCGTGGTGGGCGGTTCGGGCAGCGGCAAGACCACGCTGTTGCGCCAGATGCTGGGTCTGGAGCAGCCGTATCGCGGCGCCGTCACGGTATTCGGCGTCGATTTGAACCGTGCGCGCGGCGCCGAGCGCGAATCGGTGCGTGCTCGCTGGGGTGTGCTGTTCCAGAACGGGGCGTTGTTTTCGGCACTCAGCGTCTACGACAATATCGCGCTGGCATTGCGCGAGTTGCGCGCGCTGGACGAGGATATCATCCGCGATCTCGTGATCTCGAAGCTGCAGATGGTCGGCATCGAAGCGCATCATGCGGCCAAGATGCCGGCGCAGTTGTCGGGTGGTATGATCAAGCGCATAGGGCTTGCCCGCGCACTCGCGCTCGATCCGGAGCTTCTGTTCCTCGACGAACCGACAGCCGGGCTCGATCCGGACCGCTCGGAAAGTTTCGTCGCGCTCATCCAAGAGCTGCGCAGGGAGATGCATCTCACCGTGGTGATGGTGACGCACGACCTCGATACCCTGGTGTCGCTCGCCGATCGCGTCGCCGTGCTGTGCGAGCAGCGGCTGCTGGCGGTCGGGCCGCTGCGCGAGGTGAGCGCGCTGGGCCACCCGTTCGTACGCAACTTCTTCCAGGGTGAGCGCGGCCGGCGCGCCCTCGAGGTGCTCGAGGACGTGCAGCGGCTGATGCCGATCTAGCCAATCCATGGAAAACAAAGCTCACGCCCTGATAGCCGGGCTTTTCACGCTGGCGCTCACCGCGGCGCTGGTCGCGGCGGCAATCTGGCTGCGCGGCGAGCCGATCGCGCAGGACCACTATGTCCTGCACACACGCGGCGGGGTGAGTGGATTGAACGCGCAAGCCGACGTGCGCTATCGCGGCGTCGAAGTCGGCAAAGTCGATAGCATCCGCTTCGATCCCGCCGACTCGCGCACGATCCTGGTCGATATCTCGGTGAGCCAGGGCACGCCGATCACCCGTGGCGCTTATGCCGAGCTCGCTCCGCAAGGCATCACCGGGTTGTCGTATGTCAGCCTGCAGGACGACGGCAGCAGCAGCGCGTTGCGCGATCCGGGCAACCCCGAGCAGGCGAGGATCGAGCTGCGCGCCTCGTTCCTGGAGCGCGTCACGGGCTCGGGTGAGCAGGTGATCGGGCGTATCGCCGCGGTCGCGTCAAAGCTCGAAACCTGGCTCGACGAGGACAACCGGCAGCGGGTGTTGCGCACGCTGAGCGCGTTCGAGCACGCCGCACAGGAGGTGAGTGTGCTCTCCGTTGCCCTGCACAAGAGCGCCGACGCGGTGCCGGAGCTGGCAAACCGTGCCGGTGCGACACTCGGCCACGCCGATGCCTTGATCTCGGATCTGCGCGCCCTCGCCGCGACGCTTGACGAGCGTAGCCGCACACTGGAGCGGATTGCTGCGAGCTCCGAGCGCATCGGCGCATCGATTGAGCAGGCGGCGCGCGCGGGCGAAACGCTCGCTTCGAAGGCGAGCACCGAGACACTCCCCCGGGTGCACCTGCTGCTCGATGATCTCGCGCGCAACTCGCGCAGTCTCGAGCGGCTGATCGCGGACCTGAGCGCAAATCCTGCCAGCGTGGTGTTCGGGCGCGCAGCGAAGCAGCCCGGGCCGGGTGAGCCTGGCTTCATTCCTCCGGCGCCGCGATGAGACGCCGCTGCTTCCTCATCGGCAGCGCGGGCATCGTTTCTGCCGCCGGCATCGGACTCGGCGCCTGCACGCTTGCGCCGAGCGTGTCGCAGCCGGCGCTATTCGATTTCGGGATCGATCCGCCGCCGGCCCCGGCACAGCCGCTGCAGTTGCGCCTGGCGCTCGCCGAGGTGTCGGCCAGCGCCTGGCTGCAGACCCCGGCAATGGTGTATCGACTGGCCTATCGCGATGCCACGCAGGTGCGCTCGTATGCGCTCAGTCGCTGGGCTGCGCCTCCGGCCGAGCTGGTCACGCAGCGACTGCGCGAGGCGTTGGGCTTGGCGGCACGCAACGGATTCGGCATGGCCGCCGATGGATTCACGGCCGACCGCGTGTTGCACGTGCACCTGGAAGCGTTCGAGCAGGTGGTCGATTCGCCCACCAGCAGCCGCGGGCTCGTGCGTATGCGCGCGAGCGTGAGCAGCGCCGAGCGCAAGCTTCGCGCTCAGCGCCTATTCCAGGCCGAGCGGCCGTGTGCGAGCGTCGATGCCCAGGGAAGCGCGCACGCGCTCGGGGCAGCCGCCGACGACGCGATTGTGCAGGTGATCGCGTGGCTTGCCGCCGAGAGGGCGAGCTAGCCCGCCAAGCCGTCAGTAAACGCGGTGATGCGCGGGCTCGCCGCGCACGACCACACGCTCGACGTTGTCCCAGGCCGAGCGGAACAGCAGTTGCCACGCCTGCAGGCTGACGCCGGCAATGTGCGGCGTGAGCAGCAACCGATGCGCCGCTTCGCCATTGGCTGCGAGGAGCGCGTTGTCCGGTCCGGGCGGCTCGGTCGAATAGACGTCGACGGCGGCCCCGCCGAGGTGGCCCGAGGCAAGCGCCGCCACCAATGCGGCTTCGTCGACAATGCCGCCGCGGGCGGCGTTGACAAGGATTGCGCCCGGCTTCATGCGCGCAAGCTCGCGCGCGCCGACCAGGTTCTTGGTGGAAGGCAGTAAAGGTACGTGTAGGGTGACGACGTCGGAGGTGGCGAGCAGCTCATCGAGATCCATTGCCGTCATGCCCAACGCATGTGCGGCGCGCACCTCCTTCGGTGCCGGATCGTGATAGGCGAGCGTGCAGCCGTAGGCGCGGAACGCTTGCGCTACGGCAAGCCCGATCGTCCCAAGACCCACGATGCCGACCCGCAGACCTTCCAACCCGGCGAGATTGTCCGCGATCATCCGTGCGCGGAACTCGACGTAGCGTCCGGCTTTGATCTCCGCATCCGCCCACGCCAGCCGGCGCAGCAGGTTCGATGCCGCGCTGACGACGTACTCGGCGACCGCTGCGTTGCTGCCGCCGGGAATGTTCGCGACCGGAATGCGCAGGCGCTTCAGTGCCGCCTCATCCAGCCGGTCCACGCCCGCGCCGGTCACTTGCACGAGCGCGAGCTGCGAGCCTTCGAAAAGCGAGCCGGCGAGCTTAGGGCCCACTGCCGGAATGACCAGCGCGCTCGAACGCGCGATGCGTGCGCTCAGTTGCGGATCGTCCGGGCGCAGGTATTGGATCGTAAGCGAAGCGGGCGGATGGACCCCTATGCGCGTGAAATCGGCGAGCGGCCGCAGGCAGATGACGTCATTGCTCAAGACGGAGTTCCTCTCGTGAAGCGATCGAGCTCGCGTGCGCGTGGTGTCGGACGCGTTTGGCGTGTTACATCCCAATCCGGGTCAGCCCGCCTTGCGTAGAGCCTTGATCTCGGCCGTACCGCCCTGCACCGCGTCCAACTGACGGAAGATCTCGCCCGCTTCGGTGGCGATCGCCTGCGCGATCGCGTCGAGCATGTGTCGGCCCTTGTCCACGGTGGCGTTCTCCGGATTGCCGTACCAGCCGGTCGGAGCAATCGTGCGGATGTCGGTCAGCACGGGCTGGTAGGCGCGCGTGCGGCGCAGCCGATCCCACTTGCGCCCATGCCCATGCTCCGACGAATACTCGATGCGATCCAGATGCACCAGGTCGGGCCGGCAGGCGAGCACGGCGTGCGCCTCGATTTCGCCGCCATGGGTAAGACCGCCCATCTCGTTGCCGAACATCTCGGCGGCCACGTAGCAAGCCTGCACGGTGAGCACCGTCATGCCGTGTTCGCGGTGCAGCGCCTCTGCTGCGATCGCCAGCGACGGAATATTGCCCTCGTGCCAGTTGATGATGAGCAGGTACTTCGCGCCATGGCGCGCGGTGGACACGCACACCTCGGTGAGAAGGCGCATGTAGGTGTCCGGCGTGAGCGTGATGGTGCCCTCGAATGGCATGTGCATGGGGGTGACGCCGAACGGACATGCCGGCAGCACCAGGCCATCCATGCGCTTGGCCACTTCGTCGCCGATCGCGATGCTGGCGAAAATGTCGGTGCCGGTGGGCAGATGCGGGCCGTGCTGCTCGACGCTGCCCGCCGGCACAATGACGAGCGGGTTGCGTTTGAACTGGGCGGCGATTTCGGGCTGGGTGAGCTCGATGAACTGTCGGCTGGGAAGCATGGTCATCCCTCCGTTCAGGCGGCCCGGGCGCCGGCCTCACGCTCGGCCTCGCCGATCACGTCGGCGAGTTGCACGAGGCGGCCGTTGCCGTCGATCGAGCGCAGTGCCGCGTTCACGACCGCCACCGCCACCACGCCGTTGTAGGCGGAGAGCTCGGGCGCGCTTGCATCGGCGGCGGCTTGCGCAAACATCTCCAGCTCGTCGACGAACATGTCGCTCGCGGGGATCTTCAGCATCTCGCGCTTGCCATAGCAATCCTTGCCGCGCTGGATGTAGAGCGTCGAGGTCTCGTGCAGGCGACTGGGTGTGTCCCAGGTGCCGAAGTCCACTTCGTAGTGCATGAGCCCCTTTTGGCCGAACACGCGAATGGAATAGACCCCCGGCGAGGTCCAGGAGGAACCGACGTAGCCCAGCTTGCCGTCGGCGAACTTGAGCACGGTCATGGATTGATCGTCGACCTCGGCGCCGACCGGGGAGAGCTTGGATGCGTGCGAGGAGACCGCCTCGATTGGCCCGCCCAGACAGTGCAGCGAATCGAAAATGTGCACCGCAAGCTGCGACAGCGGCCCGCCCGGCGCCTTGGCCTTGTACCAGCGCCACGTCTGGGGGGTGAGCTCGAGGGCGCGCTCATTGGAGAAGTTGCCCTCCATGAAGACCACTCGCCCGAGCTCGCCGGAATCGATCGCCTGTTTCATGCGGCGGGTGCCGGCAAGCAGCCGCGCCGAATGTCCGACCACGATCTGGATGCCGTAGCGCTTGCCCAGCGCGGCGAGCTTGATGCCGTCGACCAGGGTGTCGGCGATCGGTTTTTCGGTATAGACGTGCTTACCCGCCTTTGCTGCCTGCTCGGCGATCGGCAGGTGCTGTTCGTTCGGTACGGTGAGGATGACGCCCTTGATGTCGGGATTTGCCAGCATCGTCTGCAAATCCGCAACGCCCGGGACGCCGAACTCGCGCGCGAACGCCGCGCGCGTGTCGGGCGAGCGGCTGTAACCCGCAACGATCTTCAGCTTGTCGGACTGGCGGGCGGCGCGCGTCAGCACCTTGGCCCAGCGCCCGAGCCCGATGATGCCCAATTGTACGGGGGCGCTCGTCATCGCAAGACTCCTTGGTGAATTGGAAATCCTGGGAGTGTACCGTACCTGGTCTGCGGGACGTACTTGACCGACCGGCGGTAATCCGCGTACGTCACTGAACTTGGCTCCTGTGCATGTCGTGTTGCAAGCCCCGAAGAACGCGCGGTCCGCGCCTGCGAACGCCGCCGTCCGGGTCACGACAGCGCCGGATCGGTGCGATCGAGGCGCACACCGCCCACATCGACTGCGGTAAGCTGTGAACGTCATGGAACCGCACCGCGACTGTATTCTGATCGTCGACGACGATGTCGAGATTCGCACGCTCCTGCACGAGTACCTCGAGCGCAACGCCTATCGCTGCGTGGCGGTCGCCGACGGCAAGGGCATGTTCGCCATGCTGGATCGCTCGCCGGTCGATCTCATCGTGCTCGATCTCATGCTGCCCGGGACCGACGGATTGACTTTGTGCCGCGACCTGCGCGCGCGCTCCGATGTGCCGGTGATCATGCTGACGGCGCGCGGCGAGGATACCGACCGCATCATCGGCCTGGAGATGGGCGCCGACGACTACCTCGCCAAGCCGTTCAATCCGCGTGAGCTGCTGGCACGCATCAAGGTGATCCTGCGGCGTGCGCGCGGCGCGGCGCAGGCACGCACCGGCGAGCACATGCAGCGCATGCGCTTCGCCGACTGGCGGCTCGATCTCACGACCCGCGATCTGGTATCGCCAAGGGGTGTCGTGGTCGCCTTGAGCGGCGCTGAGTTTCGACTGCTGAAGGTATTCCTGGAGCGGCCCAATCGCGTACTCAACCGCGATCAGCTCATGGAACTCACGCAGGGCCAGGGCGCAGAGGCGCTCGATCGCAGCATCGACGTGCTGGTAAGCCGTGTGCGCCAGCGTCTGGACGAGGACGCGCGCGAGCCGCGCATCATCAAGACGGTGCGCGGCGAGGGTTACGTGCTCGCCTCGGCTGTGGTGCTGGAATAATGCGCATCCCCATGCCGCATTCGCTCAAGGGGCGGCTGCTGCTGCTTCTCATCGGCGGTTTGATCGCGGCGCAGGTGGCGGCGTCGCTGATCGCCTACTACGATCGCAGGGCATCGATCGAGCGGGTCGTTGCCCGGCGCAACGCCGTGCGCCTGGCCGACCTGGTGCGGATGCTCGACGGATTGCAGCCGCCCGATCGCGAGCGCGCGGTCGCCGCCTTACGCTACCCGGTCATCCGCCTGGGGCCCTTGGCGCTGCCGCGCGAGGACGGTATGCCCGAGCAGAGCATCGGCAAGCCGACGCGCCTGGGGCCGATGCCCGAGGCGATGGCCGAAGCCTTCCGCGAGCGCTTGCAACCCCCGCGCACGGTCGAGGTCCGCATGGGCGAGACGCGCCTGCGCTACTC
>WYBJ01000157.1 GCA_011525945.1 Burkholderiaceae bacterium | reverse complement strand
CATCCTCAAACAATCTCCCGCTTTCACTCATCGTCAGCTCGCTCGATTCGATCACCACTCAACATTCGACGTCTGACAAGCAATATCGTTGACACAGTCATTGCATTTTTTCTCGGGCTCTCAGTCGCAGCCGTCCAACCGTGGCTCGAAAGCTGTGCGCTTGCTAAACCGTGATGACCAGGCCGTCATGAGCAGCAAGGACGCAGGTGCCGTTCGCCAGCGCTTCGATCTTACGCACCGATGCAGCCCGCACGATAGCACGCTTGGCTCAGGTCAACCTGGCCATCGTCGAGCGCCTGTAGGCTGGTTCGAGGCCGAGCCTCAAGGGCCAGCGCGAGTCTCTGGTGACGACGCGCGCGTCCCTGCTCTCATCGCCCTCGTTCGGGAGACGGCGGCCGAATTGCCCTCTTGACCCATATCAAGTCCCTGCGCGCCAATTGCAGGAAGATACAGCGTCGACGAATCAAGCAGGGACGCGAACCATGAGTGCCAAACGCTTACTGTTCCACGGGCCCGCGCACGAGAAACTGCTGCGCGGCATGAGCACCCTCGCCGACGCCGTGCGCATTACTTTGGGTCCCAAAGCCCGGACTGTCGTACTGGAGCGCGCCTACGGATCACCCACCATCATCAACTCGGGCGTCAAGGTGGCGAAGGAGATCGAGCTCGAAGACCCGTTCGAGAACATGGGCGCGCAGATCGTGCGCGAGGTTGCCAGCCGCACATCCGACGTCGCCGGCGATGGCACCACCACGGCTACGCTGCTCGCCCACGCCATTGTCACCGAGGGCATGAAATACGTGGCCGCCGGGATGAACCCCATGGATCTGAAGCGTGGCATCGACCAGGCCGTCGCCGCCGTCGTCACCGAATTGAAGCGCCTGGCGCGCCCGTGCGAGAGCCCGACCGAGATTGCGCAGGTCGCGACCATCTCGGCCAATTCCGATCGCGCCATCGGCGAGCTCGTCGCGCGGGCCATGGAGAAGGTCGGCAAGGAGGGCGTGATCACCGTCGAAGACGGATCCGGATTGGAAAGCGAGCTCGACGTCGTCGAAGGCATGCGCTTCGACCGCGGTTTCCTGTCGCCCTACTTCATCAACAATGCCGAAAAGCACGCAGCGATACTGGAGGACGCCTATGTGCTCGTTCACGACCGCAAGATCGCAACGATCAAGGACCTGCTTCCCGTGCTCGAGGAAGTCGCCAAGGCAGGCAAGCCGCTGCTCGTGATCGCCGAGGATGTCGAAGGCGAGGCGCTTGCCACGCTGGTCGTGAACAGCCTGCGCGGCGTGCTGAAGACCTGCGCCGTAAGAGCGCCCGGGTTCGGCGACCGCCGCAAGGCCATGCTGCAGGATATCGCTATCCTGGTTGGTGCCGAGGTCGTCGCGGAAGAAGCGGGCCTGACGCTGGAGCGAACTGGGCTGGCGCAGCTCGGTCGCACCAAGCGCATCGAGATCGACAAGGACAACACGACCCTGATCGGCGGGCTCGGCGAGTCGGGGCGTATTCAGGCCCGGGTCGCCGAACTGCGCAAGCAGATGAAGGACACCGCGAGCGACTACGACAAGGAGAAATTGCAGGAGCGCATCGCCAAGCTTGCCGGCGGTGTGGCCATCGTCAAGGTCGGGGCCGCCACCGAAACCGAGATGAAGGAAAGGAAATCCCGGGTCGAAGACGCCCTGCACGCGACCCATGCGGCCGTCGAGGAAGGGATTCTGCCGGGCGGAGGCGTCGCCCTGCTGCGGGCGCGGCCGGTTCTCGATACGCTGCGGGGAGAGAACGCCGATCAGGACGCCGGCATCCGAGTCGTCCACAAGGCGCTGGAAACCCCGCTGCGGCAGATCGCAGCCAACGGCGGCGACGAGCCCTCGGTGATCCTCGCTCGCACCCTGGAAGGCTCGGGCCACTACGGCTTCAATGCGTCCACGGGCCAATTCGGCGACATGTTCGAAATGGGGATCGTCGACCCGTGCAAAGTCACGCGGACGGCTCTGCAGAACGCCGCGTCGATCGCTGCCTTGGTCTTGACCACCGATTGCATGATCGCGCGCATCCCCGGTCGAGAGCCAGCGCCCGCGGCGGCCAGCCCGGAGTTCTAGCCTGCGGCTTTTCCGGGGTCGCCGGAAAGCCGCAGAACCCTTGAATGTGCCGGACCGTGCCGCCCACCGCGCTCAAGGAGAAGGTTGCCGCCCTCCGCGGGCCGCGTGTTGTTCGCCGCCCACCCCGAGTAGCTGACACCGCTGCGACGCATCGTGCACCGGGTCATCACGGGTTTCCTGCTCGAGCAGGCGGGACTGAAACGCAGTGCAGCCCACACCGGTGCGGTCACCCTCATCCAGAGATTGGGCTCGGCGGGGAATCTCGATATCCACCTGCACTGCCTGGTGCTCGGCGGGGTGCATCGGTGCACCGAGGGCGAGCCCCTCTTCGATGAGGCGCGTGCCCCCAGCGGCGATGATCTCGAGGGCCTGCTCGACAAGCGCATCGCGCGGGTCATGAAGATGCTCACCCGCAAGGGGTACCTGCCCGACGAGCAAGGCATTACCTATCTGGCCGATATCGATGCGGACAATCCGCTGGCGTCATTGCAAGCGCCCTCATGCACCTATCGCATCGCGCTTGGCCCGCGCGCGGGGCAAAAGGTGCTGAGCCTGCGAACGGTGATCAGTCAGCAAAAGAGACATACCGCGGTATTGT
>WYBJ01000156.1 GCA_011525945.1 Burkholderiaceae bacterium | reverse complement strand
GGCGTGAACGCCTCGACTGGTGGCTCTTCGGCCTTACCGCCGCCCGCCACGGCACCCTTCGGAATAGCCCGAAATCGGGGGCTCCGGACCCGCCGATAACCGATGCCGCGCGGGTGACCCTATCGCACGTGTTCGAGCGCACCCCCCTTATGGGCCGCGATGTGGTCGGTCGTGTCGCTCTTGATCTCGTACTGCGGATCGTCTGACGAGGCGTGATGCGTATGCCCCTTGTAGTCGAAGTCCCGGGTATGGACGGCGACAATCGTCCCCGACACCCGCCCGGCCTCGGAATTCCAGCTCACGTGATCGCCAAGCTTGAACTTCTTCGCCATATCGAGCTCCTCGTAATCCACGTATGCAAGCCCCGGCGAGAATATTGACGATGCGCCCGGCGCCGCGCTTTTCTTCAAATGCGGCAAGGCCTCGCGCGACATGCGCGAAAAGAAAAGCAGCGAGCGCTGCACCGCCGTGGCCCATTGCTCCTCGGCAAGACGCAGTACCGGCAAGGCTACCGACAATGCCCGAACGCCGCCCCCGGCGGCCGGTCGGGGGAACGATCCTGGCAACCTCGCGATCGCGATCGAGGATGACGATCGTTTCGCCAGCCTCCGCTCGGCGGATGATCTCGCTGGCCCGATCCCGGAACTCTCCGATTCGCACTCGCTTCATGCAGCCATCGTAGCCGGGATAGTCGGCTACATCGACGCAACCCCTGTCAGCCGCGCGGCTTCACCCAGGTTTCCGACCACGCCAGACACGCGGTGCTCGATTGCCGATCGCCACGCATTTCCATCCAGGGTGCGCCCGGAGCGAATCGCCCGGCGATCTCGAGCTGCGCCGCGCGCGCGGGAAAAAACGTGCTGAAAACGCCGAGCGGCCGGTTGCCCATGCCAGGCGCCATGGTGAGCACGAACGGCTCGATGCACTCGTACCAGGTGAGCACGATGCGATCGACATCGGTTGAAACCGTCTCCACCACCGACGAGCGCGGATCGCCCTTGCGCTCGAATTCGGCCTCGATCACCGGGAGCTTGACATTCGCGAACGCCGGAAACAGCAGCGTCTCGATCGTCGTCTGCAGCCAGCGCGCGACTGCGATGTTGTCGCTGTAGATCTGTACCGCACCGTCGATCAGGGGGGATGTCACGAACAGCGCATGGCCCGCGCCCGCGGGGCACCACAGCACGCGCCAATGGCTCACGCGCGAGGAAAGCGTCTGCCCCCCATCGAGGCTCAGACGGATGAACGAGTTCTCTCCCGTCATCAGGACTTCATTCGGATCGACTGGTTGCGCCATTGTCCACCTCCTCTTATTGGCAAAATCCGGCTACGCCGTTGTGTCGTTTCGCGCAAGCGCGACAACCGGGCTATCCGGCCCCGCTGTCGCGCACGAGCGACGAGCCCGGCCGCAGGTCGGTTCGGAGCCCGATGCCCTCGTCAGCTCAATCCTTCGACGATGCGAATCTCGCGCTCGACCCCATCGCCCAAGGCCTTCAGCGCCTCCTGGTAGCCAGGCGAATCGTGCGCCGCCACCGCCTTCTCCACGCTATCGAACTCGATCATCACCACACGCTGAGCGATACCTTGCTCGTACACCTTTGCGGGCGCGCCGCGCACGAGGAATCGCCCTCCGAACGCCTGCAGGGCAGCCGGTGCGAGCTTCGCATAAGCCGCGAACGCAGCGGGATTCTTGATCTCGCGGTAGAACGAAATCCAATAGGCCTTGGCCATTGCGCACTCTTCCGTGACGAGGTTCCGAGAAACGCATGGTAACGACATCCGGCGCCGCGGGCAAAGGCGCAGGTCGGATCCCGTAATGCACCGACGAGGCGCGCCGTCGGCGTGCGCCCGCGGGGCGAGGCCCGTGACATTGCGCTGCGGGCCCGCGCGCACCACCCGCCGGGATCACGCCTCGAACGTCACGCGATGAAGCGCCGCGCGGTCTCGCATGTTGCGGCCGCCCGCTACACACGCAATCGAGTCGCGGAAGTTGCGCACGACGGTGCGAGCCCCATACGCTACACGGCAAGGCGCTCGCGCACGCTCGTCACCTGGCGCTCCACCAAATGCGCATAGAAACCGCGGCGCGCGAGCAGCTCCGCATGCGTGCCGCTTTCGATGATGCGTCCCGCGCGCAGGACCAGGATGCGATCCGCGCCGCGGATCGTGGACAAGCGGTGCGCGATCAGGATCGTCGTGCGGTGCGCCATAAGCGAGACCAAGGCCGAGCGCACTTGCGCTTCGCTGATGGCGTCGAGGTGCGAGGTCGCCTCGTCCAAGATCAACACCGGCGCATCCTTCAGGAATGCGCGCGCGATCGCGATGCGCTGGCGTTGACCTCCGGAGAGCTGCACGCCGCGCTCGCCGACGCGCGTGTTAAGCCCCTCGGGCAGGCTCGTCACGAACTCAGCGAGGGCCGCGTGCTCGATCGCGCGCGACACGTCGCCATCGTTCGCATCGGGGCGCGCGATGCGGATGTTCTGCCCGAGCGTCGCGTTGAAGAGGTAGGTGTCCTGTGCGACCAGGGCGATGTGCCGGCGCAATTCATCCACCGCCAGCGCACGCAAGTCTACCCCCGCGATGCGAATCGCGCCGGCATCCGGATCCCAGAAGCGCAGCAGCAGGTTGGCGATGGTGGTCTTACCCGCACCCGACGCACCCACCAGCGCCACGGTCGCCCCCGCGGGCGCCTCGAAGCTCACTTCGGCGAGCGCAGGCCGTAGCCGGCCGGGATACGTGAATCGCACGGACGAAAACGCAACCGGGACAGCCTCGGGGATTGGATGCGCGGACTCGCCGTCGGCGATACGCACCGGCTCGGCGTGCACCACGTGCAGGCGCCGGGTCGAGGCAATCGTGTCGGCGAGTTGCCGGCTCACCTGCGCGATCTCCGAAACGGGCAGGAACGCCGCCACCCCGATCAGCACCAGCATGGGCAGCAGCAGCGGGTCGAGCGTACCGCTCGCCACCAGGGCCGCACCGGTGATAGCGATCGCGAGCCCTCCCAGCCCGGTTGCCAGATCGAGTGCCTCGGACTGACGGCCAAGGTCGTCGAGGAGCTTGAGACGCAGTGCCTGGTAGCGGCGCACGAGCGTCATGAACTGTATCTGTCGCGTGGCTCCGGCGCCGAACGCAGTCAACTCCGTGAGACCCTGGATCGTCTCGGTGACGTGGGCAGCGAGCGCTCCCAGTGCGGCGCGAGCCCGTGACGCCATCGCGTCCACTTGCCCTCGATGCAGCACCGGAGCGAGCGCGGCATAGGCGAGAAACGGCAGCAGCGCCAGCGCGAGCGGCCACGCCGTCGCGCCGAGCCAGAGCAGCACTGAGCACGGAATCAGGATCGCCACGATCGCGGGTGCGACCGTGTGCGCGAAAAAATACTCGACCGTCTCCACATCCTGGGTCGCGAGTGCGGTCAGATCCCCCGATCGCCGCTCTAGCAGGTACGCTGGCGCCAGCGCCTCGATCTTGGCGAACAGATCGATGCGCATCTGCGCGAGCAGCCGGTAGGCCATGTCGTGCGCGAGCCACGACTCCAACCAATGCAACAGCCCTGCAAGCGGCGCGACCGTCAGCAGCGCGATCACCCAGACCAGCGTAGGCGATCCCGACTTGACCGCCGCCAGTGCCAACGCACCGAGCACGCCCACGGCGAGAAACGCGAGCACGCGGCCGATCCCGCAAAGCGTGGTTGCCGCAAGCTGCACTCGCCATGGCGCGATGAAGCGCACGAGTGAGCTCAGCGTCTCCTTCCAGCCCACCGCTGCCGCATCGGCGTTCAGGTCGCGCACGCGCGCGAGCGCAGCCTCGCTGCTCGACAAGTAGCCGCCGTCGGCGCCTTCGCCCGCGTCGGCCGGATATTGCGGATGCACCGCCGGATCGATCGCTTCGCACTCCCGCTCAGCAGCCTGCGCACCCATGAGATGGCGGTACGCGCCGTCGCGTGCGATCAGCTCGGCATGGCGGCCGCTCTGCACCAGGTGGCCGCGATCGAGGACGAGGATGCGATCCGAACCGATCACGCTAGAGAGACGATGCGCCAGAATGAGCGTCGTGCGACCTTGCATCAGCCGCTCGAGCGCCTGCTGAATGAGCGCCTCGTTCTCGGCGTCGACCGACGATAGCGCCTCGTCGAGCACCAGAATCGGCGCATCGAGCAGCAAGGCGCGCGCGATCGCGATGCGCTGCCGCTGGCCGCCGGACAAGCGGGTGCCGCGCTCGCCGATGATGCTGTGGTAGCCGTGCGGCAGTGCGGTGATGAATTCGTGCGCATTGGCCGCGCGCGCCGCCGCCTCGATCTCCGCTGCGCTGGCGTCGGGCTTGCCGAGCCGCAGGTTTTCTTCCACGCTGCCATGGAACAGATAAGCGTCCTGCGGCACGATGGCGATGTGCCGGCAGATGTCCGCCGGATCGAAATCGCGAAGATCCCGCCCGCCGATCCGGACCGCACCCGCGGTCGGATCGTACAGCCGCAACAGCAGACGCACGATGGATGACTTGCCCGCACCGCTCGGACCCACGATGCCGATCCGTTCGCCCGGCGCGACGGCGAACGATACGGCTTCGAGCGCACTCTGCGCGCGCTCCGGATACGCAAAGCAGACGCGATCGAGCTCGATCGATGCCTGCGAGCGATCGAGCTCGAAACGCCGAGGCCCCGCGGCGGGCGCACCGCTCTTCGCACCGAGAAGGCCGAGCACGGCCTCGGCCGCCGATTGACCGACCATGCCCTGATGCAGCACGGCACGCAGATCGCGCAGCGGGCGGAAGATCTCGGTACCGGCCATGAGCACGATCAGTAGCGCCTCCAGGCTCATCAGGCCGTTCGAGACGCGGTAGACGCCGAGTGCGAGTGCGGCCGCCGCACCGAGCGCGATCGCGACATCGGTCATGCCGCGCGTCATCACGCTCAAAGCCAGCACCCACATCGTATCGTTCGAGAGCTTGCGCGCCTTCTCGGCGAGCATGCGGCCGTAACTCTTGCTCTGACCGAACGCCTTCAATGTCGGCAGCCCTTGCATCGCATCCAGGAACTCCGCACCGAACGCCTTGAAGGCGCGCGAGCGCGCGATCGACGCCGCACTGTTCTGGCGATGCAGGAGACTCGGCAACACCAGCGCGCAGGCTGCGGCCGTCAGCATCACGGCCGCCACCGGCAGGTCCCACCACGCGATGACGGCGAATATGGCGATCGGCGCGCAAGCCGAGATCATGAGCTGCGGCAGGTACTGACCGAAGAAGGTCTGCAGTTGCTCCACGCCGTCGACGATCGAGAGCATGACGCCGCCCGTGCGATTGCCGGCGAACCAGCCGGGACCCAGCGCCAGCACGCGCTCGAACAAGCGTTCGCGCAAGCGCTCCTGCACGCGCATGGCGGTGCGATGCGCCAGTGCGAGGCGCGTGCGTTCGAGCATTGCGCGCAGGACGATCGCCGCGATGACGCCCAGCGCCGGCGCGGCAAGATCGCCGAGCGGCGCGCTCTGCAGCACCCGCATGAGCAAACGCCCGAGGAACACGAAGCGCGCGATGCCGGCGCACAGAGACAGCAGACCCAGACCGACGCCGAGCGCCATGCGCGCACGCAAACCGACGGTCATCGCCCAGAGGCGTAGATCGAAATACATCGCGCAATCCGTGATTGGCCTGAACTCTTGGGAGTTCGGCCGCAGATGCGCACTAGCATAGCGCGATCTCACTGGCCGCGCGGCGCATCCGCCGGTCGAGCACTGCCCCGCCGCAGACACCTGATGAAGGTGTCCACTCGAGATCGGTCGCGGTGCACTCGTTCCGCGCGCGGCACGAGTGCTGCTGAGTCTGCAAACGGCGAGCAATCGGAGAAAAAGTCTCTCTGTCCCTCCTTCGGACTGGCTTCGACGTGCACCATCGTCGTGACTTGCGTGCGCGTGGCAGAACGATCGAGCGCCGTTGAATTGGCGGCTATCGCGCGATGACGCCACCCCCAACACTTCAGGGAGACCATCCATTGCATCGCAACATTGACCTCCTCGTGAGATCCTTGCTAGCCTCGAATGTGTCTTCGCAACTCTTCGCTGTCACGTCCATCGCCTCAATCGTTCGTTCGAAATTGCCTCTGGGAGTGCAGTCATGCCGCAAGCAAGCTCGGTTCGAGTCGGAATTGTCCTGCCGCATTCATACTTCGGCGACGATGAGTGGAGGAACGCCGAGCGTGCGATCGAATACGCGGACGAGGCGGCACGTCAAGGCGCGCAACTCGTTCTGTTTCCGGAGGGCTATCCGGGGCCGATGACCGGGCCGGTCAAGAATCCAAAGTTCCCCTTCGACCCGGTCGAAGAGTTGAAGAAGAAGGCGAAGCAGCACGCGATGTACATTATTGCCGGCAACGTCGTCGAGAGCGACGTTCCCGGAACGCATCTGCTCACGCTTCGCATGTTCAGCCCCGAGGGCAAGGAGCTCGCTTGCTACCTTCGCCAGCAGCCTGACACACCGCCCCTCAACGCCTATCTGTACAACGGTAAGGCGCACCTTCTTCCCGGCAGGAAGCGCATGGTGGTCGATACCGAATTCGGCAAGGTCGGGCTGTTGATCTGCAGCGAGCTATGGTGTCCGGAACTACCTCGCATGTTGATGCTGCGCGGCGCGGAAATCATCGTCTCGCCGGTTCACGGCCGCCACAGCCAGACCGGCCTTGCGCTGCAGGACACCTGGTATTGCCTTGCGCGCGCGCGGGCGGCGGAAAACCTGTGCTACGTCCTGTCGACGCAGAACCTGTACATCGCCGATCACTTCGATTTCCGAAAGCAGATTTCCAATGGCGCCATCGCCGCGGGACCGGAACGCATGGAAGGCAAACTGACCGAGCCGGGCGTGTTGATGACCGATCTCGATATGGACCGGCTGCGTTATCTGCGCACTCGCAACATCGATGCGGAAATCATGTCCGTGCCGGAGTCGGGATTCCGTCCCATCGGCTGTCGTCCTGGGCAAATCTACGAGCGCGATCCGTCGATATATGCCGAGTTGTGCGAGCCGAGCGAGTATTCGATCGACTATGAATATTGGCGCGAAGGCCAGCTCGATGGCTGGCTGAAGGACTATGAGCGCATCTACAAGGGCGACTACCAGCGCATCGTGGAGAAGTTCGGCGGGCACTTCCGGTTCAAGGAGCGCTAGCAGCCGGGTCCGCACCGAACGACGATCGACACCCGCTGTGCCCGGAAATCCCGAGCACGCCGGATCATCGCCGACCGCCGCGCTTCCGGTGTGTTGCCTGCCCGCGCCTATCGCCCGCGGCGAACACGACGCGGAAGGGCATTGCCCGGCATGAAGCGCTCCGTCGCCGCGCCGGACATCGGCACGGTCGCCGCAAGCGGGGTGCCGGGCTTCGAGATGACGACGTGGTACGGATTCGCCGCGCACGGCAAGTTATCACGGGCCATCGTCGACTACTTCCACGGCGAGCTGGTGAAGGCGATCGATTCGCCAGGCACCCGGGAGAAGCTGCTCAACCAGGGTGCGGAGACGATCGCAAATACGCCCGCGCAGGCCACCGCGCAGGCTGCGCGCAAGATCGCAAATTGGACTAACCCTCGTGCCGGCGTGCGCTTGGAACCGCTCGGTCCGGCGTTCGAGCCACGCCCCGCGTAAGCGGCACATGGCGCTTACCGGCGCAGTACGACACGGACGCCGAATACCCGGCCGGTGCGTCCGATTGAGTCAGTTGAGCGTGATTCCGGCCGCTTTCGCCACCTTGCCCCATTTCTCGACCTCGGCGGCGATGAACTTGGAGAACTCTGCAGGGGTGTTACCCACCGGAATGCCGCCGAGCACGTTGACGATGCGATCTTGCAAGTCCTGCTTGTACAGCATCTTCACGATTTCACTCTGCACACGGTTGAGGATTTCCGGTGGCGTTCCGGCGGGCGCGGCCACGCCTTGCCAAGAACTCCCGCTATAGCCCTTCACACCGGCCTCCGCGACCGTCGGCAGGTCAGGCAAAGCGGCGAAGCGCTTCTCGGTCGAGACCGCGAGCGCACGCAGTTTGCCGCTACGCACGTGCGGCAGGGCGCCGACGGCGCTGTTGAACGCGACCACGACCTGGCCTGCGATCTGATCGATCAGTGCCGGCGCAGCACCCTTGTACGGCACGTGGACCATCCGCGTTCCGGTCATCCACTTGAACATCTCCATCAGCATGTGCGGCGACGTGCCGTTGCCGGTCGAGGCATAGGTGAGTTCGTCGGGCCGTGATTTGGCGACCGCGATCAGCTCCTTCACGCTCTTCACGGGTAGCGACGGATGCACCATCAGCACACTCGGAACGAGTGCGACCAGACTGATGGGGGCGAGATCCTTCTGCGGATTGAACGCAAGCTTCTTGTAGATGGCCGGAGCGATCGTCTGAGCAACGGTGAAGCTGGTGAGCGTGTAGCCGTCGGGCGGACTCTTGGTCGCAAGCTCGACCCCGATATTTCCCCCGGCACCCGGGCGGTTGTCGGCGATCACTTGCTGCCTGAACGCCTCCGACAGGTGCTGCGCGACCATGCGCCCGAAGATGTCGGTCGGCCCGCCCGGAGGAAACGGAATGATCATGCGGACCGGCTTGACGGGATACGTTTGCGCAGCAGCGAGCGGCGCGGCGAGCACGGTGGCGGCTGCGAGCAGAAGGGATCGTGTGGATCGCATGCGGGTCTCCATAGGCACGGGTGCTGACAGCCGGGTCGCGAAATGCGCCCGCATCGTGTCGGGCGTACCGCCCGGGGCGCGAGAGCGCCATGCGTACCGGACGCTCAGGAAACGTCTGTGCATCACAATACGAGCGAGCCGAGGGCGAGTAGGGCCGCGGCGCAGCGCGCCTAGGCCAACAAGCCATCGCCTCGCAATCGAAACGTTCGTCGAGCGATCGATCATAGCATCGTGCCGACATGAGGGCATGCTGGCCGATGCCGGGCGGGTGTCACCATCGGCGGGATGCGATATTTCACCAGACACTGTGCGCGCGATTGACCGCTCGGAGCGCTGTCGCTACAGTGGCGGTCGCCGAGAAGATCGGTTTGAAATCCCCGTTCGTCGCGTCGATGTGTGCCGCTCCGGGGGCGGACAATGCGCGTGGAGGTGATTCCGGGGGCGGATCACCGGGCACGATGCGACGCGGCGACGAAGTAAGCCGCCGGCCGTTTTGAATTCTTCGATTCAATCTCGCGCGAGAAGAACATTGTCATGAGAGGGACGAATATCGTCCGGGTAGTGATGTGCGCGCTGGCGGCTTCAGCGTGTGCGCATGCGCAGCAGCCGTACCCGGCAAGGCCCATACGTATCGTCGTGGGTTTCTCTCCAGGAGGTGGCGTGGATCTCGTCGGACGCGCCATCGCGCAGAAGCTCGGCGAAGCGTGGGGGCAACCGGTCATCGTCGAGAATCGAACCGGAGCCGGCGGCAATATCGGCACCGACGTTGTCGCCAAGGCGGCGCCGGACGGCTACACGCTACTCGTGGCACACGTCGGCAACCTCGCCATCAATCCCTTCCTCTTCGCCAAGCTGCCCTACGACCCGGTGCGTGACTTTACACCCGTGACGCTCGCAACGGTGTCTACCAACCTGCTGGTATCGCATCCCTCGCTGCCGATCCGTACCGTGAAGGATCTGGTGACGCTCGCCAAGTCCCGCCCGGGTCAGATCAACTACGCTTCCGGCGGCGTCGGCGTGGTGGGCCACATGGCGGCTGAGCTGCTGGCTACAACGGCCGGCATACACCTGCGGCATATTCCGTACAGAGGCAGTGGCGCTGCCGTCGTCGACGTACTCGCCGGCCAGGTCCCTATCATGTTCAGCGCGCCCGGGGCCGTCGTACCTCACGTGCGCTCGGGACGACTGCGGGCCATCGCGACAGCGAGCACGCGCCGGCCGCCCGGTCTGGAGGACATTCCGACATTTGCCGAGTCGGGCTATCCGGCGGTCGAAGCGAGCGTCTGGTTCGCGATCTTCGGGCCGGCGGGTCTGCCCCAAACGATCGTCGAGCGGCTCAACGCCGAGATCGTACGCGGCTTGAAGGCGCCGGAGATCCATGCGCGACTCACCAACGCCGGATACGATCCGACGCCGTCCTCACCGCAAGAGCTGGCTGCGCTGCTTAAGACCGACATGGCCAAATGGGGCAAGGTGGTGAAGGAATCCGGGGCGAGGGTGGAATGAGGGTCGTGCTGGATCCAGCCCTTACCGAGGCTGCTACCCAGGTGGCACCGCGGCGATCGCTTCGACCTCGACGAGGAATTCGGGCTCGGCGAGCCGCCGGACCACCAGCAGCGTGTTGCACGGCGGCGCGGCGAGATGTCCGAGGCGCTTCGCACGCACTTCCCGCAGCGCGCCGATGTGCGCCTCATCGACGATGAAGGTGGTGGTCTTGAGGATGTGCTCGAGTCCCGCGCCGACTGCCTTTAGCGCGATTTCGAGGTTATCGAACACCGCCTCGAGCTGGTCGCGGAATTCGCTGCTGTGAACGACGTAATTCGCATCCGCCGCGACTTGCCCCGATAAGAACACGAGGCGCGCGCCCTGCACTTCCGAAATCTGACTGATGCGCCCCTTGCTCCAGAGTCCAGGCGGGCTCGACTTGCGGATCATGAACCCGGGTGCGCCCGGGTCGGTCAGCGTATGCGTCATCGGCTGTGCTCCTTCGCGCTCAGGCGATGCAGCATAGCGGATGCGGTGAGCTGGGGCAACGCGAACGCCCCGTGACCACTCGGCCGAGACGCCCGGAGCCGTTCTCCAAACACCCAAATCCACGCCGCCGCGACGGGAAGTGGGCTACACTGGGGACACGAGCACAGCTCGCAAGCGACGGGAGTGGGCATGACTACGCCGGTGATACTGCTCGCTTTGACCGCCGTAGCGGTGGCATGGACTGGAAGCGCAGCGGCGCAGGACTATCCTTCGCGCCCGATCCGCATGGTGGTCCCGTTCTCCCCTGGCGGCGCCTCCGATACCGCGGCGCGTATCGTGAGCGCGCAGCTCGCTTCGCGCTTCAATCAGCAGATCGTGATCGACAACCGACCGCGCGGGTCGGGCACGATCGGCGTCGAAATCACGACCAAGGCACGACCCGACGGCTACACGCTGATCATGGGTTCAAACGCCGAAATCACCATCAATCCGAACCTGTACACGAAGCTGCCCTACGACACGGCGCGCGACCTCGTTCCGATTTCGATGGTCGCCTCGACCCCGCTGCTCGTCGTCGTGCACCCCGCATTGGCGCTGAAGTCTATTCAGGATCTGATCGTGGCCGCCCGCGCAAATCCCGATCAGATCACCTTCGCCTCGAGCGGAAACGGCGGCACCGTGCACATGGGGACGCAGCTGTTCATCTCGATGACCGGCGCGCGCCTGCGACACATTCCGTATCAGGGCGGCGCCGCGGGGCTTACCGCGACCATGGCCGGCCAGACGAATCTCATTTTTGTCGCGATGCCGCTCGGCTTGCCGCAGGCGCGCGCCGGTAAGGTGCGGGCGCTGGCGGTATCCACGGCGAAGCGGGTTCCGGCTGCACCCGAGATTCCGACGGTCGCCGAAGCAGGCGTGCCGGGCTACGCGATGGACATCTGGAACGGGCTGATGGCGACTGCCGGTACGCCCGAGCCCATCCTTGCGCGGCTGCACGAGGAGACGGTGCGCGCAATCGCGCTGCCCGAGGTGCAGGCGGCGTTCGCCAAGGTCGGCGCCGAGGCATTCAGCAGCACTCCGCAGGCGTTCGCCGAGCGGGTCAGGAGTGAACTTGCGACCTATGCTCGCGTGGTCAAGGAAGCGGGCATGAAGATCGACTGACAGCGCCTCGCGCCGGCGAGGCGTGGGCACGGCGCTTTGCGCTCGCCGGTCCGTCGCAAGGTCCGCGCGTCATGCGCGTACGATCCGGCTGCGAGCAGAGCCGCGGCGCACGGCGCGAGACGGGCGTAGGTCAGCGAACCATCCTCTCGCAACGGAAGCGTTCGTCGAGCAATTTTTCGTGGCGCCGCGCATGGCGGGCGTCATGCGATCGGAAGCCGCTACCCCGTTACGTCGCGTCGAGGCGTTGCTTCGTGCGCGAACGAAACTTCCAGCGATCCCACGGGTGCGAGCTCGAAGCGAAGCGACTCACCGGCTTGAACCCAAAGCGGCGGCGTGATCGAGCCCGTGATGATGAACTGTCCGGCGCCGAGTCGCTCACCCAGAGCGTCGAGAACGTCGGCGACGTGGCGCACGATATCGATGTGATCACCCGTGAGCGCCTGTACGGCCGCACCTGCAATCGATGCGACCTCGGCGCCATTTCGGCTGACGCGCGCGACGAGTCCGTCGAGCCTGCCACCCGCGCGCGTGGCATCGCGTGCGCCAAGCATGACGTGTCGTTGATAGATGTCTCCCGCGAGGATGCGCTCGACGTCATCAGGCGCGCTGTCGACATCGGCCAGTTCGATCGCCGGGCCAATGGCGGTGATTGCGGCGTGCGCCGTCTCGCGGTCCGCGCCACCGGGCACGGCGCTGCCGAGGTAAACGGCCACCTCGGCCTCGGCCGCCGGTCTGATCCAGCCATGCAAGGAAACGGCCGTGCCGGAATCGATCCGCGCGCGCTCGGCGAGAAATCCGATGAGCGGCGATCCGATGCGTAAGGTCCGCATCGCCGCCGGCGCACCGAAGCCGACCTTCCAGCCGATGATGCGCTCGCCTGCGGCGACTTTGCGCTGGCGCAGCGCGCGCTGCGCCGCCATGCCGGCGGCGATGCGCGGATCATCCAGCGCGTCGCGCATGGCGTGATCAGTGCGAGCGGCCGCCTTCGATCGATTCGTACCCGGCGGCTTCGAGCGACCCTGCCCCGCTCCAGCCCCAGACCAGCACGACATCCTCGCCGGATGTGTTCTTGAAGCCATGCCAGTGTCCGCGCGGCGTGAACACGACGTCGCCTTCGCCCGAGGGTCTCTCGCCGCCGTCATCGGTGTACATCACGCCATGACCCTTTACCACGATCCAGAACTCGTCGCAGTTGAAGTGCCGATGACGGTCGTGCTGCGCGCCCGGCGGCAGTACGGTCCAGCCGACCAGCAGTTTGTCTGAGTCCGCACTCTTCTGGTCGATCAGAAACTGTACCTGCATGTTGACCCAGCCGTCCTTCGCCTTGAGCCCGCCGACTTTCGGCACATCCCGGAGGTTCGTCATGTAAGGCTTGTGATGCGGATCGATGCTCGTTGTCGAATCCTTGCTCACTTGGACTGTCCTCCCAGACGGCGGTACGCCTCGTGTGCGACTACGAAATCGTGATGGCCGAGGCCGAGGCCGCGGCACGCGTTCATCAACTCGTTTGCGGCGGCCGCGATCGGCACCGGCGAACCGAGCTTGCGGCCTTGTTCGAGCACCAGCGTCATGTCCTTCTGCTGGAGCGCTACGTCGGCAAGCGGTTTAGCCGGCATGCGGCCGTCGAGTATGAACGGCCCGCGGTAACCCAGCACGGGCGAGGCGGCGACGCTGTTGAGCATCGCCTCCACTGCGATGGTACGATCGACTCCGCCCTTTTCGGCGAGGGCGACCGCCTCGCCGAACGCGATCACCTCGACCATCAGCAGCAGGTTGATCGAGAGCTTCATCTGCACCGCGAGCCCGGAAGCGCCGATGTAGCTCACCTTTGGTCCGATCGCGGACAGCACCGGTCGTACGCGCTCGAAAGCAGCACGGTCCCCGCCCACCATGAGAGAGGCCTTGCCGTCGTTCACGGTGATCGGGCTGCCGGAGATCGGCGCATCGAGCATCGTGAGACCCTTGGCCGCAAAGGCGGAAGACACCTCGCGGCTCACATCGGGCGAGATCGTACTCATGTCGAGATAGACGGCGCTCGTGCGTAGCCCCTCGATGATGCCGTCCTTACCCAGCGCCACGGCTTTCACCGCCGCGCCGTCGGTGACGATGGAGAATACGATCTCGGCAGCGCCGGCCAACTCGCGAGGGCTCGCGGCGACCTGCATCCCCTTCGCCGCAAGCGCTGCAGCCTTCCCGGCCGAGCGGTTCCAGCCGATCACCGTGTGCCCCGCCGCGAGCAGCCGTGGCACGATGCAGCCGCCCATGTCGCCCAAGCCGATGAATCCGATGCGCATGTACGATTACCCCGAGTCGGTGCGCAAGCTACCGGCGCTCGACCGCCAGCGCGCGCGGCACCGTGCCCCGGGTGATCATGCGCGCGGCGCACCTCACCGCCTCAGGCCTCCGGGCCCGCGTACTTGCCCGCGGTGTCGGGAAAGAGCCCTTTGACGATCTTGAACTTGCTGACATCCACGGTGCCGTCCATATGCAGGAACATCGACGCATCGCGGTAGAGCTTCTCGATGCCGAAGTCGAGCATCGTGCCGTTGCCGCCATGCAGTTCCATCGCGTGCTTGCACACCCGCAGCACGGACTCGGACGCGTAGAGCTTCACCATGTTGCACAGGACATCGGCCTCGGGGGCTTTCGCGTCCACCGCGGCGGCGGCTTCGCGCAGCAGCCCGCGCACCGCGCAGATCTCCGTCGCCATATCCGCGAGACGCAGTGCGGTGGCCTGATGCTTGATGAGGATGCGTCCGCCCTGCACGTACTCCTGGACGTACTTGGCGGTCTCCTCGAAGGCGCGCACGCCCACGCCGAGGTTCTTCGAGCCCTGGATGATCTTGCCCGGCCGGAAGTAGATGCCCGCACGCATGAGCGCGTCGCCTTCGGCGAGCAGGTGATCCCGCGGCAGCTCCATGTCCTCGAACACGATCTCGCCGTTGTTCATGAAGCGCCCGCCGAGCGTCTCGTTGCAGCGCTGGACCGTGAGGCCCGGCGTGGCGCGCGGGACGAGGAAGCTGGAGGTACCCTGAAGCATTCCAACCTTGGGGTTCGTGTTCGCGTAGACGACGTAGAGCTTCGCGTCGTAGCCGTTGCTGATGAACTGCTTGCGACCGTTGATCACCCAGCGATCGCCCTTCAGGGCGGCGCGGGTTTGCATCGCCGCCTCGGGTACGTTGTACGGCAGCCAGCGGTCCGAGGCGCCGCGCGGCTCGGTCAAGCAGTGCGCGAGGAGAAAGCTCGGATCCTCGACAACTCGCGGGAACCACAGCTCCTGCAGGTGGCGCGGCGCGACGTTACGCAGCAGCACAGAAACCTTCCAGATCTGCACGAGCTTGTCCGAGAGACCGCAGTCGCCACGCGAGATCTCCTCGGAGATTACGGCGAAGGTCTGGGTCTCGGTGCGAGGATCGAGCGCCATGCCGCCGAACTCCTCCGGCACGCCGAGCGTGCGGATGCCGATCTCGTCCGCAACTTGCAGTATCCGGTCCGGAAGTCGGCCATCCGGCCGCATGCTCCACTCCTGCTGCCAGTGCTGGCGCATGAACGGGATGACGTGCTCGTCCACGAACTTGCGCGTGACGTCGCGCATCATGCGCGTCTCTTCCGGCAGGCTGCGCTCTACCATGTCGTCGAGCAACATCGCACCATTCTCCTCGGGCTGAGCAGTGGGGTGAATCGACAATAATGAAACCGCCGCTGACCGTCAAGGCGGAGAGGCCGATGAACGCGGATCGGCTCAAGGCTGATCGAGCCGCCGGCGGCGGCCGGCGGGATCTTACAGGGTCCGAAGAACGATTCGTGGCGGGTGAGGCTACGCACGACCGAAGGGACAGTCGCCGCCAATCACTCGGGTTTGATCCCCGCCATCTGCACCAATTTCTCGATCCGGGCGTAGTCGTCCCTGACGAACCGGCCGAACGCCTCCGGGCTGCTGCTCCCGAGCGGGACCTGCCCCTGCGCGGCGTAGAGCTTCTTCACCTCGGCATCGGCGAGCGCCGTCTGCAGCATGGCGTGCAGCCGCTGCACGATCGCGCGCGGTGTGCCACGCGGGGCGAACACGCCGTTCCAGCTCGTGTACTCGTAGCCTGGCACGCCGGCCTCGGCTATCGTCGGCAGCTCGGGAAGCAGCGGCGAGCGCTCCTTCGAGGTGACCGCGAGCGCTCGCAAGCGGCCAGCCTTGACGTGGCCCATGAGGGCCGCGGCGGGTCCGATCCCCCACTGCGTCTCGCCGGCGACAACACTCGCTGCCATTGGGCCACCGCCCTTGTAGGGCACATGGATGCTGTTGATGCCGGCGAGCGTGGTGAACATGACACCGGAGAGATGGCTGGATGATCCGACCCCGGCGGAGGTCATGTTGAGCTTGCCGGGCTGAGCTTTCGCCAGCGCGATCAGCTCCTTCACGCTCGTTGCCTTCAGGCTCGGGTGCACGACCAGTAGGCCGACCGCGTTCACGGTCATCGAGATCGGATCGAAATCCTTGAGCGTGTCGAATGCGAGCTTGCGGTAGGTGAAGGTCGACACGATCATCGAGCTCGAAGCTCCCACGATGATCGTGTAGCCGTCGGGCGTCGCTCGCGCACCGAGTTCCAAACCGATAGTGCCGGCAGCGCCGCCGCGGTTGTCGATCACGAACTGCTGGCCTGCCTCCTCGGAGAGCCTTGCGATGACGATGCGGGCAATCGTGTCGAGCGATGATCCCGCTGACTGCGCAGCGATCACGCGCACCGGCCGCGACGGGTAGGACTGTGCGAGGTCGGTCACGGCGCCGAGCGCCGGTACGCTCAGCAGGAGCAACACGATGCATCCCGGGAAATGTCGTGGCATCACGGTACCTCCTCTGGTTGCTGGATCGGTGGCGCGCCCTCGATGATATCGTCGGCAGTGACTCGTTGCGCGCATTTTTCGGATGGGATTGGCGAGCGAGCGCCGCGGCGAAGCAGACCGATCTTGAACACGCCGAGCTTGTCGGGCCGGCAGCCATACGCAGTGCCTCCCCGCCGGGGAGCTCGAAGCGCACGAGTACAGTTCCTAGCGAAAGCGCCGAGCCCGAGACCATCGCCGACGCGCCTGCGCGCGCAACGTCAGTTGCGCTTCAACCCCAGCGCCTTGGAAAGCGTGATGTTGTCTTCGACCTCTTTCTTGATCAGGGCGTCGAACTCAGCCGGTGTGAGCGGCATCGGATCCATCGCCATCGGCTTGAACTTCTCGATCGTTGCTGGCGCGCGCAGCACGCTCTGGATCTCCGCATGCAGGCGCTCGACGATATTGCGCGGGGTCTTTGCCGGTACCAGCAAGCCGTTCCAGAACGTGAAGATGCTGTTCGGGTAGCCGGCTTCGGTGGTCGTCGGCACATCCGGCAGCGCGCCGGATCGTTTCTCCGTGCTCACAGCAAGCGGGAGGAGCTTGCCCTGGCGGATGAGGGCAAGTGCGGACCCGATGCCGACGGACATGAAATCCACGCGTCCGGTCATCACGTCGGTGAGCGCCTCGGGTCCGCCTTTATACGGAACATGGGTAGCATTGAGGCCGGCACTGAGGCGCAGTCGCTCGGCCGCCCAGTGGCTGGCGCTGCCGACGCCGGCGGAGGCGAACGTCATTGGGCGTTTCTTCCCGGCTTCGACGAGCTCCTTGAGCGTTTTGACGCCCATGGCTGACGAGATCACCGTCACGTTGGGCACGACACCGAAGACGGCAACGCCCGAAAAATCCCGGCTCGCGTCATAAGACAGATTCGCATACACGGCAGGCGCCACCGAATGCGCCGACGCGTGAACCAGCATCGTGTAGCCGTCCGGCTCCGCCTTTGCAGCTATGGCGGTTCCGATCGTGCCGCCCGCGCCCGAGCGATTCTCGACCACGATCGTCTGGCCAAGCGCGGTCGCGAGCTCGTTCAGCACGAGACGCCCGACGATGTCAGTGGTCGATCCCGCAGTGAAAGGCACAATCGCTCGCATCGGCTTGTTCGGCCAGTTCTGTGCGGACGCCGGCTTCGGCAGGGCTGCCGCAGCGGCCGCAGCTCCAGACCAGCGAAGGAAGTTTCGTCTCGTCGTCATGTCTGCTCCTTGTTCGTCTCCGCGATCGCGGTAATCCCAGTGTGCATCACGGTTGTGCCCGGACTTCGTCCGCGCGGCAACGAATCCAATCCGGGCAGATACCTGCCGAGATGATTCGGCCTCGGTCGCAGTCGCTTGAGCGACGCATGCGAGAAGTCTATCATTCGCCCGGCGAGGGATGCGGGCTGACGGAGACCATACGTGCGCAAGACCTACGGCGGCATCATCGGCTCTCCAGTGACGCCGTTCAAGCCCGACCACAGCGTCGACTACGACACCTTCGCACGCCAGATCGAGTTCATGATCGCCAGCGGCGCGCACGTGATCGCGCACCCGATGCACATCGGCGAATCGGTAAGCCTGACCGAGGCAGAGCGTTGCGCCCTTGCCGAGTTCTTCGTGCGTGCGGTGAACGGCCGCGTCCCGGCCTTCGTGCATGTCTCGTACGCCGGCACCGATCTTGCCGTGGCAATGGCGCAACATGCCGCACGCATCGGCGCCACTGGCGTGGTGCTGATGGCGCCGTATTTCTGGAAGTCGGGCCCGGACGCGCTGGTCGAGCATTTTGCGGCGGTAGCGGCAGCGGCGGGCGGCAGGATTTTCGCCTACAACAATTTTGCCGTCTCAGGGGTCGAACTCACGCCGGCAGTGCTTGCGCGGCTGTTCGCGCGCATTCCCGGTTTCGCAGGGATCAAGGACGCCTCGCTCAGCATGGAGAGCTTCGGCGATATCTGCGCGCAGATCGAAGCCCAGGAGCGCGACATCGCGGCGCTCACCGCGAGCGAGCACCTGCTCGCGTCGATGGCGCTCGGCGGCGATGGCTGCGTTTCGGGCTGCAGCGAGATCGCGCCACGCCTGCTACACGCGCTCTACGACGCCTGCCGCCGCGGCGATTATGCAGCCGCGCGCCCGCACCAGCGGCGCGTGAGCCGCCTGCTCAAGGTCGTGCGCTACAACTACCCGGTCGCAGTCAAGTACTCGATGGAGCTGCTGGGACGCCGTGTCGGGCTTCCGCGCAGGCCGCTGCTTGCGCTCAACGCGCAAGAGAAGGCCTGGGTCGAACGCGAACTGGCGGCGGTCGGCGTGCTCGACGAGGAGCCGCGCGGCTGGACGCTCTAGGGCCCGACCCGCCTCCATGACCATAGAATCGAGCATGCCAGCATCGTGAAGCGTGCCATGTAGAAGGGCGGGACCCCTCGCGCTGAATCGGGTCAATCCGCGCGAATGCCCACGTCCTTCACCCACTTTGCCCACGTCGCGACGTCGTTCGCGAGCTGCTTGCTCAGCGCCTGTGGAGAGCTGCCCAGGAACTCCGCACCCATCTCGGTGAGCCGCTTCTGCACGTCGGGGCGCTTGAAAACCTTGATCATCTCGGCATTGAGCTTGTCGACGATCGGCGTCGGGGTGGCGGCGGGTACGATCACGCCATACCACTCCCGGATATCGAGCCCGGGAGGCGGCGGCACGCCGGCTTCGGTCATCGTCGGCGTGTCGGGCAGCGCCGGCATGCGCTTCAGGCTTGTCACGGCGACCGGCCGGATCCGTTTCGCGCTGATGAGGGGCATTGCGGAGGGCATCGACGTGAAGCCGAAAGTCACTTCGCCACCCGCTAGCGCGGCGAGAGCGGGACCCGCTCCCTTGTACGGAATATGGGTCATGTCGGTGCCTGTCAGGCGCTTCAACACTTCACCCGAAAGGTGATGCAAGGATCCTGCTCCGGACGACGAAAAGGTGGTGGGCTTCTCCTTCGCGATGCGAATGAGGTCCGGCAGCGTCTTGACCGGGGAATTCTGCGGCACGACGATCACGTTCGTCACCCACACGAGCAGCGAAACGCCGGTGAAGTCATTCACGGCGTGGTAGGGCAGTTTCGTGTAGGTGTTGGCGCCGATCGTGTACGGCCCGCTCGGCACCATCATGGTCGTATAGCCGTCGGGCGCCGCCTTCGCCACCATCGCGGCCGCAATGGTGCCGCTCGCACCACCGCGGTTATCCACCACCACCTGCTGGCCGATGTACTCCGGCATGTACTGCGAAAGGATGCGTGCGAGGATGTCGGTCGCGCCGCCCGGCGGAAACCCGACCACGAGTCGGATGGGGCGTTCAGGGAATCTGCCGATGGCGCCGCCCTGCGCTTGCGCAGGCAGCGCTGCGATGGCTGCGCCAGTGAAAAGTGCGGCAACGACCGCGTGTTGTGGCATGACTGGTACTCCCGCGTGAAAGTGAAACAACATCCGAGTCACCGATCACTCCACCCTGGCGCCGGCAAGGCGGATGAGCTTGCCGTACTTTTCATAGTCGGCGCGGATGCGCGCGTTGAAGGCGTCCACGCTCTCGACCGACGGCTCGAGCGCGAGGTTGACAAGCTTCGTGGCGATCTCCGGCGTCTTGAGGATCGTCGCGATGTCGGCGTTCAGGCGGTTGACGATCGCCTGCGGCGTGCCAGCCGGCGCGAAGAAGCCGATCCACGGGGTCATCTCGTACCCCGGGACGGTCGCCGCGATGGGCGGCACGTCCGGCAGCGCGCTCACCGGCGCAGCCGAATTCACGCCGAGTGCCCGCAGGCGGCCGGCGCGGATGTGGTGGAGGACCGTCGACACGGTCGCGATCGACGCCTGCGCCTCGCCTGCGACCAGCGCGGTGACCTGCGGCGTGCCACCCTTGTAAGGCACGTGTACGAGCTTGACACCCGTCATCGCGATGAAGAGCGCCATCGACAGATGCGGGGCGCTGCCATTGCCCGAGGACGAGTAGAGGATCTCGCCCGGCCGCTTCTTTGCGAGCGAGATGAACTCCGCGACACTTTTCACGGGCAGGGATGGGTGAACCGTGAGCGCGCCCGGTTGCGCCACCAGCATGGCCACACCGGTGAAATCTTTCAGCGTGTCGTATGGAAGCTTCCGGTAGAGGTGCGCGTTGCCGACGTGGGTGGTCGAGTGAACCATCAGCGTGTAACCGTCCGCGGGCGCCTTCGCCACCACGTCCGCGCCGATCGTGCCCGCGGCGCCGCTGCGGTTCTCCACGATGAACGACTGACCCAGCGTCTCGGCGAGTTTTTGCGTGATGATGCGCCCGACCACGTCGTTGGATCCACCCGCCGGCCACGGAATAATCACGCGCACCGGCTTGGTCGGCCAAGTCTGCGCCCAGGCGCTGCCGGCCGCGAACATCGCGAAAACCCCGGCTGCTAGCATCCATTGCCTTCTCATCTCCTGCGCTCTCCTGTTGTCGGTGAGTTTGATCGGCCACCGGAAAGTCTGTGGCCGCGATCGGCGGATGCGCGCGCTGGCATCAGAACACCCACCCGTTCGGCGAATCCGTATTCTAAGCTGCCCATTCGAGCGATTGCCAGCGCGATTGACCGACCAAGGCGCCGGCGATACAGTGGCAGTCGCTGAAAAGCGTGCGGTGCGGTCCACATTCTTTGCGCGTGCGAGAGGTCGCGAGGCGGGTATTGGATTCGCGCATGTTGTCCGGGGCGCAGCGCAGTCGGCGATGCGAACAATTGCGCCACGCCTACGCCTCGCTCGTGTGCGCAGCCCGAGCAGCACACAGGGTCGCGACCGTCGGCGATGCCGTCACCGGCCATGCGAGCGGCATGTTCAGCCTGGATTGGTATTCGTTCGCGTATGCCGCCTCACGCTCGAATCGGTGCCTGAGCACATGACGACTCTCAAGAACCCAACGAGATCTTGCGCGATCTGCGGTAAGTCTTTCCCGCTCCGCAACCTTGTCTCCGGTGAGATCATCCGCAAGGAACTCGCGGCGGAGATTTGCAAGTCCAAGCCTGACTGGTCACCGCAGATGTACATCTGCAGGCCCGATCTGACCGCGATCCGAGGCAAGTACGTTCACGATCTGCTCGAGTCCGAACGGGGAGAGCTCTCTTCCCTGGAGCAGGAGGTGGTGCGTAGTCTGCAAGAGCACGAGATCATCTCGTCCAATGTGGATGAGGAGCTGGACCAGAATTGGTCGCTCGGCGAGCGTTTGGCAGACAAGATTGCCGACTTTGGCGGCAGCTGGACCTTCCTCATTTGCTTCGCAATCTTTCTGGCTCTCTGGGTCATATTCAACTCGTTCGTTTTGCTGTGGCGGCCGCTTGATCCATACCCGTTCGTCTTTCTGAATCTCATACTTTCCTGCCTGGCAGCGGTACAGGCCCCCATCATCATGATGAGTCAGAATCGTCAGGAGGCAAAAGATCGGGCCCGCTCGCAGCACGACTATCAGATCAATCTCAAGGCGGAGCTCGAGATCCGGCACTTGCATGAGAAGGTGGATCATCTTCTCTCCCACCAGTGGGAGCGGCTGGTTCAGATTCAAGAAGTGCAGTTGCAGCTGCTATCGGATCTGGACGCGAGAAAATGACATCAAGGCCGATATCGTTCGGACGTGACGACCGGCGCTGATAGCGGGTGCTTTCGCGCGACGGCGCCAGTGTTCCGCGCAAGATGGGGACCGCCGGCCACTCGGTAATGGTCGCCATGACCTCATTCACGCATCTCGGACATCACCGCAATCGAAGGAGATGAGTATGAACCCGGCACGACTGAACCTTACGACGCAAGTGATCGGCTACCAGCACTCCTTCTTCCTCACGCTGCCGCGCGCCCGGCGCACGCCAGCGCTCGCGAGCGCACTCGATGCCGTGACCGAAGGACTATGCACCTTGCATGATAAGATCGGCCAGGCCTCCGAAGCGGAGAAGGCAGTCGGTTGCTACCAATGGCTTCGCGCCGAACCGACCCTTGGCAGCGAGCGTGATCTCCCACATCCCGGCATCTCGAATGCGGATGCCATGCTGCGCATCGAGGCCACGAGCCACGATCGCGTGGCGCGGGTGCAGCAACACCTGAACGGGGTCATGTCCGCGCATGGCGGTACGCTCGAGGCGATCGGCGGCGTGCAGCGCCCGCACTCGTATACGAGTTACGCGATGACGCAGTACGCGTATACGCCGGCACTCGCGCCACGGCCCGCCTCGGAGCATCCGCTTGGCGTGGTCACGCCGATGAACAAGACGCCAGAATGGTGGGCGATGGATTGGATCAAGCGCGAGAGCTTCTTTCTGCCGCGCCTCGATGCGGAGGACAGGATGATCGTCAAGGGGCACAGTCTCGCCTCCGAGGAGGCGATTGCAACCGTGGTGCGGCGCCTGGCGCACGCACCGGAGCGCTACGGGCAGCCGGGGCAGTACGATTTCGTCGGCTATTTCGAGTTCGCGCAGGCGAATGCGCACGTCTTCCGACGCGTGATGGCGGCACTTCGCGACCGCGCGCAGAACCCCGAATGGAAGTATGTCCTGGAGGGCCCGGAGTGGTGGGGACAGCGCGTCGCCAGTGCCGCCGATGCGGTCGGACCAGGCTTGGCGTAAGCCGCGCTCAGCGCGGTTGCGTATCGGGTGAATAGATCGATGTTCAGCATTCGCAGGATCAATTGAGCGGCTGCTTGCCGGTGTATTCGAGGATGTAGAGCCCGCCTTTGGCGCGATCGCAGGCGTAGATGATGCCGCGATCGTCGACAAAGCAATCGCTGATGCGGCAGCCGCGCTGACCCTCCGGCGTTTCCGGCAGAAACGCCGCGATCTCCTCGGGCCGGAAGGGATCGCGGATGTCGTAGATGCGAAGTCCCGCACTGAACCAGGTGGTGACGACCGTGTTCTCGAGCTTGGCGCTCCCCGGCTCTGGCTCGTTCTCGTGGATGTTGTGGGCGCCGATGCGCCCGCCGATGCGATGCAATTCGTCGAAATTGTCGGGTAGCGGCATGCTCGCGATCATGACGGGGTTCTTCTCTTCGCGGATGTCGACGATCCAATAGCGCTTCGGCCAATCGCGGCCGTGATCGCCGGTCGCCTCGTCGGTCACCAGCATGAGGTCGCGGTTGAACAATGGCAGGCAGGTGTGCGTGAAGCCGGGAAACGGCGGGTGATAATCCAGCCGGCTGATCATTTTCGGCCGCGCCTTGTCGGCGATATCGAGGATGATGATGCCGCCGTCGATCCAGCCGATATACGCGCGATCGGGCCGCTCGGGATAACTGAGCGTGTGGTGCGGCCGGTAACCGACATCGAGAAATCCCTCGTGCCGCGGCGGCAGCTCCTCGGCCTCGCCCACGCGCTGACCCGGCATCCACCAGCGGCCGACCTCCACGGGCTTCGAGGGGCTGCGCATATCGACGATCATGTAGATCTGATGATCGTGTCGATGCTTGCTCTCGAAATCGGGGGCGCCGGTCGAGATATGCGCGTATTCGCCGTCCATGAACGAGATGTAGTGCGTGCCCTGGCTGGTGGCGCCGGAGAGGTCGAAGAAAGTTACTTCGCGCGGCTCGACCGGGTTGGCGATGTCATAGACCTGAAATCCGGCGGGCTTCAGGCCGTATTTGTTGACCTGGTAGGCCATAAGCAGCGTGTCGCCGCGCATTGCGAGCGAATTACCGCGCGCGTGCGGCCCCGGCAACTTGAGCTGCCATACCATACGCGGATCGCGCGGTTCGGTCACATCGAAGATCGAAAACGCGACCGGCCAGTTCTCGTGCGCGATGTAGAGATAGCGCCGGCCGTCCCGGGCGATCTTCATCGCGGTGCCTTCGCCGAGATTCGGCGCGCCGCCCGCGTCGTGCCGTCCGATCAGTTTGAGATTGTGCGCGATCCGAACACTCATCGGCATTCTCCGGATTGACTCGTTGTCACCAAACCTCGGACGCTGACCGGCACGGCGCCAGCCCCGCCGTTATCGTCGGCACGCCGCCTCCTGCGGATCTTCGCGCCCGGGCGGCGTCGCCATCAACGTGGCCGCTCTCGGCTCAATCGACCCTGGCCCCCGAGTCCTTCACGACCTTGCCCCACTTCACCACCTCCTTCTGCAGATAGTCGGCAAACTGCGCGGCGGTGTTGGGGAAGAACTCGAAGCCGAGCGTGCCGAGTTTCTCCTTCACCGCAGGCGTCTGCAGTGTAGTCGTGATCTCGGCGTTGAGTTTGTCGACGATCGCCTTTGGGGTCCCGCGCGGCGCAAAGAACGCGATCCAGGTGTAGTCCTCGTAGCCTGGGAAGCCCGACTCCGCCACGGTGGCGACATCCGGCAACGCCGGCGTGCGCTGCGGGCTCGTCACCGCGATGCCCTTCAGCTTGCCGGCACGGATCAGAGGCGCGGGTGCGGTCACAGCGGCGGTTCCGACGAGGGGCTCGCCTGCCATCACGGCTGCCGCCGCAAGCGCTGCGCCGTTGTACGGAATGTGCGTGATGTCCACCCCCGCCATTGTCCGCAGGAGGCGCTCGGCGGTGAGGTGCGGCGTCGTGCCGATGCCCGAAGACGCGTAGGACAGCTTCTTGCTCTTGGCGAGCTTGATCAACTCCTGCAGGTTGTTGGCCGCAAGCGATGGATGCGCGAACAGAAGGTTGGGGATCACGCCGCCGTTGATGATGGGCACGAAATCCTTCGGGTCGTAGCCCGGCTTGCGGAACAGAGTAACGTTCACCGCGAACGCGCTGCTGTTGCACAACACCGTATAACCATCCGGCGCCGCGCGCGCCACGAGCGCGGTGCCGATGTTGCCGCCCGCGCCCGGGCGGTTGTCTACCACCACCTGACGATCGAGCGCGTGCGTGAGCCCCTGGGCGACGATGCGCGCCATGATGTCGGTCGGCCCACCCGGCGCGTGCGAGACGAGAAGGCGCACGGGACGCGTCGGATAGGAATTCTCCGCCGCCTGAGCCGCACCCACGGCAGCCATCAGCAACATCACCAACATTCTCATGTTTCCCTCACTGGTAAGGTTCCGCGGCGATCATAGCGCACCGAGCGGCGGCCTGGCCGCTTTCTCGCACGCTCGCTCTCCTCCTTGGGCAGCGAACGCGCGCGAGCTCGCTGCGCGTGGTGCCGCGCCTAACGCGCTTCGCACCAGCGTTTGCGCGTGCTCCTCGACGGCCGAGATCACGCGGTTCCAGATGACCTGCATCGGGATGTCAGCGAGACTTGCCATATTCGTTTGCGCCTTCGGCGACGCTTGCCGGATACGCCGGTGTCCAGCCACCTCCCCCGTATTCGCGAACGCCTCGGTCGGCTGCCGTGCGATTGCCGCGAGACATTGACACGAGGATTCGCGAATTCGTACATTGCCATCGATGGGCGATCGCTGGGACATCTTCTGCAAGGTCGTCGACAACTACGGGGACATCGGCGTCGCATGGCGGCTCGCACGCATACTCGCGAGCGAGCACGAGCTCGATGTGCGCTTGTGGGTCGATGACCTCGCTGCACTCGCGCGCATCTGGCCCGCCGTGTCCGACCGGCTGCCCTCGCAACGGGTGGCCGGCGTCCAGGTGCAGCTCTGGAGCGAGCCGTTTCCGCGAGTCGATTCCGCCGATGTCGTGATCGAAACCTTTCAATGCGCCGTTCCGCAGACCTACGTAGAATCGATGGCGGCAAGACCGATCCGCCCAAGCTGGATCAACCTCGACTATCTGTCGGCCGAGACTTGGATCAGTGGCTGTCACGGCTTACCCTCGCCACACCCGCTGCTGCCGCTTACCCGGTATTTCTACTTCCCCGGATTCGATCCCGCTACCGGCGGCCTACTGCACGAGCGTGGGCTGGAAGCACAGCGAGCGACATTCCTGAGCGACCCGCGAACGCTCGAACGCTACTGGGCGCAGTACGAGCTCGCGCTGCCCGCCCGGGGCGAGTTGCGCGTTAACCTCTTTTGCTACCCGCAGGCGCCGGTGGCCGAGCTATTCTCGCACTGGGCACGCGGAACGACCCGGATCACGGCGCTCATGCCCGCGGGCGCTGCGGCCGAGCACCTGCGCGCCGCGCTCGCGCCAGGCAGCGCTATCGATGGCTGGATCGAGCGCGGCGCGGCGCGGCTCAAGATCATCCCCTTCTGTGACCAGACCGAATTCGACCGCCTGCTCTGGGCCTGCCACGTCAATTTCGTCCGTGGCGAGGATTCCTTCGTGCGCGCGCAGTGGGCCCGCCGCGCGTTCGTCTGGAACATCTATCCCCAAGGCGAAAATGCTCATTGGATCAAGCTGCACGCCTTTCTCGACCGCTACACAGCCGGGACGAGCCCGCGGCTCTCCGGCGCGATCCGGCACATCTGGCGGGCCTGGAACGGCCTCGCCGCACCTGGCGAGTTGAGCGCGGCATGGGAGTGCTTCGCTGCCGAGCGCAACGCGCTCGCACGGCACGCGACGCGCTGGGCCGAAGAGCTCGCGTGTCCGGAGGACTTGGCCGCAGGGCTTGTCAAGTTTTGTGCGCGGATAGGAAAATAACGGGTTGATTATGAGCTGCCGCCCTTGGGCGGCTCTCCTCCCAGATCGAGAGGTTCCCGATGAAGGAAGCACAAGAGTTTCGCGCCGGCAACGTCGTGATGGTCGGCAAGGACGCCATGGTCGTCCTGCGCGCCGAGTACAACAAAGGCGGCCGCAACGCCGCCGTGATGAAGATGAAGCTGAAGAACCTGCTCTCGGGAGCCGTCACCGAGACGGTGTACAAGGCGGACGAAAAGCTCGAACAGGTCGTGCTCGAGCGCAGGGGCGCGACCTACTCCTACCACTCGGACCCGTCCTACGTGTTCATGGATGCCGAGTACAACCAGTTCGAAGTCGACAAGGAAAGCATGGGCGATGCCGTCCAGTACCTGGCGGACGGCATGTCGTGCGAGATCGTGTTCTACGACGAGCGTCCGATCTCGGTCGAACTGCCGACGACGGTCGTGCGCGAGATCAGCTACACCGAGCCCGCGGTGCGCGGTGATTCATCGGGCAAGGTGCTGAAGGCGGCCAAGGTGGGCGATATGCTCACCGTGCAGGTCCCGCTTTTCTGCAGCACTGGCGACAAGATCGAGATCGACACCCGCACGGGCGAATACAAGCGGCGGGTCACCGCCTAGGAGTCTGCGCGGCGGCAAGCACCTGTTCAGGCGCCGCCTCGGCGCTGAACCTCGCCGCTTCGCGCAGCGGGATCAGCCGATCACTGCCGGTAGGCTTATCGCTCCAATCCGAACTGTCGATGGTGTCGCCGCTGTCATACGCCAGTTGCCGCTCGGGAAATCGCTCCTGCCGCGCCGCTGGCAACAAGCCGCGGCCCTGGCATACAGGCGCGATGGCTCGTCACGGTATCTATTCGCCATCTACGCACACCCTCTCGATGAGTAGCCTGCTGCCGCGCTCGCACTGGCCGTTCGGGCGCACGGAGGGTAGGATGCGGTCGGAGAACGACGCAGTAATCGTCCAGGCAAGCGCCCAAGTCGCATCATACGCAAGGGATCGGCACCGTCGGTTCCGTAGAAGAACATCGGGAAGAGATACATGGCCATAGTCTTCAACGAAAGCGAAGTCGCGCGGGAGTCTTTCGGCACGAAGGCGTACCGCCAACGCCTCATCACGGACGAACGGATGAGGGGCACACACATATTGCTGGATAGGCTCAGCCTGGAAGCCGGCAGTATCGTGGATATCGAGGTGCCCGCGTCAAGCGTGGTCTGGTTCCATGTGGTGCAAGGAGAGGCGACTTGGGCGAACGATCGTGCAGCACACGATCTGTCGAATGATCACGTGGTCTTTCTGTCTCCCGGCGAAAAAGGCGTGCTGAAGGGCGACGAGGACACCGTGCTGCTGTACGTGGAGATCCCGGATGTCGGCCGCGTCGACTCGGATTTCAGTGCCGCCTCGGTACGATCCAACGTGCTCGACTGGACGCGGGAGCCCGTGCTGGATTCCAAGCACGACGCACGCAAGCGGATCTATATGGCGACACCGAAGCTTTTCGGCACGCGGGCGATCAAGTGTGAAATGATCGTCTATCCGCCGAATACTTCCGGCTCCAATCATCGGCATGAGGGGGCCGAGCACTTCAAGTACGTGCTGCAAGGCAAGGCGACGGGTTACGCAGATGATGTTCCCCATTCCCTGAAGAAAGGTGATGTCGTCTACCACCCGGCTGGCGAGTGGCATTACTCCCTCACCGAGTCTGATGAGCAGGTTACGTTCATCGAGTTCTTCGTTCCCGGTCAATTCACGACGATATGGGCGACGGATCGTGTCTGTTCGTGGGGTCCGACCGGAAAAAACGTCCGTGGTGAGAAACCCGTCCGGGAAATTGCTTTCCACAGTAGTGACCAAGCCGCCCCGGATGACGTGTAGGCGCAGCGCAATTCAAGCGGCCCATCGCAGCGGATCTCGTGACCCGGCGGCCTGCACTTCATGGCTGGGCGCTGCGTCATTGACTGTGGTACAAGCCCGCGCCTTTCACCACGCCGGCCCACTTCTCGGTTTCGGCCCTGAGCAGCGTATCGAACGCTTCGGGCGTGGTGCCGTTGGGCTCGGCGCCGAGTGCGGCGAGGCGGCCGCGCATATCGGGCGCGTTGAGCGCGAGCGCGGCTTCCTGCTGGATCTTGCGCACGATATCGGGCGGCGTCCCCCGCGGCACGAGCAGTCCGCCCCAGCCGACGGAGATCACGCGCGGGAATCCGGACTCGACCATGGTCGGGGTATCGGGGAAGGCGGCCGCGCGCTGCTTGCCGCACGTGGCGAGCAGGCGCAGCCGTCCGGACTTCACGTGCGGCGTGACTCCGGCCGAGGGCGCGAACATCATCACCACCTGCCCGCCCACCAGTTCGGTGAGCGCAGGCGTCTCGCCCTTGTAGGGCACGTGCAGCATCTTGAGCTTCGACTCCAGCCGAAAGAGCTCCGCGGTGAGATGGGTCTGGTTACCGACCCCGAAGGAGCCGTACAGGAGCTCGCCGGGCCGCGAGCGTCCCAGCGCGACCAACTCCGTCACCGAGCGCACCGGCAGATGCGCATTGACCACCAGCGCCATGGTGTTGGTGACCGTCTGGGTCACGCCGGCGAAGTCGCGCAGGGTATCGTAGGGCAGCGATTTGTAGACCGAACCGTTGATCGTGAGCAGCGACGTGAAGCCGTAGAGCAGCGTGTAGCCGTCGGGCTTGCTCTTGCTGAACTGCTCGACGCCGATGATGCCATTGGCGCCCGGACGGTTGTCGACGATGACCTGTTGACCCCAAGCATCGGATAGTTTCATCGCGATCGCGCGCGCGACGACGTCGGTGCCGCCGCCTGCGGGCTGCGGCAGGATGATACGCACCAGCCGGTTGGGAAACTCCGGCGCGCCGGCGGCCGGCGCGAGTGACGAGGCGAAGCAACCGATGACGCCAAGGACAAGAGCGATTCTTGCGTACATACCGTTCCTCCTCATGGGTTCACCCGCGTTTTGGGTTCAAACGAGCAGCACGGCCCGACCGACGATCTCGCCAGCCTCGAACGCCTTGTGCGCGGCCACTGCATCGTTCAAGGCGAAGGTGCGGCCGATGACGGGCTTGATGCGCCCATCCTGAACGAGAGCCAATGACTGCGCGATGTCCTGGCGTCCCGCGGAGCGATTGCCGGTCACCTCGATCTCCTCGGTGAAGGGCCAGGTGAGTGTCTCGAGCATCCCGCCACGCGGGAAGTAACCCATGATGACCAGCCGACCCGCGGGTGCGAGTGCGGCGATACCCGCCTGCAGCGTTTCGCGGTTGGCGACGAAGTCGAGCACGACGTCGACGCCCCAACCCCCGGCGAGGCGGTGCGCCTCCTGCGCGAGATCGTGCTCCAGGCTCGACACCACGATGTCGGCGCCCGAGGCTTTGCACGCTTGGGCCGTGCGCGGCGAGCGTATCGCCGCGATGACCCGTCCGCCGCAGGTGCGCGCCGCCTGGATGGCGTGCAACCCCATGCCCCCGCCGGCGCCGATGATCAGCACATTGTCCCCGGGGCGAATGCGGGCACGGGCCGAACATGCCTTGACCACCGGCCCGATAGTGTTCGGGATCAGGCACGCCTGCTCGAACGATACGCCGCCGGCCAGGACGAGGAGATTACGCGCCGGCACCGCGACGAATTCGGCGTAGCCGCCGTCGCGATGGGCGCCGATCATGCCCCCGCGATGATTCGTGAGCCCGGCACAGAGCGTCTCGCGTCCCATGCGGCAATACTTGCAGTTACCGCAGCTGATGTTGTTGCAGACGACCACGCGCTGCCCCGGAGCAAAACCTTGCACACCCGCACCGAGTCGGGCGATCTCTCCCGCCGGGCCATTGCCGATGATGCGCGGTAGTGCAACCTGTAGCGCGCGTCCGCTGCGGAACTCCATCTGAAACAGATCGACGCTGACTGCGCGCACCCGTAGCAGCACCTCGCCCGCCTCGGGTTCGGGCGTGGGTACCGTCTCCCACTTGAGATTCT
>WYBJ01000015.1 GCA_011525945.1 Burkholderiaceae bacterium | reverse complement strand
TCGACGTCCTGGCCCTGGGGCGCGTGAGCTCCGAGCGCGCCGCCCGACTGACGGCCGCCGGTTATCGCGTGCGCGACCTGTCACGCTATGCCAGTCGGATGGAGGCCGTTCGTGACGGCGCCGAAACGGTGAGAGCAGTTCTGACCAGCGGTCGCGGCGGGCTGAGTGACGCCGAGATGGCACTACTGCCGAAGCTCGAGATCGTCTGCACCACCGGCGCCGGCTACGAAGCCGTCGATCTGCAAGCCGCCCGGCGACGCGGGATCGCGGTTACCCACTGCCCCGGAACGAACGCGGCGGCCGTCGCCGACTCCGCCATGATGCTCGTGCTGGCGACGGCCCGGCAGGTGCTTCAGGCCGATCGGCTGGTGCGCTCCGGCGGCTGGCAGGACCAATGGCGGGTCGAGGCGCCCACGGTCTGCGGCAAGCGGCTGGGCATCCTCGGCCTGGGCACGATCGGAACCCGGATCGCGTACCGTGCCGCGCGCGGCTTCGACATGCCCATCGGCTATCACAATCGCAATGCCGTCAACGATTCGTCCTATCGCTACTTCGACAATCCGATCGCCCTGGCGACCTGGGCCGATTTCCTGGTCGTCGCCACACCGGGTGGCGCGCAAACCCGACACCTCGTCAGCGCCGAGGTGCTCGCCGCGCTCGGACCCAAGGGCTACCTCGTCAACGTCGGGCGTGGCACCGTGGTGGACACGGCAGCATTGATCGACGCCCTGCGAGCGAAGCGAATCGCCGGCGCAGGGCTCGATGTGCTCGAAGGCGAACCCGCCACCCCGACGCATCTGCCGCAGTTGTTGCAGCTCGACAATGTCGTCATCACGCCGCATTGCGCCGGACTCGCGCCGGAGGCGCGCGCCGCGTCGACCGCGCTGCTGCTCGACAATCTGAATGCGCACTTTTCCGGCAAGCCGCTGCCGACACCGGTTTCGCTGACGATCTGAGATTGCGCGCGGGCGCCCGCGAGCGCCCAAACGGACGACGATGAGCACGCAGACGCCACCCACTCAGATCGAATCGCCGTACGCCTGGACCCGCCTCTGGGTCTCGCTCGCGCTCATGACGATCGGTGGCTCGGGCATGTACACGGTCTCGATCGTGCTGCCGAAGATCCAGATGGAATTCGGCGCCGGGCGCGGCGAAGCGTCGCTGCCCTACACGCTGGTGATGATCGGATTTGGCTTGGGCGGGGTGCTGATGGGTCGGCTCTCCGACCGCGTTGGGGTCGCGCTGCCCGCTGTCATCGGTACCGTGTTCCTGTGCCTTGGCTACATCGCGGCCGGGTTGGCGACGAACATGTGGCAGTTCAGCCTCGCGCAAGGGGTGCTGATCGGATTACTCGGCACTTCGGCCACGTTCGCGCCCTTGATCGCGGATACCTCGAGGTGGTTCACGCGCCGGCGCGGCATCGCGCTCGCCATCTGCATGAGCGGCAACTATCTCGCGGGAGCAGTCTGGTCGCCGGTAATGCAGCACTATGTCGCGGCTTATGGCTGGCGGCAGACGTACATCGGTATGGGCGTCTTCTGCCTGATCGTCATGCTGCCGCTCATCACCGTGTTGCGGCGCCCGGCGCCGATCCAGTTCGCCGCCGTACCGAGTGCGCCCAGCGCGGTGAGCGCACCCGCGCCAAGCCATCCCGAGCGCCCGCTCGGAATGTCGCCCGGCGCACTGCAATCGCTCTTGGGCGTCGCCGGTGTCGCCTGCTGCGTGGCGATGTCGATGCCGCAAGTGCACATCATCGCCTACTGCGGCGACCTCGGCTATGGCGCTGCGCGCGGCGCGCAGATGCTCTCGCTCATGCTCGCGATGGGCATCGCGAGCCGCCTGATATCGGGCTGGATCGCGGATCGCATCGGCGGCCTGAAGACGCTGCTGCTCGGCTCGGTGCTTCAGGGCATCGCGCTGCTCGGCTTCCTCTTTGCCGACAGCCTCGTGTCGCTCTACATCATCGCCGGCATGTTCGGTCTGTTCCAGGGCGGTATCGTGCCGGCCTACGCACTCATCATTCGAGAGCATTTCGACCCGAAAGAGGCCGGCGCCCGTGTGGGCACGGTGCTCATGTGCACCCTTTACGGCATGGCGCTCGGCGGTTGGATGTCGGGCGCGATCTTCGATCTGACCGGCTCGTACCGCGCCGCGTTCTTCAATGGCACGGCATGGAACCTGCTCAACGTCGTGATCGTGTTGTTCCTGCTCTCGCGTACACGAGGGCGCAGCCGGCTGGTCGCGGCGGCCGCGCCCACGTGAGGTGAGGGTCGCTCAAGCCCGCATACCAGAAAGCTGAGCGCCGCTCGTAGCAGCGATCGCGGACGGCGAGTATCGTTTGGATGGCGCGGGAAGTCGGTCGAGCGCGCAGCGAAGCCTCCATTGCGTTCGAAGTGCCGCCGCTTCGCCGCGAACCGGCGCGGTCATCTGCGCGAGACATATGGGTTGGCGCGGATGTAGAAACGCAGCAGTCGGCGCGCCCACACACCGGCATAGTCGACGCCGATACGGGGCCGCTTGACGATGGAGAAGCGCGGCGCAGCGTCCTCGGCCGCGATGAATAAATCTGCGCTCAGCAGGTCGTGACCGTTCAGCCGCTTGTCGATCTCCAGCGCGCGACAGAGCAGGCCCGGACCCTGGGTGCGCGCACGAATATTGTGAATCGGCTCCAGAGCGCGCAACAGCACGGCCGATGCAGTGCCTTCGGCTTGCGTCACCACGTTCATGCAGTGATAGATGCCGTAAATGAGATACACGTAGACGTGGCCGGGCGGACCGAACATAACCCGGGTGCGCGGTGTGAGCCCGCGCGCCGAATGCGCCGCAAGATCGTGCGGCCCCAGGTAGGCCTCGACCTCGACGATGCGCCCGATCCGTTCGGTGCCGTCGACCACCCGCACGAGCAGCTTGCCTAGAAGCTCCTGCGCGACTTGGATCGTATCGCGGTCGTAGAAGCCGCGCTCGAGCTTACGCACTCGAGCGCCCGACCGTTCCGAGGGTCGAACGGCGTAGTCGCCGTGCCGGCGCGACGCCGTATCGCTGCGCCTGACGCGCGCACGAGCGCTCGGGCAGCAGCAACGTCGTGGCGAAAAGATCCGAAGTCACGCCTTTTCCTCGATATGTCGCAACCGCATCGGGTCTGAGTGTAGCCTACGATGAGCGAAGCGCCGGCGCGGGCGCTGTGGCATGATACGTGCGGGATTAGCCGAGCGAGACGATGGCAATGGAGCGATGGCAATGGCAATGAAACGCGTGGCAATCGAAATCGGCATGGGCACCGACATCCGCGGCGCCGACTACACCAAGGCAGCCGTGCGCGCTCTGCGCGATGCACTGTGGCACAACTCACTTGGCATCGCCGATGCCCTCGGCAAGCCGACCGACTCGATGCGGGTGCAAATCCATATCGGCGTGCCCAAGCCCGAACAGGTCGACAAGGCACAGGTTCTTGCCGTCCTGCCGCACGGCACCGGCACCGTCGACGTGGTCGAAGGCGGCCTGGAGATTCCGAACGACGCGGGCACGGGCTGCACTGTGATCGCCAGCGCCGCCGCCGTCGTGCGGCTGGATATCTGAGGAGCAAACGCCATGGCACTCAAGCGCGCAATCCTCGAGCTCGGCAGCGGCAACGATCTGCACGGCAGCGACTACACCACGGCGGCGCTGCGCGCCGTGCAGGATGCCCTGCACCACTCCTCGCTCGCCTTCGTACGTTCGCTCGGCTTGGACCCGAACGCGATCCGCGTGGAAGTCACGATCGGCGTCCAGCAGCCGGACAAGGTCGACCGCGAGGCGGTCAAGAAGTCGCTTCCACGCGGAGCCGTAAGTGTCAACGTGGTGAAAGGCGGGCTCAATGTGCCGCAGGAAGGTGTGCACGACGAGATCGTCATCGCGACCGCTGCGATCGCCGTGCGCTTCGAGCCTCCGGCGGCGTCGGGTCACTGACGCGCTGCGAAATCCCGCCGCGATCCGCCATGCCGACGTGCCACGTGGTCGATGCGGCGCGACTGCCGTGGAAACGCGGCCACTCCGAGGGCATCGCCTTCGCTTGCCAGGTGCTGCTCGCCGGCGAGGACGGCGGACCGGAGGCATTTCGCTTTCGCTTCGACGATTGCCCCTCGGTCTACGCGCATATGCACCTGACCGCGCAGTTCCAACTCCTGCTCGCCGGTGCGATGGACTTTCCGCGCGGTGTGAAGCACCTGCAAGCGCCCGCCATACACTACACCGATCACAACGTGCCTTACGGGCCGTTCGCCGTGTCCGGGGGCCACGACATGCTCGTCCTACACCCCAGGGCAGGCGGTCTCATTGCCATGACGAACCTGGACGCGCGCCGTCGCATCAACTTGCGCGGGCGCTTGTTCGCCGCGCTGGCATCCGAGCAGCAATGGCAAGCGCTGCCGCAAGCCGAGTGCGGCTCGTTCAAGCAGCTCGTGCCGCCGGGCTTCGGGCCCGCCGCGGTGATGGTACGCGCGCCGGCCAATGCCCGGCTCGGCATGCCGCCCGCACCCCACGGTCGCTACGAGGTCGTGCTGGAGGGTTCGGTTATCATGCACGAGCGCGAGATCGGTGCGCCGGGCTTGCGTTATAGCTGCGGCGAGGACGAAGCCGAAGCACTCATCACCGGCCCCGCGGGAGCTTGTGTCGCGTTCCTCACCTTCGATCACGACGCGCTCGAGGGCGGGATCACCGACGAGCCGATGGCGGTGGCGGCTGCTCAGGCCATGGCGCGGGCGATCTGACGATCACCCCGCGTCCCAGCCGGGAATCGTTCCAGCGGCTGGCACAATGTTCGACTCTGCCCAGAGAAAGAGACTGGCGGTAGGGAAGAGCAGAAGTAGCTGAAGGCGATGTCACTCTAGCGGAAGGAGACGCGAAATGACGCAGAACGTGCAGACGGATGCAGGCTTTCGCGTGGTGGTGTTCGCGGATTTCGTCTGTCCGTACAGCTACCTCGCCGTCGATCAGATCGACCGATTGGCCCGTGAATACGATCTGAAGCCGCTTTGGCGGCCGCACTGGCTGCATCCCGACACGCCGCTCGAAGGCGCCTCACGGGACAATACCCCGGAAGCACAAGCCAAGCGCGACCGGCTCAAGGCCTGGATCCGGGAGATGGCGCCCGAACAATACCCACGTATCCGGTTTCCGGAGAAGCGCCAGTACAGCTTCCGCGCCTTCGAGGCCATGGAGTTCGCCTACGATTGTGGCGTCGATGCCGAGTTCAAGACGGCGCTGTACGACCTGATGTGGACCCGGGGCGCCAACATTGCCGAACAGGACACCCTGGCGAGCGCTGGCGAGCGAGCCGGCATCGAACCCATCGAGATGCGGCAAGCGCTCGCGAGCGGCGAATATGTCGAGCGCGCGCTCGACGCGGTTAATGGCGCGCGCCGCATCGGCATTACCAGCACGCCGACGATTTTTCTCGGCCGCACCCGCATCAATGGCTGGCACTATTATGAAGTGTTGCAGTCGGTGCTCGAGCAGCAAGGCGTGCAGCCGAAGGAGACGCTGTTGAGCTGACACGGGCAGCGCCCACTCCAGGCGGCGAGTGGGACTGCGCAGCGCCGCAACCTGGAACCGCACACCTCTATTCTTATGCAACCTCTGGTAGCTGACTTTGGGGCGGCGCGCGCGCATTCCGCGCGAAGCATGCCGCCTGAAGAACCTCGTCAGTGAACGCGCAGCGGCAAATGAGGGAACAATCGAATGGCACAATTGGTATTCATCCACGGGCCAGGCGCCGGTGCCTGCGCCGACGCCTACACGCAGCAACTGCAATACTTCGAGGGCAGCGTCGCGCCCACTTTGCCCGGACACCTCGAAGGCATGCGCTGCGCCGACGTGGCGCGCTACACCGATTGGGTGCGGGGATGGCTGTGGGCCCAGGGCCTGAAGCAGGATCTCGTTCTCGTCGGCTATACGCTGGGTGCGTCGATCGCGCTGCAGTACGGGCTCGACTATCCGGACGAGGTTGCGGGTCTCGTGATCATGACCGTCGCGGCGCGACCGAAGGTCCGCGCACCCGGAGCTTACGAGCTGCGCCTGCGTGCGCTCGAAGATCCCGCGGTGTACGAAGAATGGATCGCGTTTCAGCGCCACGCCATGAAGTTTGTCGAGCCGGACCTGCGCGAGCGCCTGATGCAGCGCCACCGCCAGGTGGGGCCCTTGTCGCAGTATCACGATCTCAAGGCCATCGACGCGTTCGATGTAAGCGACCGGATCGCTTCGCTGAAGCCGAAGCTTCTGCTGCTGCGCGGCCTCGACGATCCCGGACAGCCGCCCGAGTACGAGCGCGAAATCCACCAGGCGGTGCCCGGATCGCGCTACATCAAACTCTCCGGGGTCGGGCATTTTCCGCCGACCGAGGATCCTGCGCGCATCAATGCGCTGATCGAGGAGTTTGTCGCAGGACTGTGAGGCGGTCATGACGGCAGCGTTCGATCATGACCGATCCTACAGCGCAGGGAGCGCTTTGCCGCCCGCTGGCCTTCTCGCAGGCACCGCGACGAATTTTCTGATGTATGCGACTGAGAGCCCGACAGAACGTCTTGCTGGTCAGAAGGAGATCTGGCTCCGCGGCTGGCCGGAGTGGACGGCAGACTTTCGCGGTGGCATGACGGACCTTGGGATGGGCGATGAAGCTGACCATCAAGCGGGTCTACGACCCGGTGTCGTCAAAGGACGGATTCCGCATCCTGATCGACCGGCTGTGGCCACGAGGCCTGTCGAAAGAGAATGCCGGGATCGATCTGTGGCTGAAAGCGCTGGCGCCAAGCACGCCGCTGCGCAAGTGGTTCGGGCACGATCCGGAAAAGTGGCGCGAGTTTCGGCAGCGCTATATCGCGGAGCTCGACGTCCACGGCGAAGAGATCGAACAGATTCGAAACATGGCCAAGCGCCGCCGCGTGACGCTCGTCTACGGCGCACGCGACACGGCGCATAACGACGCCGTCGTGCTTCTCGAATACATCGAGCGCGAGACATGATCGCTCGAACGCGGAACTTCGGCTTATACGGGGCGCGAGCGAATTGCGCGTTCCGCAAGCGCGGAGCATAGACCGTGCTCTCCGAGGAACTTCTTGCCACACACGATCGTTCGATAACCGGAGCAAGATGATGACGAACCAAGCCCTGTGCACCATTCTGCCGCTCGCCGGCTGGCCGGAAGCGCGCATGCGCGAGGTCGAAATCACTGGCGGCGATGACCCGATACTGCCCACGCCGTTTCGGATCACCGAGACGGCTAGCGCGACGCTCGCGGCCGTGGGCCTTGCGGCGGCCGACCTCTGGGAGATGCGTACCGGGCGGCGGCAGCGAATCGCGATCGACACGCGCCAGGCGACGGCGTCGTTGCGCAGCGGGCAGTACCTGGTAATGGAAGGCCAGCCGGTCGATTTCGGCCGCCACACCATCATGGGTGTATATCCGGCAAAGAATGGCCGCTGGAGCTATCTGCACTGCAACTTTCCCAATCATCGCGACGCGGCACTCAAAGTGCTCGGCGTGCCGGAGGACGTGGACGCGGTGCGCAAGGCCGTGGCGCAGTGGGATGCGCACGAGCTCGAAGAAGCGATCATCGCCGCGAAAGGCGCGGGCGGCATGGTGCGCACAATGGCCGAGTGGGCGCAGCATCCACAGGGCATCGCAGTCGCCGGGCTGCCGCTGATGGAAATCATCCAGATCGGCGAAGCCGTAGCCGAGCCGTTACCGGTTGGCAACCGCCCCCTGTCCGGCGCGCGCGTACTGGATCTCACGCGCGTGATCGCAGGTCCCACTTGCGCGCGCACGCTGGCCGAGCACGGCGCCGATGTGCTGAAGATCACTGCCGCGCATCTGCCGAGCCTGGGGCGACAGGAATACGACACCGGGCACGGCAAGCTCTCAGCGCATCTCGATCTGCGCGCGGCGAAGGACGTGGAAACGCTCAAGGGCCTCGTGCGCGGTGCCGACGTCTTCTCGCAGGGCTATCGACCGGGAACGCTCGGCAGCCGCGGCTTTTCGCCGCAAGCATTGGCCGAGATGCGCCCCGGTATCGTCTGCGTGTCGCTGTGCGCCTTCGGCCATGCCGGGCCGTGGGCTTCACGACGCGGCTTCGATACGGTGATTCAGACAGTGAGCGGGATCACGCACCGCCAGGGGGAGCTGTTTCCTGGGAAAACGCCCGGCCCGCAGTTTTATCCTGTGTCGGCGATCGACTACCTCACCGGCTACCTGATGGCGTTCGGCGCGATGGTCGCCCTCGCGCGCCGCGCGCGCGCAGGCGGGAGCTGGCTCGTGCGCATCTCGCTCGCTCAAGTCGGACGCTGGCTCGTGTCGCGCGGTCAGGTGCCCGAGGCGCAGCTAAAGGACGTGCAAGCCGAGTTCACAACCGCCGAGTTGGAACGCTGGTCGATGACGAGCGACACGCCAGCCGGGCGGCTGCGACATCTCGCGCCGGTGCTGCAGCTCTCCGAGACGCCGCCGCGATGGGCGCGGCCGACGGTACCGCTGGGGCATCATCAGCCGGTGTGGCCGGATCGGGGCTGATCACGGACATCTCCATCGGACGCGCAGGTCTCGCGAAACGCGCCTGCGGGCAAGTCATGATCCGCCCGGTACATCACTTCGTGGGCGTGTGCGTCTTCAGGAAATCCTTGACGCGCAACTTGGCGTGCGCCAGTGCCGCGCCTTCCTTCCACTCGGTGATGTACGCATTGTTCGGCAGAAGCTTAGCGATCTCGTCGGAGATCGGTCGCGGATGCGCCTCGTCGTTGCCAGCAAGGACGAAGCATGGCGTCTTCACGCTCTTCACGAAGTCGCGATCCACGCTGTAGACGAAACCGGGGCCGTAGAGGTTCTGATAGAGCTGATCGAGAACCGCCTCGGTCGCCTCGGGGTGTCCCTTGAGAGCGTTGGCCCAGGCAATGAAGCGTGGCGCCTTCTCGGTCTTGAGAGGGCCGACGCGCCCAATCGACTGCGCGATGATCGCCGCGGCGATACGTTGTGGCTGCGCCTTCAGCAGACTGAAGATGAACGGGCCCCCGATACACTGGCCAAATAGGTGGCAGCTGTCGATCTTCAAGTGATCGAGCAGCGCGATATGATCGGACGCGTAGCTGTGCCAGCCATCCCTTGCCGTGATCGGCGCATGCGAGCGGCCGCCGGTGGCGTTGCGCTGATCCATCACGATCACGCGATAGCCGTCGAAATCGGCGCGCGGCTTGATCGGCGCCATCGGCTGATCCCAGACCGCGATGACCGAGGCGAGGCCCGCGGGTGCAAAGGTCAGGATCGGGAAACCCTGGCCGAATTCTTCGTAATAGATCGAAGCGCCGTTGTGCTCGAGGATTGGCATTGCAATCTCCTTCAGTGAAGATACGGATAGTTCGGGCCGTCCCTGTGCGACCATAGCCGCGCCCCGCCCCTCCTCGCCAGAAGGTGAAACGCCGGCTTTTCCTACCACCTTCGCTTCGCGCGCGAGCACGTGCGGCTCAAGCCGGCGCCGGGCGCTTCCAGCCGAGCCAATCGACCACCGCGGTGCCCATCACTCGCTCCAGATCGCGACCCTTGAGCCAAGGTAGCTCCTCGGTGAACATCGTCACGCACTGGCGGTACGTGCACGGCATACGCGTAATGTCGGTTCCCCAGAAGCAGCGGTCCGGCCCGAACGCCTCGAAGATCCTCCGCAAGTAGGCGTGGATGTTCTTGTACGGATAGGGGCCGGTCGAATAGCTCGGAGCGCCCGACATCTTCACCGCGACGTTGGAATACTTTGCCAGCGCCAGCATTTCATCGAGATTCGCGAATACCGCATCGTCCTTCACGCCCCGCCCACCGCCGCCACGCCCGAGATGATCGATATGGAGCTTCAATCCCGGATGACGCTCGGCGATCGTCGCGAGCACCGCCATGTTCTCCCCGCTCGCGAGCAGACCGACTCTCAAATCCTCCCGTTCGCACGCCGCCCAGAACCAGTCGAGCGAGCCATCGGTCCACCACGACTTTTCGTGCGGGCGGCTGAACGTGAAACGAAAGCCGAGCATGCCCGGGCGCTGCCGCCAGTTGGCGACGATGCGTTCGCGCTCAGGGCTTTGCAGATCGAAGTGCCCCAGGATGCAGAACCTGGCAGGGTGCAGCCGCACCGCCTCGACGGCATACGCATTGACCGCCTCGCCGAGGCTGCTGGGCGGATGCAGCACGGCACAGTCCACGCCCGCCTCGCGCATCTCCGCGAGCGCGTCATCGATCGAGTAGGTGGGCACTTGGCGATGGTGCGCGCTCATCTGGCCGTTACGCCAGATATGGATCTGCGAGTCGACGATCAGCATGTGTTCTCCTTACCGTGATCCCCCAGCATAACGTAGATCGGGGTGTGTCCTATCATGTCGAATGCGGGCTGGATCGGAATCCCACCCGCGCATGCGAGGCCCCTGGCGCATGGCACCGGCGACACAGGGTTCTCCCGTGCGATACTTCGAACTGAAGATAGATCGAGGCGACTGCAATGAACCGAGCGAAAGGGCTCATTACCGTCAGGCTGCATACCGCGCCCGAGCACGAGGAGGAGTTCAACGACTGGTATGACCTCGAGCACGTGCCACAGCTCACTGCACTGCCCGAGTTCGTGCGCACACGCCGCTACCACTGCGCGTCGGCCGACATCCGCTACCTCGCGTGGTACGAAACCAGCGACGAATCGGTCGAGGGAGGCCCTTACTTCCAGGGCATTGTGTCAAATCCCACGCCCTGGTCGCTGCGCATCCGCAAGCTCTACGGCGAGAACCGCGAGCGCATGAATTTCAAATTGATGTGCGAAGCGGGCGACCCGCCGCGGCCAGACGCGCCCTGGATGTACATCGTGCACGCCGACATCCCGCAACACGTCGTGGAGGAATACAACGCCTGGCTCGATGCAGAGCACCTGCCCCGCTGTGTGGCCGTACCGGGCGTGCTGCGGGCGAGGCGCTACATGGCGGTCGCGTGCACGTCGGGCCACTCGGGACCGAAATACCTGACGGCTTACGAGCTCACCGGGCCCGATGTGTGGGAAAGTCCCGCGGCGCTGCAGGTGCGCAAGTCGCCGTGGAATGAGAAGATGCGCCCGCTATTTGGCAACGCCCGCCGCGCGCTCTATCGCTTGGTTGCGCCAAGCGTCGAACACGACCAGGCGCTGAGGACTCAGTATCGCCCAACGCACTGAGATCGGGCGCTGAGCTCGGATAGCACGCCCCGCGCCAATCGCAGCGGTTCGCCATCTTCACTAGTAGCGATACCGATACCGGTAGCCGTGGCGATAGCGATCTGCACCATAGTAGTAGCCAAACGAGAAGCGCGCCGGAGGCGGAACGTAATAACCGTAAGCCGGAGGCGAATCGTAAACCGGCACGGCCACGCAACCACCTAGCGCGAGCAATCCCAGGGCGACCACGAACAGGCTTTTCTTCATGCCCTTCTCCTTCGGATTGAAGTAACCGAAGGGTGCCGCTTGTCACGACTGGCAGGTGTAAGACCTTGTAATCGATTGTAACCGCCGCGGTCCGATCAACCCGTGTGGCATGGTTATCGGAACGCGCACGAAGCAGTCGCATCGCCCAATTGTCTGCGAACCCGCCTCACGCGCCAAGGGTGGTCGCGCGCACCTTGCCGGCTTCGTCGCCGTTCAACAATTCCGCGTCCACACGCCGCCTTGTCGGCTTTCTCGAAATCGGCCTCGGTGAAGCCGCACAGATGCGCACCACCCATGAAGATCTTCGCCGCCGTGTCGCGCGAGCAGCTTCTGAGCAGATTGTTCGACACGTTGGGGAAATTGGAATCGAAGTGCGGATAGTCACTCGCAATGCACATGCGATCCGCGTCGATGAGTCCCGCAGTCGTCTCGATCTCGGTCTCGCCGCCTTCGACCGCAGCCAGCAGTTGCGCTGAAAATATTCCCTTGGCGTGAGCGTCAAGTACGGCGCGTGCGTGTCGCGGTACTGGGAGTCATCCCATTCGATACGCGACAGCAGCCCCGGCACCCAGGAGTTCCGCGCTTCCAGGAAGCCCACGCGCAGCTTCGGCTGAAACTCGAATATGCCTCCGACCATCATCGCCACCAACGCCTGTTGCATCTCGATCCAGTGGCTCGCGACGTGGCGGTGGAAGCGGTTTTCACCGTGGAGCGTGTGCATGTGAGAATTCCATGCACCGGTGCCTTCGTGAAACCCCCAGGTAACGTCGAGCTCCTCGTGCAGGCTGTAGAGCGGATCCCAATAGTTGGAGTGCCAGTAGTGGCCGTCGAGCAGATTCGGGCGCACGAACGACCCGACCGCAGCGATTGTCCTTCATGCTCCCTCCCGCGCCGAGAATTCGGCCGGCAAACACTACGCCGACCCGTCGTAACGCTCGGTCTTGTTGATCCCGCGCTGAAAGGCCAAATACTCGGCGCGCGACATCGGCGCCTTGTAATCGCGCAGAATTTCGTTCGCGGTGCCGGCATCACCGTACAGGAGGTCGATCGCCGTCATCGCCAGCGCCTGCGCTTGTCCGAGATACGCGAAGCGCGGATCGGTGATCATGTAGTCGGCGCCGTGGCCGGTGCCCGACGCGCCACTCATGTAGCCTTGCACCGCGGGCATGATCTGGCTCACGTCGCCCATGTCGGTGGAACCGGTACGATGACCCTGCGTGACGTAGCGCTCGGTACCGACGAGCGTCTCGGCATTGCGGCGGAACACCTGCGCGAGAGCCGGATTATTCGTCAATGGCATGTAACCGGGCAGCGTGGTGATCTCGACTTGCGCACCCATCGCCAGCGCTCCGGCACGCAGCGCACGATCCACCTTCATATTGGCATCCATGATCGCCCGCACCGATTTGCCGCGCACGTAGGTCTCGAGATGCACCTCACCCGGGATCACGTTCACCTGCTTGCCGCCTTGCGTGATCACCGGATGTACGCGAATAGTGTCGCGCTCCTGGAAGGTTTCGCGTAACGCATTGATCGCGCTTAGCGCGAGATTGGCCGCGTAGAGGGCGTTCACTCCGAGGTGCGGCGCGCTGCCCGCATGGGCCGCGCGTCCGACGTAGCGCACGGTCTTGACCACGCAGCCGTTGTTCGAAGCCGCGATGCCGGCGGACTTGTCCTCCGCGCGGCTGGTCGTATGGATGAGAATCGCCATGTCGATGTCATCGAAATGGCCGTGGCGAATGAGCTCGGGCTTACCGCCGAGGAATTCGAGCTGGCCGGCACGCACCTGCTCCAGGCGCCAGGCGATGTCGCCGTATTCCTCAGCCGGCACCGCGAACGGTACGATCCGCCCTGCCAGGTACTGCATGGCGCCGGTGTCGACCAGCGCCATGGTCGCGCCCACAACCGCGGTGACCTGCGCGTTGTGGCCGCAAGCGTGCGCGGCGCCGGTGACAGGATCGGCCAGCGGATGGCCGCTCACCACCAGCGCGTCGAGCTCGCCGACGAGCGCCACCGCGGGCCCCGGCTTCGCTCCCTTGAGCTCGGCTTTCACCCCCGTATTCGCCAGCCCGGTTCGATGCGGCACCCGCACCGACTCGAACATCTGTGCCACCAGCGCAGCGGTCTTGAACTCCTTGAAACCAAGCTCCGGTTGATGCCGGATGGTCTCGCCCATGCCGATGAGCGTATCCGCACGCCGCTCGATCGCCTCGCAAACCTGCTTTTGCAGCGTTTCCTTGCTCGTCGTCATGGCTTGTCCCCGTTGCACTTCGCATCATGGCGAAGTATTGCACTTTCGAGCGTGAGGTGACGCGCAGGCGCTGCCTCACTCCTGGTCCGCCGCCAGGTCCAATCGATAGGCATCGGCAGCGGTGTCGTGGAATAGCGCGCGCCGCTCCTGCGCGCCGTAGCGCGACGTGATGCGCTTGAACGCGTTCCAGATGACGTGAAAGTCGGCCGAGGCGCGATCAGGCGGGAAATTGCTTTCGAACATGCATCGGGCCGGACCAAACGCTTCGATACAAAATTCGATATACGGCCCCCACGCCTGTGCCAGCTCTTCGGAAGACGCGGGCGCTCCCCGCGCCTCGAAACCAAAGCCGAGATAAGGCATTCCCAGACCGCCGAGCTTGACGTACACGTTCGGGCAGCGCGCCAACTCGACCATCGCGGCCCGCCAGTCGGCGTAAGCTTCGTGCTTGCGCGCAATATAGGTGCGGGTGCCGGCAAGCGGACCGCCGACGTGGTTGAGCACGATCGTGGTATCGGGATACGCGCGCGCAAGATCAGTCAGCTCCAGAATTTGCGGGTGATACACCATAGCGTCGAAGCTGAGCCTGCGCGGCGCGAGCAGCGCAAAACCGGCGCGGAAATCGCGATCTTGCATGAGACTTCGCGGTATGACGTAGCGGCCGTTGTTCAACTGCTCGTCGGCATCCCACTTCACGATGAGCCGAATGCCACGGAAGCGATCAGGCGCCACCGCCATCTGCGCGTCGAGCACGCGCGCCGCTTCGGCGCCGACGCTAAGATCGGCCGTGCCGACGATCGCCGCGGCGACGCGCGTGCTGCCGGCATCCACGCTCGCAGCCATCGCGGCGATCCCATTGGCGAACTCGACTTCACCCACCGGCGCCATCAGCGCGTCGGCGCGGGCGCGATAGAACGATCCGCATTCGACATATACGGAGGCGCGAATATCGTGTCCGCCCTCTGCCTCCGCCAGGTACTCGTCCAGCAGATAGCGGCTGCGCCCGCGCCGCCAAAGGTGATGGTGCGCATCGACAATCGGCAGGTCCGGCTCGAGGATCTCCTCGCGGCGCAGCGCGCGCCATCGCGCGTTGTCGCCATGGTGCGAAGCGACCACCCGGCTGCGCGCTGCTTCGTTGCCAGAGGTTCGAGGTATCAGCTTGCTCGGCATGGCGTTCTCGCGCATCGTTGCGGACAATACGGGAAGCGTACCAGAGGCCGCGACGGGCGGGCAAAGCACCCCTTCGAGCGCAACGAACCTTTCAAGGAAGGATAAGGAAAGCATGCACCCATTCGACGCCTCCCTGGCGCTTGGTGCGGCAAGCAGCGACGCTGCCGGTGCTGCCGTCTATCGTACTCGGACGAGCGAGCGCTACCGCAACGCCATCGGACCTTTCGGCGGCTGGACCGCCGCATTGCTGCTGCGAGCCGTCTTGCACATGCCGCAGGCGCGCGGCGTTCCGCTCTCGCTCGATGCCATCTTCATGGGTCCGATCGATGACGGCGAGATCGAGATTCGAACCGTTTTGCTGCGCCAGAACCGCACCGTTGGCTTCTGGCGCAGCGAACTGTGGCAGCGCGCTCGCATTTGCGCGCACGCGCAGGTGGCGCTTTCCATCACGCGATCCGGCGCTGCGCTGCAAGACGCACGCATGCCCGCGGTCCCGAGCCCCGACGTGGTGCCCGAGTATGTCAACCCGCGCGTACCGGTCGCGTGGATCAAGCAGTACGTTTTCAAGCCCGTGAGCGGGCTGCTGTTCTCGCGCGCCGAGTCGATGGATGCGCGCTTGTGGTTACGCGATGCCGAGCCCCGGCCGCTCGATGCCATTTCGCTCACCGCGATCTGCGATACGCCGTTCCCCTCGCCGTGGATACGGCTCGCCGACCAGATGCCGGTTTCGACCGTCGCCTTCTCAGTCTACTTCCGCGCGAGCGCGAGCGACTTCGCTCAGGCCGGGAGCGGCTTCGTCCTGCTGGACACACGTGCCGCCGTCATGGAGAACGGCTACGTCGATCAAGTCACGAACGTGTGGAGCGCTCCGGGGCGGCTGCTCGCGCAAACGCAGCAACTGCTGTGGGTCGCGCACACGCCAGCCGGCTAGCGCACCGCCGTACCAGAGGCGGGTCTTGCTTATTGCTGCCGGGCGTTGCGATCGGTTCCACTCTCGTGCGGTTGCGCACTATAGCTTGAGCGAGGCCCGAATCTGCGCAAAAGTGTCGAGGTGGCGCTCGTGATCCCCGGCAAAGCGTAGCACCAGGTGGTGCGCACCTTCGCGCACGTAGCCCTCGATCCACTCGGTGGCGGCTTGTGTCGAGCCGGCGAAGCAGGCTTGCCGCTTGCGCAATACGTCGGGACGCTGGCCATAGTAGGTGGAAAGAAAGTCGTTGATGCGCTGCTCGGCCTTGGCGGTGTCTTCGTCGACCGCGAGCGTGAGGTAGATCGCACACTGCACCGCATCGGGCTTGCGCCCGGCCTCGTGTGCGATCGCCTGCACCTGCCGCCACTGCTCACCGAAGACTTTCGCACCGGGTCCGGTCGGAAACCAGCCGTCGAAATACTTACCCGCACGTGCGAGCGCGGCAGGCACCGAGCCGCCCCCCCAGATCGGGGGACCGCCGGACTGATGCGGCATCGGTCCGATCACGCCCTGCTCAACGTGCCAGCGCCCGTCCCAGTCGACCGGTTTGCCGCCCCACAATGCCTTGCACAGTCGCAGTCCCTCCATCATCGTGCCGACGCGCTTGTCGAAAGGTACACCGGCGGCGCGAAACTCCGCACGGATATTCGGAACGTCGGTCGCGATACCGACGCCGAGGATGACGCGTCCAGCGCTCACCTGGTCGAGCGTGGCGACCTGATGTGCCAGCAGCACGGGATTGCGCAAGGCAGGCAAGAGCACTGCAGTGCCCACATTTACCTGCCTGGTCCGTGCCGCCACAGCGGCGAGCAGCGTAATCGGCTCGTGGCGTGGGCGCGCGAGCAGCGAGTCGCCGATCCATACCGAGTCGTAACCAAGACGCTCGGCCCGCTGCGCGAGCCCGAGTAACGGCTCGGCCTCGGGGCGGCCTTCCATGATCGACTCGCGAGTAGGTAGCAGGTATCCGATTCTGGTAGCCACAGCATAATCCTCCCGTGCAGTTCGCGGCAGCGCTATTGTTGCACCATATGTTGTAGCACGCGACTATTGGCCAACACTCGCGCGTGATCTTCGACCCACGGCGGATTGGCACGTTTTGCGCCGATCATTCCGCGCCGATCACGCGCGCCCGTGCGACACAGCCCCGGACGCCGCGGCCCACTGCGTGCGCGGCTTGCGGACTCGCGCATCATTGGCGCTCGAGCGCAGGCACGCTTATTCGCGCAACGAGCTTTTCGATTCCGGCGATATGAGGCCGAAAGGTGCAGCGATCGCCGCGCTAGCCCAATAGCTTCTCGCGCACAGCGTCGACATCGTTCACCACCTCGCCGAGCTTGCCGATCGCGTGCTCGACCGAGGCCGCGATGCGCTCCACCCCGAGCCGCGCGCCGTCGGGATACATCATCAGTCGTAGCACCGGTGCGCTGCCCGGCATCGAGACGGCGCCGATCGTCAATACGCCGTCCTGACCGAGCATGTCCATTGCAACCAGCCCAGCCGCTTCGACAGCAACGATATTCGGCTTGCCCTGGGCGTCGGACTGCTCCATGGCGATCTGCAGCACGTCGTCGCCCGAAATCGACACGCCTGGTCCGCCCAGGTAGGCGCGTGCGCCGTATTGGCGCTGCATGACATCGAGCAGTTGCTTGGCGACCTCGCCCGCCTCGCGAATCACCTCTGGGTCGAAATCACGCAGCGCGTTTGCGACGCCGACGTACTGGCCCGCTTGCGCCTCGAGCCCGAGTTCGTAGATGCGCGAGCCGATCTGCTCCACCAGGTCCGGCCGACCGACGAATACACCTGCCCGTGGACCCGCGACGTGTTTGTCGGCGGAACAGACCGCGAGATCGATGGCGCCCACCTGAAAGGTGCGCGGCTCCCGGAAGAACCCGACGCGCGAAGCCATGTGCGCATCGTCCATGTAGGCGAGCGTATGCGCCGCGCGCGGCAGTGCCAGCGCGCGTTGGACGTCGGCAAGATCGATGTGGCGCTTGGATGCGCTGATCGGCGTGATCAACAGTAGCCGCGGCGGGCCCTGTGTCTGCCATGCCTGCGCCAAGGCGCCGATCGCATGGAACTGATGGAGCCGAGCACCCGCCATCGCGATCGGGCGGACCGTCGATGGATGCGAAGTACCGCCCACCGGCGCGAGTGCGAAAACCGTATCACCGGGCTTGAGGATCGTGCTGAGGGCGATGAAATTTGCCGCCGAGACCCGGTTCACGATCACGGCTGCATGGCGCTTTACATCCGCGCCCATGTGCTTCAGTGCCAGCGGCTCGGTCTTGCCTTCGAAGCGCTCGAAGAAGGGCACATGGCTCGTCAGATGCGCGACCTCAGCTTGCGTGATTCCCGCCCCGCGATTCATCCCCGACAGGTCGTAGACGCTGTCCGTGCCCTTGTTGCGCACGCGCTCGCCCACCATGCGCCGTGCTTTGAGCATGCGTTGCACTTCCTCGTCGGTGCTCGCGAGGACCGCACCTCGTGCGTAGCCCACGATCGGATCGATGGCATGACCGAAGCGATCGGTGGCGGGTAATGCTGCGTCGGACATAACGGCTCCTCCGGTTGGATGGGGCGGACACCTGGGCGAGCTTCGCCTCGAATGAGACTTGACGGTCTCCCTCACCACCACCTGCTCGGCCGGCAACTTCGCCATGAGTCGAGCAGGCGCGTCGTGTACGGCCTGCGAACCAGCGCCGACCATGCGGCGCACGATGGCGCCTAGTGTAGCGCCACGGCAGTGGAGAAAGAACGCCTCGCAATCGGCCCGGTTGACTCGTGCCCGGTACCGGCCGCGAACCGAAGGTTGGTCGCTAACGACGGCAGTTCGCAACGATCGATCGGCGAACCCGTCGAAGCGGGAAGGTGGGGTCGGGAAATATGATTGTCCTGGTCCGGAACGCTTGCGCGGGCCATACTGACGAATCCTCTTTGCGCTGAAGGAGGCTCGCATGTGCCTTGCCAAGAGCGTTGGCCGAAGCGGCCGCAATGACTTGACCGATGTCCTGGTGTTTCAGATTCTGTTCAACCTGAACATCGCACACTTCCCGGAGCCGAAACCGCACAAACTCGACCCGGACGGTCGCATCGGTCCGAAGACGATCGACGCGATCAGGATGTTCGAATTGAAGGTCATGCAGTTGCCGGATTCGGATGGTCTGCTGGCGCCCGGGGATGCCACCGTTAGCGCGCTGCTCGCCGGATTACCAACGGGGCCTTCAAAAGAAAAGCTCTCCGTAGTCATGCCACGAGCATTGCCCGAAAAGATCGATCTCTACTTCGATCCGCTGGTTGTCGGTATGAAGAAGTATCGGATCACCACGCCGCTGCGCATGGCGCATTTCGTGGCGCAGATCGCCCACGAGTCCGGCTCCTTTCTCTATGTCGAGGAGATCGCCGACGGCTCGGCTTACGAAGGACGTGGCGACCTCGGCAATACCGCACCGGGCGACGGCAAGCGCTTCAAGGGCCGCGGCCTGATACAACTCACCGGGCGGGCCAATTACGCACGCTACGGCAACGACTGCGGCCTCGATTGCGTAGACAATCCCGAGCAAGTCGCATCCGATCCGTTCGCCGCCGTGGATGTCGCCTGTTGGTACTGGAACGAGCGCGAGATCAATCGACTGGCAGATGCCGACGACGTCAAGGCGGTGACCCGCGCGATCAATGGCGGCTACAACGGTCTGGACGATCGCATGGAGTATCTCGCCCGCGCCAAAGGGGTGCTTGGCATACGCTGAGATATTGTTCCCCGCCCCGGCAGCAGGACGCGATCCCGACCCAGAGCAGCCGAATCCGGCATCGCCTTTGTGCTGTTGGCGGGAACGGACGAGTGCAGTCCGAATGAAGGCACCGTTGCCGAGGGCTACCGGCGCCCAGCCCGGGAATGCAGGTAAGTTCCCGGCACGCAAATACGATCTGCTAGAATCCCCATCTCAAGCGCCCGTAGCTCAGTTGGATAGAGTACCTGGCTACGAACCAGGGGGTCGTGGGTTCGAATCCTGCCGGGCGCGCCAATAATCAAGCACTTAGGCCACCTTTGGGTGGCCTAATATTTTTGCTGCAACCCTTTGCAACCCTTTTGAGGTCGCATCGCGCTGCGTGAATGCTTGCACACTCGCTACCCGCAACGTCGTAAGTACCGGTGTCGATCGTGATGCATCGATCCGGTTCACGCCCTCGATCAGCTCCCCGATTTCTGCTGCGCTGTAGTGCGTGGTGATACTGCCGTTCGTGTGGCCCAACAGGACCTGACGGGTTTCGAAGGGCACGCCAGCCGCGCGCAGCCGCCGACCGAAGGTGTGCTTCAGGTCGTGAATACGCAACCGCTCGAATCCCCTGGGCGATTCCCTGCCCAGGCGTTCGCGATACTTTGCGGCCGCCTGCTTGCGCGCGTTCTGCCATGCGGTGTTATTCATGCACTGCAACTTCCTTCCTCGGAAGGTGAAGACGAACTCGGGGTGTTTGCCCCTGCGCGCATCGATCACCGACCTCGCCACCGCATTCAGGACGACCAGGCGATCTTCCCGGTTCTTCACGCCACTGCGCCCGTCCTCGCTGAAGATCGCGGGTATGACGAACACCGTGGTTTGCAGTTCCGGCACCTCAGCCTCCCAGTCCCAGCGAAGATTGCACACTTCCTGTTCCCTCAGACCCGTATTGACCTTGAAGAGCGCCATCTGGGCATTGGGATCGGATCGGAGCTCCCCGAAGAGCAGCGCTTGCTCCTCCCACGACAGCGGGTAGGGCTTCCGCGCCTGGCGATTCCTTTCCATCTCGATCAATGGCACTGTCTCCAGCCACGACATGCCGCTTGGGTGGCGCCACTTCCGCGCGCAGAGGTTGAGTATCCGTCTGACGACCTCAAACGTCCGGTTGACCGTCGTTACGCTCACACCATCCTTCTTCAGTCGGCTGTCCTTGAAGGGACGCAATGTCTCATCGTGGACTTCTTCGAGCGCCAGATCACCGATGAAGGGATCGATCAGTCCGATATGCCACGCGACGTCGTCCGCGCTCGCAAGCTTAGGCGCTTCGTACGTCAGGTACTTGAGCGCAGCTTCTCGGAAAGTAACGCGAGGACGCGTTCCCTTCTCCCGGCCAAGGCGGACCCGCTCGACTTCTCTTGCGAGAACCTGCTCCGCCCTATCCTGAGAGATGGGTCCGAGTCTTCGGTAGATGATCTTGCCGAGGACGCGCTTCTTGATGATTCTGCCGCCGAGTGCATCCGTGGTGATACCGCTCGTTCTCGTTCGGCCCATTTGCTATCTCCTTTCTCCATGAGCCGACCGTTGCCGAGGCTATGGTCACTCGGATTGGCGACCGGGTCAATCGGCTGACAGAGCGCCGCCTCGATCTGCGCCGCGCGAGCATCGATATCACTGCGGCGATAAGCGCGCGCCTGCGTCGAGAGTTTGATTACCGGCACGAACGGCCGGACGTGCTTGGCGAACCAATTGCGATCAACGCCAAGGTAGTGGTGAGCGACGTTGGCGCGAATCCAGCGTCCCCACGCCATGGCGGATCGCGTCTTCATGACCGGCTGCACCCCCTTGGATGGAGCTTGTTGGACCTATGCCAAGCCATACCTACCGGTGTGCAACCCCGTCGATCCGCAGGCACTAGCGGGTTTGCCGGGGCGCTGGGCTTGGCGTCGTCGCCGATCTTTCCTGGGATCGACGCGCAGTAGGCGAGCTATCCCCCTCCAACGCGACACAGATGGGCGAGAAAAGGCAACTATGTCGCCGGCAAAGGCGGGCGCCGTCGTGACGGCGGCCCCTGACGGACGCGTCGGTGACCGTTCTGGTTGATCGAACCCAGTGGGCAGCGCAGGACACCATGGGCTCAGTCATGACGCTCGGTTCTTTAGTACCCCGCTATCGAAACGGCTCGATCTGGCCGCGAATTCGCACGTCGTGACCGGCGGCACAGACTCCCGCTACCGATCGAAGACGACGACATCCGAAGGACGCCGCATGGCGAGTGCTTGCTGCAGCGGGTCATAATGAGAAAACCGCAATGGCGATGAGGAGTGCAGCGCATGGGTGATCTGACGGGGAAGGTAGCGGTTGTGACAGGCGCCTCGACCGAGCGCGGTATCGGAAGCACCATCGCGCTGAAGCTGGCCGGCGCGGGCGCGTCGGTCTACCTGGTAGCCGAGGGCACCGAAGCCGGACTGCGCCGGGTGCAGGCGACCTGCAGTGCGCTGCCCGAAGCGGGGCGCATCCTGTACGGAGCGTTTGATCTGTCGCAGCGCGGTGTACCTGAAAAAATGATCGAGACAGCGGCGGCAGCGTTCGGGCGGATCGATGTGCTGGTAAACGCGGCAGGCATACGCGCGGCTCTGGATTTCGAGCAGTACACGCGCGACGACTTCGAGAAGGTGGTGGCGGTCAATCTCGCGGCGCCATTCTTCGCAAGCCAGGCGGTCGCGCCGATTATGCGGCGGCAAGGCGGCGGGCGCATCATTCATATCGCGAGCCAGCTCGCGCGCGTGACCTACGCGAAACGTGCGCTCTACGGGCTCACCAAGGCGGCGCTGGTGCACCTCACCAAGTCGATGGCTTACGAACTGGGACGCGACGGGATCACCGTGAACTCGATCAGCCCGGGCCCGATCCGCACCCAGTACATCATCGACCGCGACGCAGCCGAGCCGGAGGCAGCGGCGCAGCGGGTAAAGACCTATCTGCCGATCGGCCGATTGGGTGAACCCGGGGAGATCGCGGACGTGGCCCTGTTCCTCGCCACGACACCGGCGACCTACCTGCAGGGTGAGGACATCTGCGTGGACGGGGGCTATACCGTCCATTAGAGCCCATGGGCGGCAAAGCCGATGGCGGTTCCGCCGATGGCGGTCGATGCGGGATTCTTTGCGCATCTCGACCGCCATGCCTCACGCGCCTGCGCAGCGGCGATGCCCTTCGAGCCGAAGGGCGCTCGACCTCTCGCGCGCGCCGGTTCTTAGTCGACCTTCAACCCTGCTGCCTTGATCACCTTCGCCCACTTGGCGATCTCTGATTTGATGAAGGCGTCGAACTGATCCGGCGTGCTGCCGACCGCGTCGGCGCCAAGCTTGGTAAAGCGCTCCTTCACTTGCGGCGTCCTCAGCGTGCTCGCCATCTGCTTGTAGAGTGAGTCGATCACCGGCCGCGGCGTACCGGCCGGAGCCAGTACGCCGAACCAGGCGAACATCTCGTAGCCGGGCACCCCAGCTTCCGCCACCGTGGGCAACTCCGGAAACGCGCTGGAGCGCTTTGT
>WYBJ01000155.1 GCA_011525945.1 Burkholderiaceae bacterium | reverse complement strand
GAGCCGGTCGACTGTCCCCGGTGAGAAGTTCTCAACGACTGCATCGGCGCGCCCGATAAGCTTGAGTGCAAGCGCGCGATGATTTGCGTCCTTCAGATCAAGCGCAACGCTTTTTTTTGATCGGTTGAGTGCGTTGAAGTAGTCCTGATGACCATCGCGCCCCTTGTACGGGACCGTTCGGCGAAGATCGTCGCCGTGGCCGGGGCGCTCGATCTTTACCACCTCGGCGCCCATATCCGCCAGCATCATCGTGCAATAGGGTCCGGCAACGACCTGCGTGAAGTCGATCACGCGCACGCCCGAGAGCGGCATGTTGGCGTTCGAGGCACTCATGATCTGGGAGGCAATGTGTCGACGATCGGTACAACGGCGCTCGCGCGACCGGTGATCACTATGCCTCGCTCTTGGTTCTCGACCCGCACGTCACAGTGAACGCGGAGCTTCTCGCCTTCCCGCTCGGTCTTCGTGACGATGCCTCGAGCCACGCAAAAGTCGGTCACGAACACCGGCTTGCGAAACGTGAGGTCGAAACGGCCGCCTACGATCCATCCCGCTCCGAAACAGAGCCGCATCTGCCTGAAGATGAGCGCCGCGACCTGAGGCCCGACCGCCACAGGCGCGGGGAGGCCCTCTTTCGCGGCTGCCTCGTGGTCGGTATGGATCGTCTTTTCATCGCCGCGCCTGAAATCCTCGATTCGGAACTTCTTCGATACCGCGGGTAGCTCGAAACCCAGCTTGACATCTTTCGTAATAATGCTCATCAGATCTTCCTCTATATCCGCTCGGGCTTGATCCCGGAGTCGATGCCGGCGCCAGCGCGCGGAGCCGTTCGCTCAACGAAATCGAGCACGTGGGTGCGCCTGGAGCGAAAGACGAGATTTCCGGCGCTATCACGGCCCTCGGCCTGATAGACGACGAATTCACGATCCTTTTGCACATACTTGTCGACGATCGATCCGGTCACCCTGATCGTCGTGTTCGGTGCGATCTCACGGAAGGTCTCGTTCTCCCAGCGCACGAAGAGGCCGCGCACGTTGTACGTGCGCGAGAAGAGCCAGCGCGGAGGACGATAGGTCATTGAAGGAGGGGCAACGCGTGTTGTTGCACCGGACTGCGGAAAGTACAAGGGGTCGAAATCCTGATCTAGTTGGCATTGCAGGTCGATGAGATCATCGGTGATTTCCCATTCCATTTCCCCGAGCGACTGACCGACCTGGATGTCCTCGAATGCGGCCCGTCGGCCTTGGCCATCTTCCAATACGCGCGCTTTCGCTGTGCTCATATACGCCTCGTGCTGTTTGACGTAGAAATTATGCTACTCTAGCATATCATTCGAATGATACCGTTGATTGCTAGGAGGCAAAGAAATGCCGCGCAGAAGTATCTGGATCGCGCCAACGGCGGCAGTGCTCGCCGCATGCGTGTACGCTTCGTCTTTCGCGCAAACGTATCCATCTAAGCCCGTGCGAATCCTCGTGCCATACCCGCCAGGTGGAGGCGCTGACACCGCGGCGCGAATAATCGGCCACGCACTCTCGGAAAGCACGAAGCAGCAGTTCGTGATCGATAACCGGCCGGGTGCAGCGGGGCAGATCGGAACCGAGCTTGCCGCGAAGGCGGCGCCCGACGGCTACACGCTGCTTCTGGGCAATGTGGGTCCGAACGCTATCCTGCCCGCGAGCCGTAATAACCTGCGTTACGATGCCATCGACGATTTTGCGCCGGTTAGCCTAGTCGCAGTGACCGAGTACGCCATCGCGGTTCATCCTTCATTCCCGGTGAAATCGGTGAAGGATCTTGTCGCGCTCGCGAAGACCCGTCCTGAAAAGATTACCTTCGGGTCGACAGGCATCGCCAGCGGACCGCATCTGGCTGGCGAATTGCTGAACAAGATGACCGGCATCCGGCTTTATCACGTGCCATACAAGGGTGCGGCCGGCGTGATGACTGCGCTCCTGGGCGGCGAGGTAATGCTTTCTTTCTCTACCCTGCCGAGCGTCGTGCCATTTCGTTCCAACGGCAAGCTCAGACTCATCGCGGTGACTGGAGCACAGCGCGCGCAACTCGCCCCAGATATACCTACGGTCGCCGAAACGGTGCCCGGCTACGAAGTGACGCAGTGGTACGGCATCCTCGCCCCCGCGAAGACGGATGTGACCATCGTGAAGGTGCTCAACGACGAAATCAAGAAAGCGGTCACGACGGACGCCATCAAGCGCCAATACGCGTCGAGCGGCGCCGCTGCGACCGCCACGACTCCGGCAGGCTTCAAGCAACTCATCGAAAGCGAGATCCGAAAGTACCGCGAAGTGATCACCTCGGGCTCTGTGAAACTCGAGTAGCCGATCGATGGGCCGCCTGCCGCTCTACCGCGAAGTCGAGGAGAAGCTCATCCAGGCCCTTGCCGCCGGCGAGTGGCGGCCGGGCACCAAGCTTCCCGTAGAGCAGGATCTCGCGCGGCGCTTCCAGGTCGGCATCTCGACCCTGCGCGCGGCGGTGACCGAGCTTGAGGCTGCCGGCATCCTCATGCGACACCAGGGCAAGGGCACCTTCGTCGCCGAGCATGCGAACCACAGCCGCCTCTACCGCTTTTTCAATCTCGTCGCCTCGAACGGCGGCCGTGAGACACCTGTGCGATCGTTCGTATCGCTCAAGCGCGGGCGGGCAACGCCTGCCGAGCGAGAGTGTCTCCAACTGTCGCGGTATCCGGGT
>WYBJ01000154.1 GCA_011525945.1 Burkholderiaceae bacterium | reverse complement strand
CGAAATCGACGCCAGACGCGAAGCGAACCGCAGCCAGGTTGGACACCTGGCGAGGATTCGCGACAAAGTATGGCGTCGATTTCGGCATCTTTTGTGCGGCGAACTTCTGACTCGGGACACTAGAGATACAGCACGGCCGGAAAGACGGTCGCGGCGAGGACCAGCACCAGCCATTCGAGGTTGTGATAGCGCAACCACCCGGTGAAATGCAGCACCAGGATGCTGATCGCTACGACGTAGTACAGCAAAAGCAGCATGGGGCGCGCGACCTTGCGGATGAATGACCGGAAGGCCCGGATTCTAACCTCTATTGTCGGACTGGACATCAGCTATGCCGGCGCGGTGAGCCGCGGTCGCAGCACGCGAGTGGCGCGCGTGCCGGCAAACGGTGCGGCGGCGGGGGCTCGACGATGAAGTTCGTATTGGCACTCGATCAAGGCACGACCAGTTCGCGGGCGATCGTGTTCGATCGTGCCGGACGGGCGGTTGCGGGCGCGCAACGCGAGTTCCGGCAGATCTTTCCGCATCTGGGCTGGGTCGAGCACGATCCGCTCGAAATCTGGGCCTCGCAACTCGCGGTGGCTCGCGAGGCACTCGCTTCGGCCGGCGCGCAGCCGGCAGACGTGGCGGCCATCGGCATCGCCAATCAGCGCGAAACCACGCTCATCTGGGACAGGACGAGCGGCGATCCGGTCGGCAACGCGATCGTCTGGCAAGACCGCAGAACCGCCGAGCTGTGCGCACGGCTCAAAGCCGAAGGGCTGGAGCCGCTTTTCGCCAGCCATACCGGGTTGCTGCTCGATCCTTATTTCTCCGCCACCAAGCTTGCCTGGATGCTGAGCGAGTACCCGGGCTTGCGCGCGCGCGCCGAACGCGGCGAGCTCGCATTCGGCACGGTCGACAGCTGGCTCGTCTGGAAGCTCAGCGGCGGTGCGGCGCACATCACCGATGCCAGCAACGCATCGCGCACGTTGCTCTACAACATTCACACTCGGCAGTGGGACGAGAAGCTGCTGCAGGTGTTGAACCTGCCGCGCGCGCTGTTGCCGGCCATCGTGCCATCGTCGGGCGAGGTTGCACGCACCGAGCCGCAGTTCTTCGGCGCGGCGCTTGCGATTGCGGGCATCGCGGGCGACCAGCAGGCGGCGCTGTTCGGTCAGCGCTGCGTACACCCGGGCATGGTCAAGAATACCTACGGCACCGGCTGCTTCATGCTCATGCATACCGGCCGCAAAGCCGTGGCGTCGACCTGCAAGCTCGTAACCACGGTGGCGTGGCAGCGCCATAGCGAAACGGATTACGCGCTCGAAGGTGGCGTGTTCGTCGCCGGGGCAATCGTGCAATGGCTGCGCGACGGGCTCGGCATCATCGCGACCTCGGCCGAAGTGGAATCGCTCGCCGCGAGCGTGCCCGATAACGGCGGCGTGTATCTGGTGCCGGCGCTCGCGGGTCTGGGCGCCCCGCACTGGGATCCGGCGGCACGCGGCGCGATACTCGGCCTGACGCGCGGGGCGACCCGGGCGCACATCGCGCGCGCGGCGCTGGAGTCGATCGCCTATCAGAGCGTGGACCTGGCCGAGGCCATGCGGCACGACTCCGGCATCGATGTGGCGGAGTTGCGCGTCGACGGTGGCGCGGCGCGAAACGATCTTCTGCTGCAGTTCCAGGCCGACGTGCTCGGGGCGCCGGTTGTGCGTCCACGCATCACCGAGACTACGGCTCTCGGTGCTGCGTATCTTGCCGGGCTCGGTGTGGGCTTCTGGGACGACCCGGCAACGCTCGACCGGCAATGGCAGATCGAGCGCCGGTTCGAGCCGGAGATGTCGCCCGATCGGGCACAGTCGCTACGCGCCGGCTGGCAGCGCGCGCTCGAGCGGGCCAAGCAGTGGGCGCAGCCGTGAGCCTCACGCACCGGGGCGGCTGACCGGGGGCGCAGGAGCCGCGGTGTCACGACGCGGCGGCAGCGCCCGCGCGCATTTCGCCATCCCGGCGAGCGCGCGCCGGTGTATGCTTGCTCTAGTACGTGTACATAATGCAGCCGCGACCGTTCTATTTCTTGAGGGGGGAAATCATGGTCTCGAGGCTCCAATGCCTGGCAATCGCGTCGTCTGCCTGGTTGGCGTTCGCGCAGGTCGCGCAGGCGCAGGCGATCGAAAACGAGCTGGTACTCATCACGCCGGTGGCGAAGACGCTCACCGATCCGACCCTGGCGGATTTCGCCGCCTACGCCAAGGAGCGCTGGAATATCACGGTGAAGGCGCACGCGCTGGCGGCGGGTACGCCGGTAGCCTACGGGCGTATCCTCGAGTGGAAAGGTCGGCCCGATGCCGACATCTTCTGGGGTGGGGAGAGCGCACTCTACGACAAGCTCGCCGAGCAGAAGCTGCTCGCGAAACACGAGCTGCCGGCCGCGGTGATGGACCCGATCCCGGCCACCATCGGCAAGCCCAAGCCAATTTATCTGAAGGACCCGAAGGGTTTCTGGACCGGGACGGTGCTCGAACCCTACGGCCTGGTCTATCACCCGAAGCTGCTGCAGCGCCTCGGCGTCCCGGTGCCGAAAGACTGGGACGACCTGCTGCACCCGAAGCTCAAGGGTAACGTTGCCCAGTGCGCGCCCAGCCGGTCGAGCAGCAGCCACGCGACCTACGAAGTGATCCTGCAGCGCGACGGGGACGAAAAAGGCTGGGCGTTCCTGAAGCGCCTGGGCGCGAACACCGGCATCTTCACCGCCCGCAGCCGCGACGTGCCCTCGGTCGTGGCGCGCGGCGAGTTCGCAGCCGGGTTCGCCGTACCGAGCTACATGGCGTTCGAGGACAAGCTGGCGGGCCACGATCTCAAGTTCGTTGCGCCGCGAACGGCCTGGATCACCCCGGAACCGATCGCCATCATCGCCGGTGCCAAGCATCCGAAGGCGGCCCGCGCCTTCATCGAGTATCTATTGTCCGAGCGCGGCCAGCGTGTCGCGATGGAGCGCGGCGTGTTTCCGATCACGCCCAAGTTCCGGGTGCAGGGCGCGCCCGGATCGCGCGCCGAGATGGCGGTCGAATTCACCGGCGGCATCCGTTCCTATTTCGACGTTGATGTGGTCAACATCTATGATGACGACAAGGCGCAGAAGCGCTACCAGGAAGTCAACGAACAGTTCCGCAAGGATATCGAGTCGGTCTGGGCGCAGCTCAAGAAATAGCGGCAATCGATGCGCATTTCCATCGACGGCCTGACGAAACGATTCGGGCAGGTAACCGCGGTCAATCGCGCGAGCTTTACCATCGAGGAGGGCGAGCTGTTCACGCTGCTCGGCCCTTCCGGCTGCGGCAAGACGACGCTGCTGCGCCTGATCGCGGGGTTCTACACCCCCGATGACGGAGAGATACGGTTCAACGACATCGTCGTGAACGACGTTGCGCCCGACGAGCGCGGCATCGGCATGGTGTTCCAGAACTACGCGCTCTGGCCGCACATGACGGTGGCGCAGAACATCGGCTACGGGTTGAAGCTGCGCAAGGTGGCCGGCGCGGAGCTCGGCGCACGCACCGACGCCATCCTGGAAAAGGTGAAGCTCGGCGGCCTCAATGCGCGTTATCCGGGCCAGCTTTCGGGCGGCCAGCAGCAGCGCGTGGCGCTGGCGCGGGCGCTGGTGCTCAATCCCAAGATTCTGCTCCTCGACGAACCCTTGTCGAATCTGGACGCAAAGATCCGCGTGCAGCTTCGCGCCGAGATCCGCAAGCTGCAGAAGGAGCTCGGCATCACGACGGTGTACGTGACGCACGATCAGGAGGAGGCGCTCACGCTCTCCGATCGCATCGCAGTGTTCAATCAGGGCAGCGCTTGCCAGATCGGGCCGCCGAAGATGCTCTACGAGCAGCCCGTGAACCGGTTCGTGGCCGATTTCATCGGTGTGGCCAACCTGATCGAGGGCACGGTATCGCGGGTCGATCCCGAGCATCCCGCGCTGCACGTCAACACGCCACTGGGCGAACTGGCGGTCCGCTATGATGCGCGTTTCCGCCCGGGCGATGCCTGTGTGCTTTCGATCCGCCCGGAGAATGCCCTGCTCGATACCGAACCGCGTCCCGGCTTCAACCGGCTGCAAGGACAGATCTCGTTCGCAGCCTACCTCGGCAATGCCATCCGCTATGACATCGATGTCGGCCAGGGCGTGCAGTTCAAGGTCGACATCCGCGATCCATGGCATCATCGGTTGCGTGCGCCCGGCAGCGCGGTCGCGGTGAGCTTCGATCCCGCCAGTAGCGTGGCGGTGCAGTCGCAATGACGGGCCTGCGGCTGCCGCGGGTTGGCGTTGCGGCGGCGGGCTTCAGCCTGATCTGGGCCTTCCTGCTGCTCTTCATCCTGTATCCGCTTACCCGCATTTTCTACGATGCCTTCACCGATGAGGCGGGCATCTTCACTCTGGCGAATTTCGCCGAGTTCTTCTCCGATCATTTCTACCTGCGCTCGTTGTGGCGATCGCTGCTGCTCGGCGTAGCGGCAGTGCTCACCACCTCGGTGATCGGTATCGCGGTTGCCTACCTCATCATCCGCTTCGAGTTTCCCGGTCGGAACCTGTTTTCGTATCTCACCATGCTGCCGATCATCCTGCCGCCGCTGGTGGGCGTGCTGGGGTTCGTCTACATCCTGGGACGTGCGGGGACGGTCAACGTACTCCTGATGGACGGGCTCGGGCTCGAGCACCCGGTCAATTTCATCTACGGCCTGCAGGGGGTGCTGCTGGTCGAGACGGTGCACCTGTTCCCGCTCATGACGCTGAGCATCCTCGATTCGCTATCGAAGATCGACCCGTCGCTCGAGGAAGCCGCGCAGGTGACGGGCGCGAAGGGCTGGAAGCGCTTCTGGACCGTCACGCTGCCGCTCACCACGCCGGGTTACATCTCGGGAGCGCTGCTGGTATTCATCTGGACCTTCGCCGATTTCATCACGCCCCTGGTGCTCGGAGTACAGGATCTGCTCGCGCCGCAGGCGTATCTCAACATCATGCAGTTCGTCGATCGGCGGCTGTTCCGCATGGGGATCGTGATCTCGGCCCTGCTGGTCGTGCTGGCGATCGTGTTCGTGCTCGCAGCGCGCCAGTACGTGGCGATCAAGGATTACAGCTCGCTTTCGTACTCGAGAGTCGAGCGTCGGCAGCTCGGTCCGATCCAGCGCTGGCTTGCGGTGGCGCTGCTCGTGCTGTTGTTCACGATTTGCGTCATTCCGCAGGTTGGCGTCGTACTCGCTGCCGTAGGCCGCGGCTGGTCGCTCACGCCTTTTCCGCTGCACTACACGCTGGAGTTCTTTCGTCAGGTAAGCATCGAGACGCCGAAGTTCATCGTCAATTCGTTCCTGTATTCGGGCCTGGCGCTGCTGCTGTGCCTCGTGATCGGCGTACCGATGGCATGGATCATGGCGCGTACGCGAGCGCCTGGGCGGCGTGCGATGGATGCGCTCACGACACTCATCCTCGCCATTCCAGGCACCGCGATCGGCATCGCCTACATTCGGGCTTTCAACGTCCCGCTTCCCTTCACCGACACCGCTCTCACCAGCATGTCGATCATCCTCCCGCTCGTGCTTGCCGTGCGCCGGCTGCCCTATACCGTGCGCGGCAGCTACGCATCGCTCCTGGTCGTGCACCCATCGATGGAGGAGGCGGCAGCGAATGTCGGCGCGGGTAGGCTTCGCACCTTCAAGGACATCACTTTGCCGCTGGTGTGGAAAGGCATCCTGGTCGGCGGCTTGTTCTCGTTCATCATGTCGATCCAGGAGGCATCGGCTACGATCTTTCTCACGCTCGGCGGCTGGGAAATGATCCCGTTCGGGATCTTCACCTTCTATATCGCCGGGTCGCAAAGCCAGGCGGCCGCGCTCGGTGTCATCCTGATCGTGCTGTGTGCGGCGAGCCTCTATGTCGTCAACCGGGTGGCTGGGACGCGCGTGGGGGGGCTGTTCGGGTGAGTGCATCGTCCGGCCGAAACCCCGCCTGATACCGCTTCGCGCGCTGCTGGTAATTGAGCGCGGTGCGGCCGATACGTTCGATTTCCTCGGCTGTGAGATCGCGCACCACTCTGCCCGGAGAGCCGAGAATCAGTTTGCCGTCCGGGAACACCTTGCGCTCCGTGATGAGCGTGCCGGCGCCGACCAGGGAGTGCTTTCCGATCTTGCAGTGATTGAGCAGGATGGCGCCCATACCGATGAGCGAGCCTTCGCCGACGGTGCAGCCGTGAATCATGGCCATGTGGCCGACCGAGACGTTCTTCCCGAACACGATCGGCGCCCCGGGGTCGGTATGCAGTACGCTGCCATCCTGGATCTGCGAGCCTTCGCCCAGAGTGATGAGCTCGTTATCCGCGCGCACGACGCAGTTGAACCAGATGCTCACGTTGTGCTCCAGGATGACCGAACCCACCACGATCGCACCCGGCGCGATGTAATAGTCGCCCTTGCACACGACGCGACGGTCTTCGATGGCGTATTTCATTCCCGGTGTCCACAGGATGTATGGCAGAATGCCCTACGGGGCGATTCTATTACGCGCAATGCGAGAAAGACGGCGGGTCGCCCCCGCCGTCTCCGCTTGGCTGCAAGCGGCGTCTACATCAACGGCACGATCAACAACGCGACGATGTTGATGATCTTGATGAGCGGATTGACCGCAGGCCCGGCCGTGTCCTTGTAGGGATCGCCTACGGTGTCGCCGGTGACGGCGGCCTTGTGGGCGTCCGAGCCCTTGCCGCCGTGGTTGCCTTCTTCGATGTACTTCTTGGCGTTGTCCCAGGCGCCGCCGCCGGTCGTCATCGAAATGGCGACGAAAAGCCCCGTGACGATCGTGCCCATCAGCACGCCGCCCAACGCCTTAGGCCCGAGAGTGAGGCCGACCAGCACGGGAACCAATACCGGCAGGATGGACGGCACGATCATCTCCTTGATCGCAGCCTTGGTGAGCATGTCGACCGCACGCGAGTAATCCGGCTTCGCCGTGCCTTCCATGATGCCCTTGATTTCCTTGAACTGGCGGCGCACTTCTGCGACTACCGAGCTCGCCGAGCGGCCGACGGCTTCCATCGCCATGGCGCCGAAGAGAAAGGGCACCAAGCCGCCAATGAAAAGGCCGATGATTACCATGTGATCCGACAGGTCGAACGAGAGCCTGTTGCCCGCGGACTCCAGGGCATGCGTGTAGTCGGCGAAGAGCACCAGCGCGGCGAGTCCCGCCGAGCCGATGGCGTAGCCCTTGGTGACCGCCTTGGTGGTGTTGCCGACTGCGTCCAGCGGGTCGGTGACGTTACGCACTTCCTTGGGCAGTTCGGCCATCTCGGCGATGCCACCGGCGTTATCCGTGATCGGGCCGTAGGCGTCGAGCGCGACGATGATCCCGGCCATCGAGAGCATCGAAGTGGCGGCGATGGCGATGCCGTAGAGGCCTGCAAGCGAGTGGCTCACGCCGATCGCGAGGCACACCGCGAGCACGGGCAGCGCGGTCGACTTCATCGATACGCCGAGTCCCGCAATGATGTTGGTGGCATGGCCGAACTGCGACGAGTTCGCGACGTGCTTCACCGGAGAATATTCGGTGCCGGTGTAGTACTCGGTGATCCAGACCAGCGCCGCGGTCAGCGCCAGGCCGACGATCGCCGAGCCGAAGATCATCATCTGGCTGCCGGGCGCGCCGAGCGCGTTGTCGGGGATGAGCCAGATCGTGACCGGGTAGTACGCGATCAGCGCCAGGACGCCGGCGACGATCAGACCCTTGTAGAGCGCGCCCATGATCTTGCCGCCCTCGGAGGTCTTGACGAAAAAACAGCCGATGATCGAGGCGATGATGGAAACGCCGCCGAGTGCGAGCGGATAGATCACGGCGTTTTCGCCGGCGCCCTTGATCATGAGCGCGCCGAGCAGCATGGTGGCGATCACGGTGACGGCGTAGGTTTCGAACAGATCGGCCGCCATGCCGGCGCAGTCGCCGACGTTGTCGCCGACGTTGTCGGCGATCACCGCGGGGTTACGCGGATCGTCTTCCGGGATTCCCGCTTCAACCTTGCCCACCAGGTCGGCGCCGACGTCCGCGCCCTTGGTGAAGATGCCGCCGCCCAGACGGGCGAAGATGGAGATGAGAGAGCCGCCGAACGCGAGCCCGACAAGCGGCTGAATGGTGTGGTGCAGATCGGTTCCGCCCAGGTTGCGCAGGACGAGGTAGTAGCCCGCAACTCCGGCAAGCCCCAGACCCACGACCAGCATGCCGGTGATGGCGCCGCCGCGAAACGCCACGCTCAGCGCGGGCGCGATTCCGCCGCGCGCGGCTTCGGCGGTGCGCACGTTGGCGCGAACCGAGACGTTCATTCCGATGTAGCCGGTGGCTCCGGAGAGTACCGCGCCAATCAGGAAGCCGATGGCGGTGGCCCAGTCGAGCGCGGCGCCGAGCACGACGAACAGGATCAGGCCGACAATCCCGATGGTCGTGTACTGCCGATTCAGGTACGCCTGGGCGCCTTGCTGGACAGCGTGGGCGATCTCCTGCATGCGCGCATTTCCCGCGGGCAGCGTCAGGATCGAGCGGCTGGTGATCACCCCATAAAGGATCGCGATGACCGCGCAGACGAGCGCGAGGACGATTCCCCCTGTCATGAATCTACCCCCTTGTTAGGATTGACAACGACGCGGCGGGCGGGCGCCCGGCCGCGCAAAAACGCGCAATTCTAACCTGAATCAGAGCTTGAACTCGGTGCCGAGTTTTTTCGGCACAGGCTTGTTCTTGAGCCGCACGTACTGCGGCAGCCCGTTGCGGTAGGGCGGGTAGGCCTCGCCCGCGATCAGGGGCGAGAGATAAGTACGGCACTTGTCGGTGATGTGGAAGCCGTCCTCGCGGATGAAATCTTCCGGCATGAATTTCTCGTGGTTGGCCACATCGTTCAGATCCGCCTTGCCGATCACCCAGCGGTACGGGCGGCTGGATTTGCGTACGATGACCGGCATGGTTCCGTTGTAGCCTTTGACGGCGAATTCCACCGCCGCTTTACCGACCGCGTAGGACTGCTCCAGGTCGGTCTTGGAGGCGATGTGGCGTGCCGCGCGCTGCAGATAGTCCGCGACCGCCCAGTGGTACTTGAAGTTGAGGCGCTGCTGCACGAGCTGGGCGATCACGGGCGCGACGCCGCCCAATTGTGCGTGGCCGAACGCATCACGCAGGCCAGTTTCCGAGACGAACTTGCCGTCGGCCGTGCGCAGCCCCTCCGATACCGCGATCGCGCAGTAACCGTGCTGCTGCACGCAAGCCTCGACCTTGGCGATGAACTTGTCCTCGTTGAAGCGCACCTCCGGAAACAGCAGCAGGTGCGGCGCATCGCCTTCGCGTTCGGCAGCGAGCCCGCAGGCTGCGGTGATCCACCCGGCGTGCCGGCCCATGACCTCGAGCACGAACACGCGCGTCGAGGTGCGCGCCATCGAGGCGACATCGAAACCCGCTTCGCGAATGCTGACCGCGACGTACTTGGCGACCGAGCCGAATCCGGGGCAGGTGTCGGTCACCGCCAGATCGTTGTCGACTGTTTTCGGCACACCCACGCACACGAGCGGATAGTCCATCTTGTCCGCGATGCGGGAGATCTTGAGCGACGTATCGGCCGAGTCGTTGCCGCCGTTGTAGAGGAAGTAACCGATATTGTGCGCGCGGAACACCTCGATCAAGCGCTCGTACTGGCTTGCATCCTTGTCGATGTCGCGCAGCTTGTAGCGGCACGAACCGAAGGCTCCAGCGGGCGTGTGCTTGAGCGCCTTGATGGCGGCGGCGGACTCCCTGGACGTGTCGATCAGATCCTCGGTGAGGGCGCCGATGATGCCGTCGCGGCCCGCGTAGACCTTGCCGATACGGGTCTTGTAGCGGCGTGCCGTCTCGACCACTGCCGCGGCGGTGGCGTTGATCACGGCGGTAACGCCGCCCGACTGGGCGTAGAAAAGGTTCTTCTTCCCGTTCATTGCGCGCCTCCCGGTATCCTGGTTAGTGCTTCGTCGTCACGCGTGCGGGTCGCCCGCAACCTCGCCGCTGTCCTCGCCTGCGGCGCCGTGGCAGCCATGCGAATCGAGCGCGGCGAAGATCTTGTCGCGAATGTGCTCGATCGATCCGCGGCCGTAGAAGTTGCAGTAGCGCGGCGCGGCCGCGTCCCCGGACTTGGCCCAGGAAAGGTAGTAGTTCACCAGCGGTTTGGTGAGCGCGTGATAGGTTGCAATGCGCCGGCGCACGGTTTCCTCGCGGTCGTCGGGTCGCTGCACGAGGGGTTCGCCGGTCACATCGTCCTTGCCTTCGACCTGCGGCGGATTGAATTCGATGTGATAGGTACGTCCCGAGCCGGGATGCACACGCCGCCCGCTCATGCGGCGCAGGATCTCGTCGTCGGCGACTTCGATCTCGATCACGAAGTCGATCTTCACCGCTTCGCGGCGCATCGCATCGGCCTGCTCGATGGTGCGCGGGAAACCGTCGAAAAGATAGCCGTTGCGGCAGTCCGGCTGCCGCACACGCTCCTTGACGAGCGCGATCACCAGCTCGTCCGGCACGAGCTCGCCGCGGTCCATATAGCGCTTGGCCTGGTTGCCGAGCTCCGTACCGGAGCGCATCTCGGTGCGCAGCATGTCGCCCGTGGAAACCTGCGGGATGCCGTAGCGCTCGGTCAGGAATTGCGCCTGCGTCCCTTTGCCGGCGCCGGGCAGTCCAAGCAGGATCAGTCTCATCGTCAATTTCCGCTTCCTGGCAATCGGGTGCCGCCGCAGTCGCCCGCAAGCGCTCGTCCGACGCCGTTCGCGCGCATGATACCTGGCGTGCGCCGACGTTTCATCGACATCGATGCGCGCCGGTCTGGCGAAAATCCGCTAAGCATGCGGGTTTGCGGCCAGATGCGAACGCACGCGGATGAGATCCTGCTCGGTGTCGACGCCGGCGACCGGGGCGATTGCGCTCACGTGTGCGGCGATGCGAAAGCCGTGCCACAACACGCGCAGTTGCTCGAGCGCCTCGAAGCGTTCGAGCGGCGCCGGTTCGAGCGTACTGTAGGCGTGCAGGAAAGCGCAGCGATACGCGTACAGTCCAAGATGGCGATGAGCGTTCAATTGCGCGGGCAGTACTACTGCGCCGCTGCCGAAGGCATCCCGCGGATACGGAATGGGCGCGCGACTGAAGTAAAGCGCATACCCGCTGCGGTCGAGCACCACCTTGACGATGTTCGGATTCGTGAACTCCGCCAGCTCCGTGAGTGGGCAGCAGACCGTCCCCATCGCCGCATCGGGCGCGGCAGCGAGGGTCGCGGCCACTTCGGCGATCAGCGCGGGCTCGATCAGCGGCTCGTCGCCTTGCACGTTGACCACGATCTGTGCATTGCTCCATCCGCGCGCGCGCGCGACTTCGGCGATGCGATCGGTGCCGCTGGGGTGATCGGCCGCGGTCATGATCGCTTCAAAGCCGTGCTGCGCAACGGCCTCGGCGATGCCGGCATGGTCGGTGGCAACGACGACGGCGCGTGCGCCCGAGGCACGGGCTCGGCGCGCGACCTGGACCACCATCGGTGCGCCGCCGATGTCCAGCAGCGGCTTCCCGGGTAGTCGCGTGGAGGCGAAACGCGCCGGAATGACGGCGACGAAATCGGTCACGGCTCTTCGTCGGCTGCGAGCTTGCGGGCATCGTCTTCGAGCATGACGGGAATGCCGTCTTTGATGGGATACGCCAGGCGGTCTGCCTTGCAGACGAGCTCCTGGCGCTCGCGCGAATAGACGAGCGGCCCCTTGCACAACGGGCAGACCAGAATTTCAAGTAGCTTGCTATCCATCGCAATCCCCTGGCGCTCAGCGTTGCGCGTGTCCGGCCGCCGCGGCGCGTCGTGCCGCGCGCCCGATGCGCTCGACAACGAGCCGCGCGAGCGCATCGTCCGTCTCGGCCGCAACTGCCAGCGTCCAGATACGCGCGCTGGCGAACGCAGCGCATTTTATCCCATCCTTTTCTGTCATCACGATCGCGTCGGCATTGGGAAAGCGCAGGTCCTCGGCGCGAAACCGATGGTGATCGGGAAAAGGCTGCGCGTCGAACGTGAGCCCGAGGCCGCGCAAATGCGCAAAGAAGCGCGCGGGATTGCCGATGCCGGCGACCGCGACGAGCCGCTTGTGCTGGAACGCGGTCGCCGCTGCGACGCGATCGGGTTCGGCCAGATTGCGCAAGCGTGCGCCCTGCAGTGTCATTGCGAAGCATGGCACATCGGTGGGCAATGCCGCCACCGCCTGCTCGCCGTTCACGACGATGGCGTCCACCCGATGCAGGCGCGACAACGGTTCGCGCAGCGGGCCGGCGGGCAGCGGCAGTCCGTTGCCGAAACCGCGCGCCGCATCCACCACGACGATCTCCACGTCGCGTTCGAGTGCGTGGTGTTGCAGCCCGTCATCGCAGAGTAGCGTGTCCACCTCGGGATGCGCACCGACCAGGGCGCGTGCGGCCGCGCCTCGATCGGGCCCACTCCATACCGGGAAGGGAAGTGTCGCGGCGAGCAGCACCGCTTCGTCGCCGCGGATGCTCGGGTCGTCGTCGCGGCGCACGTGTGCGGGCGCGGTAGCGCTTGCCGCGTATGAGCGGCAGACAATCGCGGGGGTGCGGCCGGTTTGTGCCAGGCGCCGGGCGAGCCACTGCACCAGCGGCGTCTTGCCGGTACCGCCGGCGCTGAGATTGCCCACGATCACGACCGCAACAGGCAAGCGTGTCCGTTCGAGTACGCCCGCGCGATAGAGCCATCGGCGCACGCCATCGACGAGCCGGTACAACACGGCGAACGGCAGCAGGATGTAGGCGAGCCGCGGCGGGCGATACCACAGCCGTTCGAGGCACCGCATTCAGAACCCGCCAGCGAGCGCCCTGCCGGTGCGCATACACCGCCACGGTGCCTCGCCACGGCACGCTGTCACAGGCAGTGCGTCCATGTCACCGCCAGCGGCATACGCGCTCGATCAACTCGGTGGCGTTGGCGAGCGCTACCCGGTTCTCCGCCGCATAAACCGCCCGTTGCGCTTGCTGGACACGATCGCGTGCGGCCGCATCCGTGCCCATTCGCGTCCACGCTGCAATCACGTCGTTTTCGTCGCAGGCGTGCAAGAGCGATGCGGCGACTTCGGGGCTGGGGGCGTGCGCAAATTCGGGCGCCGACACGATCGCGCCGCCGGCCAGCGCCTGCCAGAGGAAATCGGCCTGCTCCACGGCAAGGTGTATGCCGCTTAAGCTCGGTGTCAGGGCGGCGAGCCAGCCGGGCTCGTCGGCGAGCACCAAGGTGCCGGGAGGAGCCGGTACGCGTTCCCACGCGCTCAAGCGCATCACCGTCGCCGATTCGGCCGCCAGCGATGCACACGCCTCGCCGCTCACGATCAGTACATCGTCGGGCAGGTGACCGCGGAACAGGGCATAAAGACGCTTCGCGGCAGTGGGGTCGGCGCCATGCCACCACCACAGCCGGCGCGCTGCCGCCCCGATCAGCACCCGCGTCGAATCCGCGTGCTCGGCGGGCGTATCGAGCAATACACTGAGATCAGCCTGTGGCGCGCACGGTCCGCCGCTGCACGTGGCGACATGAGACGGGTAGATGCGCTCGAAGCGGCCGCTGACCGGTTGCGGGGGCGCGACCAGGAGCGCATGTCTGACTCCTTCGCACAACGCGAGCAGATTCGGACGCGGCGTCACACCGGCGATGACGATGCCGAGCGGAGCGAGACGGTGCCATGCTGCCTGCACCGCACGGACGTAGTCCGAAGGTCCATAACTCCAGCGCGTGCGCGGCGAGCGTGCCAGCGGTCCGAGCAGGTCTTGATGCTCGGCCTCGTACGTGAACAGCGCGCTCGCATCCGTACGCCGCGTCGCCAGTGCGCGCGTAAGCTCCACGCCCAGGCGCACGCTCGCGCGCGAGGCTCCGCTCACAATCCAGAGCGGTCGTCGCTGAGCATCGGGTCGCTGCAGCCGGCCCCAGCGGGCGTTGGCGCGGCGGCTGCGGCCGTGCAACCGATCGCGCAGATCGTGTACCAGCAACGCCGGCAGGAAGCGGCCGCAGGGGTCGATCAAGGCAGGCGCAGCGGGTATGCGTCGTTCGGGGCTGCGCACGCTGGTTTACCGTGTCGGACCCTGGGTGGCGAACGTGATGCGGGTGAGGCCTGCGATCCGGGCAGCTTCCATCACGTTGATCACCGACTGATGGGTCGCCTTGGCATCGGCGTTGACCACGACCACCGGGTCCTTCAGCCCCGCGGCCGCGCGCCGCAGGTCTTCGGCAAAGCTCTCGACCGAGCGAAAGGCGATCTTGCTGCGGTTGATGACGTAATGGCCCTCGGGATCGACGGCCACCTGGATCTCGTTTGGTCGCTCCAGCGGGCGGTTGGCCTCGGCCGTGGGCAGGTTGATCTTGATTTCGGCGAAGCGCGTGAACGTCGTCGTGACCATGAGAAAGATCAGAATGACGAGCAGCACGTCGATCATCGGGATGAGGTTGATCTCCGGGTCTTCCCGGCCGAGCCCGCGGCGGAAGTTCACGATCGCGCGTCCCGGGTCTCAGGCGCCGCGCCCGGCGTGCACGATGTCGACCAGGCGCACGGCCTGCTGCTCCATGCTGATGACGAGCGCGTCGACCTTAGCACGGTAATGGCGGTAGAAGATCATGCTGGGGATCGCCACGACTAGGCCGTAGGCGGTGTTGTACAAGGCAACCGAGATGCCGTGTGCGAGCTGCACCGGATTGAGGCCACTCGGCGTCTGCGCGCTGAACATCTCGATCATGCCGACGGTGGTGCCGAATAGCCCCAGCAGCGGGCTCATGGACGCGATCGTCCCCAGCGTGGTGAGGAAGCGGTCGAGATCGTATGTGACGGCACGGCCGGCTTCCTCGATCGATTCGCGCATGAGCTCGCGCGAGGCCTTCACGTTGCGCAGTCCGGCTGCCAGGATGCGGCCGAGCGGGGAGCCCTGATTGAGCCGGGCGATCAGTTGCCCGCTGGCGCCCGCCTGCTGCAGCTCCTGGACGACTTGCGCGAGCAGATCGGGCGGGGCGACGGCTCGGTTTCGCAGCGACCACGCACGCTCGCCGATGATGCCCAGCGCGATGACCGAAGCGAATATCAGCGGCCAGATCGGCCAGCCCGCGGCTTGAATGACTTGCCACACATCGAGTGTCCCATTGAGCCATCGAAGGCGGGGATTCTAATCCACAAAGAATGTGGATAACTTTGTGCACAATTTGTACAAAGTTGCGCTAAGTTGCATCACTCACAGCGTTTTTACCTTTCGGCTAAAAATTGAGCGATATGAAAACATCATTATATTCAATAGCTTGCTTTGATCTCCCTAGGGGCCACGGGGTGCGCTCACAGTCGGGTGCCAAATTCTTGACAGATGTGGATTAACCTGCTCCGCCGCATCTGCGCTGCGCTTGCGGGGCGTGCGCCGGGAGAGTACTGGCAGGTGCTGAGCGAGCGACTCGCGCGCGCTGCGGATGCGGTCATTTGAACGCGGCGCCTGCTTTCTCATCGCTACAATCATGCTATGTCCAGCCTGCTGCAAAAACCCGCGCCGGGTGCCGTGATCGCCGTATCGGCGCTCAACCGCATGGTGCGCGACATGCTGGAGCACGCGCTGCCGCTGATGTGGATTCGCGGCGAGGTATCGAATTTCACCTGTGCCGCGTCGGGACATTGCTATTTCACGCTTAAGGACGCGGGCGCACAGGTGCGTTGCGCGATGTTTCGCAGCCGTGCCCGGTCGCTCGACTGGCAGCCCGGCAACGGCATGCAGATCGAGGTACGCGCAGTTGCGACGCTGTTCGAGCCCCGGGGCGAGTTCCAGCTCAATGTCGAGGCCATTCGCCGCTCCGGCGTGGGGGCGCTGTACGAAGCGTTCGAGCGGCTGAAGGCGCGGCTGGCGGCCGAGGGCTTGTTCGACAACGAACGCAAGCGGCCCTTGCCCCGGTTTCCGCGCCAAGTCGGAATCGTCACATCGCCCCAGGCGGCGGCGCTGCGCGATGTGCTCTCGATCCTGCGCAGCCGCATGCCGGCTTTGCCGGTCGTCGTCTATCCCACACCGGTACAAGGTAGTGGTGCCGCGCACCTCATCGCGCGCGCCATCGAGACCGCCTCGCGCCGCCTCGAATGCGACGTCCTGATCGTGTGTCGTGGCGGCGGCAGCATCGAGGATCTGTGGTCGTTCAACGAGGAAACCGTGGCGCGCGCGATCCATGCCTGCGCGCTTCCGGTGGTGTGCGCGGTCGGCCATGAAACGGACTTCACCATCGCGGATTTCGTCGCTGATCTGCGGGCCCCCACACCCACTGCGGCCGCGCAGGCCGTCAGCCCGGACCGGCAGCAGCTCGCCGTGCGCCTGAACGAGGTGCGAGCGCGCCTGGCACGTTCTGCCGGGCGCTATCTTGACCGGCAATGGCAGGGGCTCGATTACCTCGCGCGGCGCCTGATCGATCCGCGTGAGCGCGTGCGCAACGAGTACCGCCACCTCGAACAGCTTGCCGCGCGACTCGCGCACGCGGGCGGCCGCAGTCTCACGGCCCAGCACTGGCGTCTTACCGACTTGCTCCGGCGCCTCGCCGGCGCGAGCCCCGACCCGCAGCGCCACGGGAGCGCCCTGCAGCACCTGTGCAAGCGCCTCGATTCCGGGTACCGCCACCGATTACAGGCGCGACAGGACGGCATCGACGCCCTCGCTGCGCGCCTGCGAACACTCGATCCGCGCTCGGTCTTGAGCCGCGGTTTCGCCATTGCGACCGATGCGCGTGGGCACATCGTTTCCGACGCAACCGCCGTGACCATTGGCGATTGCCTGAACGTACGTCTGGCGCGCGGGTCGCTCGAGAGCCGCGTGAGCGCTACGACGGAAGCTGCGCCCGAGGACGACGCGTTAAGCTGAAGCCCTGTTGCCGTGCGGCGCATCGTGGCGGCAAAGCTCGCACGGCGCTGCTCTCCCGAGCAAGATCCCGGCGCTATATGGCGCCTTTGGCGTGCAGCTCGGCGATCGCCTTGTCGTCGTAGCCGAGGCCCTTCAGCACTTCGACGTTGTGCTCGCCCGGCTCGGGTGTGTGTCCGAGTTTTTCCGGCTGCTCGTAGCGGCTGAGGTGAATCGGCTGGCCAACCACTTTCTGCGGCCCGTACTTCGGATGATCGACCGGCTTGGCGATGCCGAGATGGCGCACCTGCGGGTCGGCGAACACCTTGTCGATGGTGTTGATCGGACCGCACGGCACGCCGACCTTGAGCATGAGATCGACCCAGTAGTCGTTCGAGTGCTTGCGGATCACCTCGGCGAGACGCGCGTTGAGTTCCCTGCGGTTCTTTACACGCCCGGCCGGAGTCGCATAGTCCTCATTGGTGAGCAGATCCTTTGCGTCAGCGGCCTCGCAGAACTTCTTCCACAGGTTGTCGCCCGAGGCGGCCACGTTGATGTAGCCATCGGCGGTCTGGAACATCCCGGTGCCGGCCGAGGTGGGGTGGTTGTTGCCCTCCTGGCCGGGGACTTCTCCGCGGATCAAGTAGCGCGCGGCCTGGAAGTCGAGCATGAAGATTTGCGCTTCGATGAGCGAGGTGTGGACCCATTGACCCTCGCCGGTGCGTTCGCGATCGAGCAGCGCCAGCACGATGGCATTGGCGAGCAGGATACCGGCTGAGGTGTCGTTGATGGCGATACCCACCCGCACCGGTCCGCCGCCGGCATGGCCGGTGATCGACATCAACCCACCCATGCCTTGCGCAATCTGGTCGACGCCGGCGCGTCCTTCGTACGGCCCGTCCTGGCCGAAGCCCGAGATGCTGCCGTAGACGATGCGTGGGTTGACCTTCTTCACCGACTCGTAATCGACACCGAGCTTGTACTTCACGGTGGACTTGTAGTTCTCCACCACCACGTCGGCACTCTTGGCGAGATCCATGAAGATCTTCAGACCCTCGGGCGCCTTCAGGTTGAGCGTGAGACTGCGCTTGTTGCGGTGCAGGTTCTGGAAGTCCGGGCCGTCGCGGCGGCTGCCGGTCACATCCGCCCCGGCTCCCGGCGGCTCGATCTTGATCACATCGGCGCCCCAGTCGGCAAGCTGGCGCACCGCAGTCGGCCCCGCGCGGTGCGCGGTGAGGTCGAGCACTTTGAAACCGTTCAGCGGCAGTCGGGGCGTGGTCATCGGGAGATCCTTCCGGGCATGAGACGACGGAGAGTGACGATCGGTGCAACGCCCTGAAGTATGGCACCCGAACGGGCAGGCGAAAAGGCGCGCGGGCCAACGCAGCCCTGCGCACACCCTTCGGTAACCCCTAATTCTGAGGCAACACGTGCGTCATGGCGCGGGTTCGATCGCGTGCTCGACGCAAATCGAACCGTCCCTCAGATCGGCCTCGTGTCAGTTGTCGACGATGACCGGCGTATCGTAGTAGCGGATCTCGGGCTGCGAGCCGAAGCGCTGGACGATCGAATCGCGCCACGCTTGGGAGTAGAAGCGCTCGGCAGTCTCGCGGTCGTTCCAGAGATAGACGCCGCCCCCGCTGCCGTCTGCGTACAGGTAGTATTTGCGCACCAGGCCGGGAACGCCGCGATAGTTCGGCGCGGATTTCTCGAACGCCTGCCTGGCGTCGTCGAGGCCGAAATCTGCGGGGAGCGCGAAGCGAACGATGGCTGTGATCATGAGCGATTCCTTTCCGGTGATTGCCGGCGTTCCGGCCCCATGGCCGTGCGCTGCCTTGCCGGTGCGGTCATTGCCAATATACGCCGCGCAGCAGCAATTCGGTACCTCGCCGGGCGGATAATCCGAACTCGGTTTGCACATGAGGAGGGCGGGGATAAATGGCGCTGGATCATTCGGCTTACGTCTTCCGCGGCAACGCGTATCGCGATCTCGCCGAATTGGATGTCTGGACGCGGAGGTGCGAAGAAGCCGCGATCGAACCCGATCTGCCGATCGTGGATCCGCACCACCACGTCTGGGATCGTCGCGGCGGGCGTTATCTGATCGACGAGCTGGCGGCGGATGTGGCGAGCGGGCACAACGTCGTGGCGACGGTATTCATCGAGTGTGGGGCGGCGTACCGGGCCGACGGCCCGGTGGAGATGCGCCCCGTGGGCGAGGTGGAATTCGCCAACGGTATCGCCGCCATGAGCGCGAGCGGACACTACGGAAGCGCGCGGCTGTGCGCGGGGCTGGTCGGACACGCCGACCTCACCCTAGGGAGGCGCGTGCAGCCGGTGCTGGAGGCGCTCGTCGCCGCGGGCAATGGGCGGCTGCGCGGTATCCGGCACGGTGTCACCTGGGATAGCGGCAATGCTGCCCGATTCGGCCGACGTGAAGTGCCGCCGCATCAAGTGCTCGACCCGACCTTCCGCGAAGGTTTCGCTTGCCTGCAGCCGCTCGGGCTCTCATTCGAATCGTGGCAGTTTCATCCGCAGTTGCCCGATCTGGTCGACTTGCTGCGTGCTTTCCCGCAAACCAATGTGATCCTCAACCACGCCGGCGGCTTGCTCGGTATTGCGCCGCATGACGGCGACCGCGACGAAGTCTTCGCCATCTGGCGCGCGCACATGCGCAACCTCACGCAGTTCCCGAATCTGACGGTCAAGATCGGCGGTCTCGGCATGCTCTATTGCGGCTGGGATTTCCACCTGCGCGATATGCCGCCAGGGTCGGAGGAGCTGGCCGCGGCCTGGCGCCCCTATGTCGAAACGTGCATCGAGCTATTCGGCCCGGAGCGCTGCATGATGGAAAGCAATTTCCCGGTGGACAAGCAGTCGTGCGGCTATGGCGTCTTGTGGAACGCCTTGAAGCGGATCACGCAGCATTGCTCGGCGGCGCAGAAGGCAGCGCTCTATCGTGACACCGCTGCACGCGTCTATCGGCTTGTTGTGCAGTAGAGAGGACACGCAGCGATGATTCGGTATCGCGTGGTCATGTTCTGTGCAGCCTTGCTGCTCGCCGCGGCCGCGGCGCAGGCGGCCGAGTCGCTGAAAGGCCATTTCCAACACCCGCTTCGCATCCTCGTGCCGTTCGCCCCCGGAGGCGGACAGGACACGACGGCGCGGTTGCTCGGATCGAAGATGAGCGAGCTCGCGGGCCAACAGGTGATCGTCGACAACCGACCGGGCGGGGCGGGCGTCATTGCCGCCGAGCTGACGCTGAAGGCGCCGCCCGACGGCCACACGATGTACATCGCGAGCACGAGCTTCGTCGTGAGCCCGAGCCTGCAGAAGTCGCTGCCCTACGACACGCTGAAGGATTTCGCGCCGATCATGCGCGTGTCGAGTTCCGCCGGCACACTGGTCGTGCACGCGTCGCTTCCTGTGCACAGCGTCAAGGACCTCATCGCGCTCGGCAAGAGAAAGCCTGGAGAGCTGACATTCGGCTCCGCTGGTGTCGCATCCAACTCGCATCTGTCGGGGGAGATGTTCAAGGTGCTTACCGGTGTCGACATGGTCCACGTTCCCTACAAAGGTAGCGCCCTGGCGACCAACGCACTTCTTTCCGGGGAGACCTCGCTTGGGTTCTCCAACGCGATCGCAACGCTGCCGCACGTGCGCAGCGGCCGATTGCGATTGCTTGCCGTCACGCTGGCGAAGCGCTCGCGCCTGCTTCCGGACGTGCCGACGATCGCCGAAGCGGGCGTGCCGGGATTCGAGAACATGATCTGGAGCGGTATTGTCGTTTCGGCTGCGACGCCGCGGGCGGCGCAGTCGGCTTTGCACCAGGCGATCTCGCGCACGCTCGAGTCGCCCGAGATCGAGCAGCGGCTCGCACGCGACGGCTCGGAGCCGTTCATCGGCGATACGCCCGAGCAGTACGCACGCTTCATCCGCAGCGAGATCGACAAATGGCGCGACGTGGTGCGCAAGGCAGGGATCCGGCTGCAATGACCGGGTGCGCAGAATTGAACGAAGGGAGGTTTTGATGAGGCTCGTATGGCCAGCGGTTGCGGCTTCGATGCTCGCCTGCGGGACTTTGCAGGCAGCCGTTTCAGATTCATACCCGAGTAAACCGGTTCGCATGATCGTGCCGTGGAATCCTGGCGGCACATCCGACACCATCGCCCGCATCCTCGGGCAGAAGATGACCGAGACGTGGGGCCAGCAGGTCGTGATCGACACGCGCGCGGGAGCGAGCGGCATCATCGGCACCGAGATCGCGATGCGTGCACCGAGCGACGGCTACACGCTGCTGCACGCCAATATGAGCCAGTGGGCGACCAACCCGAGCCTGTACAAGACGAGCTACGACACACTGCGAGATTTCGATCCGGTGAGCGTGGTGGCGAGCGCGCCGCAGTTGCTGGTGGTGCATCCGGGCGTGGCGGCGAAATCGGTTCGGGGTCTCATTCAGCTCGCGAAGGCGAAGCCGGGCGAGATCAACTTCGGCTCGGGCGGCGCCGGAACGCTGGCTTACCCGGCGGGTGAGCTGTTCAATTCGCTCGCTCGCGTGAGCATGGTGCATGTGCCGTACAAGGGAACGATCCTGGCCCTGACAGATCTGCTCGGCGGCCGCCTGCAGGTGGTCTTCTCCGATATGCCGATCGCACTGCCCCACGCGAGGACAGGCAAGCTGCGGGCACTGGCGGTAACGAGCGCGAAGCGCACGCCACTCGTTCCCGACATGCCGACCGTCGCCGAGGCTGGCCTGCCGTCGTATGCGGTCGAGAATTCATGGGGTGTGTTCGCGCGCAAGGGCGTGGCAGCGGGTATTCTGGACAAGCTCAATGCGGAGATCGTGCGCGTACACGCTCTGCCCGACGTAAGAGAGCGCTACGCATCGTTCGGCCTGGAGGCGACGAGCAGCACACCGCAGCAATTCGCCGCGATCATCCGCGCGGACGCCGACAAGTACTCGAGGATCATCAAGGCCACCGGCGCCAAGGTGAACTAAGAAGCGCGGGTTCGCAACTCCTCTTGACTGGCGCAGAATCTTGCCGGCTGGAGCGCATGTCGCGTGTAGTATGCACAGGCGGTACACATCTCGCCCTTGAAGTTTGCACGACTGCCGAGTAGTCTGGTGCTCACCCACGACACAAGGGGGAGGGGCGACATGAGAGCGACGATCTTCGTCCGTTTCGCCGCGGCGTGGCTGCTTGCTCTCACTTCCGGTTGTGCGACATCGCCCCGGTGGGAGCAGTACGTGGCGCCTCCCATCGGCACGACATGGACGAACCAGTTCCGCCTGTCGGGCAGCTATACAGGCCCGGCGGAAGTCGACTCCCGCATGGGGCAGGTGACCTTCGACGGGAAGCCGCACATCGCATTTCACAACGGGTCGACGACGCTGGTCGCTCGCTCGGACGGGGCGTGGGTCACGCTGCTGGGGGCCAACGGGAAGCCAGTGACCAGTTGGGATCCGCCCACCTCGTTCGAGTGGCCCATGTACATCGGAAAGGCGTGGAAAAGTAGGTTCAAGGTCATCAACCACGCCAGGAACCGCGTGGTCGCTATCGAAGCCAACTACGTCGTCGAGGCGTTTGAGGACGTCACGGTCCCTGCTGGCACTTTTAAGGCGTACCGGGTGCGCATGACCAACGACCAAGGCGATGACAACACCTGGTGGTTCTGCCCGGACAATGGATTATTCGTAAGACAGAAGCTGGTCCGCACCGCTAACTCGCCGTCCGGGCCGGGTATTCGAGAGGTCGAGCTCAAGGCGCTCAGGATCGGCGGTTAGCGCGCCT
>WYBJ01000153.1 GCA_011525945.1 Burkholderiaceae bacterium | reverse complement strand
CTGGCGGTGATCGCGGCTTCGCGCGCCCGCAAACTGTCCCAGACGAGCCAGATCAGCGCCGCCAGCGCGATCAGGCCGGTGAGCTCGAGGGCAGTCGGGGACAGCATGGGTTCGTACCATCGGTCGCAATCATGATCGCATCACTTCCCGCCGCTCACCAGGAGAATGCGCAAAGAAAGTCGGATTGGTCGGATTGGGAACGATGGACGGACCAATGGCGCTCAACGCACGCACCAAGGGCGGATTCGAATTGCTCGTGCACGCTCGCCACCGAGCTCGGCGTGACGATGCGAATCGCCAACCTCACCCTGGGCGAAATGCACGAGGCGCTCAATCGCGGCTGGGCCGAACGCGACTCGCGCATTCCGATGCTGCTGCAGGAGGAACGGGCCGGTGTCGCCATTCAGGTCGCGGCGGGTGCGATCGAGGCGGTGCTGCAACGCGATGGCTGACAGCGCAGGAATTCAGCGCTCCGAGCCTGACGCGACGACCGCCCGTTGCTGCTGCGAGTTGCCCAGCGCGAGCGCAAGCGCGAGCCACCCGAGTGCAAGTGGGATCGTTGCGGCCGAGATCGTGGCCAGCTCCAGGCCCGCGCTTCGCAACAGGTTGAAGAGCCAGCCGAAGAGTGCGTCGCCGCCGCGGAATACGGCGCCGTCGATCAGGTACTTCGCCTTGTATTTCTCTTCGCGCCCGACCACGGTGAAGAGCACCTCACGCGCCGGATTCGACACGGCGAAGTTCGCGGTGCGCTGCACCGCCTGGAACGCGATCACGAGAAGCAGCACGGGCGAGGCTGCGAGCGCGGCGAAGCCGAGCGCGAATACCAGCGGTAGGAGCGCAGCCGCGGGTCCGACGCCGAATCGGCTCATCAGTCGCCCGGTGGCAAGCGTCTGAATGGCGAGTGTGAGAAGTCCTGCGGCAAGATCGATCGAGGCGAAGATGCGGGTGCGCACCGCCGGATCGTCGGATGCAGCAGCGACCAGGTTCGCCTGTTGGAAATAGACGAACGTGCCGCACAGCGAGAGCAGTAACACCCAGAGCGCAATGCCGGCGAGGTAGGGCGAGCGCAGCAGCAGCACGAAGCCGGCGAACGGATTTCCGCCGATCGGGGCTTGCGCGGCTGCCGCGCCGTTCGCTCGCTGCGGCACTGCGGCTTCGAGGCGGCGCGCGCACAATACCGCAGCCTCGAGCAGGATTGCAGCGACCAGCAGCAAGTTAGCCGGCCCGAGCGGCTTGGCGAGCCATACCGTCAGGATCGGGCCGAGCAAGGCTCCTGCCGAGCCGCCCGCGGCGATGAATCCGAACAGACGTTTACCCTGTTCGGGCGTGAACGCATCGGCCATGAACGACCAGAACACCGAGACTGCGAACAAATTGAACACGCTGATCCAGACGAAGAACACCCGCGCCACTTCGACTTTGGCGATGTCGAACGCGAGCAGCGCCCAGAACAGCGCGATGTTTACAACGAAGAAATGGTAGACGAGAGGAATGAAGCGCCGCCGTGGCAGACGCGCGACTACCGCGCCGAAGACAGGCACGGCGGCGAGCATCGCGACGAACGTGGCCGTGAACAGCCAATGCAGATTGCGCACGCCACCGGCCACGCCCATCTCGTCGCGCAACGGCCGCAAGACGTAGTACGCGGCGAGCAGACAGAAGAAATAGCCGAATGACCACAGTGCCGCGCGTGCTTCGCCGCTACGCACCGCCACTACGCGCTCGATCAGCACGCCGATTACCGTCCGAGGATCTTGCGCAGTTCCGATGCGCTGTGCGCGCCGGCGCCTGGCGCACCCAGGTCGAAGATGCGCGACTGCGCGAGTGTGCCGACGTGCACCGGCTCGAAACCCGCGTCTGCGACCAATTGCATTCCGAGCTTGAGCGCACCGGGGTCGTCCGCCGCGACCGGCACCGCCAGTTTCGGCGGCGCGCGGTGCGCTTCGCTTTGCAAGGTGGCATAACCGATCGCATTGAATGCGCGCAGGCTTGCTACGCCTGGAAACATCGCCGCGGTCGAAACGGCAGCACCTTTTTCGCGCGGACCGAGCGCCATGTCGCCGTCGCGTTGCGGAATCGGGTTGTTCGGATCGATCATCACCTTGCCCTTGAGTCCCGGAGCCAGTTCCTTGGCCAGGGTGGGCAGCGCGGAATAAGGCACGGCGATCAGCACGACGTCGGCGAACGCTACCGTATCGCTCGACGTGCCGACGCGTGCATTCGATCCGGCCGCCTGCGCGGCGCGCTTCGCCCGCTCGATATCGCGATCCGAGAACATCACTTCATGCCCCGCTTTCGCCCACAGGCCGCCGAGCGTGCCGCCGATGCGCCCGGAGCCGATCACGCCGATGCGCATGTGCTTGCTCGCTTGCGCGCCGCGGCCCGTGCGCCACGGCGTCACCAGCGCGAAGGTAAGCGTCGTGAGCAGGAATCTTCGTCGTGATGTCATGGTCGGACTCCTGCGAATGAATCTTCGTGCCGGGAGTTGGATGGCGAATTCTACTTGCCTTCGCGGTTCGGGTTGCGCGTGTTCCATCCGCCCTTCCCCTTTCCCGATCATTCGCCGACAATCCGGCCGGGTTCGGGCGAAGCACATCGGCCCGGGTCCGGACAGAGAGCGGGAACTGCGACGCGATCGGCCGTGAAGCTGCGCCTGGAGGATGAGCATGCCTCGCATTCGTTATCGGTACGTGCTGGCCGGCTGTGCGGTATGGGCGCTCGCGTGCCCGACCCTGGCGGCTACGGCAGGGTTGAGCTGCGAGCAGCTGTTCGCGGCGGCCGAAAGCGTGGTGCAGTTCCGCGACCAGGGCTATTCGCTCCAGCAGATTCTGGACGGACTGAAGGGTGGCGACCTCGAAGCGAAGCTCAGCGACGACGAGATCCGGGTCTTGCGCAAAACGATGACCGCCGTTTACCTCAGCAATGCATCGATCGATGAAGTCACCCTGGCGTGCCGCCAGGCTCGCGGTGACAAGTGATGCGCGCGTGGCGCTTTCTGCTCAGTTCACCAAGAACGGCGGCGGCAATTCGCGCGCGACTTGACGCCGATAGCCCATTTGTGCGCGCGCCAGATCGGCCGCGCCGCCGCTGCGCGCATCGGTGATCACCAGGCCACCGGCAAGCAGCTCCGGGTCGAGTTGCCGGGGTGATCGCAGCAGGGCGGCGAGTCGCTCCGCGTATTGGGCTGGAATGTCGGGCAGCCCCGTCGGCATCGGGTCCGATGGCGTCATCGACGCGACCACGTAGCTGTTGACGTGGCGCGCGCCTGCCTCGTCCTCCCGGTACAGAGTCACATACGGGAACTCGGCGCGCAGCGTAGTGAGGAAATGCGCGTAGCTCACCGGTAGATCGAGATCGGCGAAGGTGTTGAAGACCACGACGCCGCGGGGTGCGAGGCAGGCGCGCAAGTCGGCGAAGAAGTTGCGCGTGATGAGATAGTCGGGCGTGCCGTCGCCTTGGAACAGATCGACCACGATTGCATCGTAGCCGCCGTTGCAAGTGCGAAGATAAGTCCGCGCGTCAGCCTGGATGGCGTTGATCCGCGTTCGATCCAGACCGAAGAAGCGCCGCGCGATCTCGAACGACGCCGGGTCGATTTCGACCGCCGTCACCGCCACGCCGCGTTTGGACAAGCGCGAGGGAACGACTCCGGCGCCGAGACCGAGCGCGAGTGCGCTGCGCATATCGGGCCGGTGCGACAGTGCGAGCGCTTCCAGTGCGTAGGTGTAAAAGGAAATAGATTCGCCATCGGAGAGCATCCGGTTCTGGATGAGTCCGTCCTGAAAGTAGACTCGCACGAAGCGCCCGCGCGAGTCGATCGGGGTGCTCTTGAGCACCTTCACGGTGCCGAACAGCGAGCTCTCGCGCGCCTCCAGGGTCCAGTCGAGCCCCGAGTACGTCACCGGCCACTGCCGCCCGAGGTAGGCATCGGCTTGCCACAGTAGCGTCGCTGCGGCGACGATCGCCAGCGCAGTCGTAATCAGCAGACCACGCCGGCCGGCAGGACGCTGCGAGGTGGCCAGCAACGCCATGACCGGAAGCAGCGACAGACACAGCGCCACGATCAGCAAGGAGACGAAGTTCGAGTAGCGCGGAATCAGGGCGAACGCAGTCGTCGCGACCCCCGCAACCGAACCGATCGTGCTGACGAAGAAGACGCGACCTGCACCGGCATCGGCAGATCGCCGCGCGCTTGCCTCACGCATGCGCAGGGCGATCAGCAGCGGATTCATTGCCGAGGTCGTGACCAGTGGTATACCGAGCAGGATGAGGCAGGCGATGAAGGCGCCCGAGACCAGGTCGACGCCGGCGAGCGCCGGAAAAATGTGCGGGTACACGAGGCACGCGCCGACCAGCGACAGGGCGCTCAGCGCAGGCATGAGCAGGAAGACGCTGTACAGCCGCTCGGAGCGGCTGCCCGTCATCAGGATCGCGGCTGCGCGGCCTCCGACCCAATAGCCGATGGCGAGTGCAACGAGCGTGATCGAGAGAATGCCGGTCCAGATATACAGGCTCACCCCGAAATAGGGGGTCATGACCCGGGAGGCGAGCAGTTCCAGCGCGAGCGTCGCGCCGCCGGTCACGAAGATGATCGCGTAGAGCGCAGCCATGGGGCGGGATGTATAATCGTCGCGCTTCTCCGGCACGGGGCCGAGTGGATGGAGCCGGGCGCCAAGGCGCCGCAAATTGTTCCGTCGCGACTCGACCGGCGCCGACATCTTTCGGCCTTCATGACGGGCTCGCGTGCAGCGAGATCGAATCGGCGTGGGAATCTACCAGAGTTGCACCCCGCAGGCGAGCAGGCGCAGGCGCGAGTCGCCGCGCGGGAGCGTGCCAGGGCGCCGCATGAGGTGGCGGCTGTTGCTGCTCATAGTGTGCTCGTTCGCACTGGTTACGCTCGGGCCGCCACCCGCGTATGCGCAGGTGCCTTTTGTCCCGACACCTCTCGATGTGGTCCGTCGCATGCTCACGCTGGCGAAGGTCGGGCCCAACGATTACGTCGTCGATCTCGGGTCGGGCGACGGGCGCATCGTGCGCGAAGCGGCCGAAGCCTTCGGCGCGCGCGGATTCGGCGTGGAACACGACCCGGAACTCGTTGCCCGCAGTCGCGAACTCGCGCGGCGACAAGGCATCGCGGACAAGGTTACGTTCATGATGCAGGATCTGTTCCAGACCGATCTTTCGGATGCGACCGTGGTAACGATGTACCTGCTCCCCGAGATCAATCTGAAGCTGCGCCCGAGACTGCTGGCGCAACTCAGACCGGGCGCGCGCATCGTCTCGCACGACTTCGACATGGGTGACTGGACTCCGGACGCGACCGACAAGTTCTACTCCAAAGACAAGTACGGGGCGACCGGCGGTGACAGCACGATCTATCTTTGGGTAGTGCCGGCCGATATTGCCGGACGCTGGACTTGGCGCCTGGAAGTCGGCGGTCAGCCGCTCGACTACGAGCTCGTTGCAACTCAGCGCTTCCAGAAGGTCGATGCCACCGTGCGCATCGGCGGTCAGGCGCGTCCGCTACACGACGTTCGCGTGCGGGGCGACGAGATCACCTTCACGGTGCTGGGTGAGATCAGGGGTAGCTCGGTGCGCCAGCAATTCAGCGGCCGCGCCAGCGGCGAGGGCATTCAGGGGAGCGTCATCCTGAGCGGGCCGCGCATGCAGGGTGCCGCCGACTGGATCGCGCAGCGTAGCGAGCGCACTCCTCGCGCGAGCGGCGTTATCCTGCCGATGGCTGCACACGAGGTGTCAGCGCACGAGGGCGGTCGTGCGTTAGCACCTGCATCGAGCCGCGTGCGATGACTCGCCGCGGCTGCGAGCTTTGCCCACCCCGCCGGCACCCGATGAGGTCGACGACGTGAACCCACATATACCCTCCCAGCCTGGCACGTGTATCCGAGGCGTGCTTCTGGCCGTCTCATGCGTGCTTGCATGGTCCGCGAACGCACAGGACTTCGGCGACACGCCGTATGTGCAGACACCGGCCAATGTGGTGAAGGCCATGCTCGATACGGCCAAGGTGGGCCCCAAGGACTACGTCATCGACCTGGGCTCGGGTGACGGGCGCATGGTGATCACTGCGGCCAAGGAGTACGGCGCACGCGGCTTCGGCGTCGATCACGATGCGCGGCTGGTGCGGCTCGCCAACGCCAACGCGGCCAAGGAAGGCGTGGCCGACCGGGCCATGTTCTATGCGCGCGACTTGTACAAGACGGATATCCACCGTGCAACGGTGATGAGCATCTACCTGCTCCCCGAGGTGAACCTCATGGTGCGCCCGAAACTGTTGCGCGAGCTCAAACCCGGGACACGTATCGTGTCGCACGATTACGACATGGGCGAATGGAAGCCCGATGCGCATTTCACGCTGGAAGCACCCGGCAAGACCGTCGGTCGCGACCCGGTGAGCCAGGTGTTTTACTGGGTGGTGCCGGCCAACGTTACCGGCGAATGGCGCGCGACGCTGCGCTCCTCACCCAAGCCACACGAGGTCACGCTCAAGCTTACGCAGAAATTTCAGTCCGCCGCGGGCAGCGTGGAAGTCGGCGACACGCGCGCGGCGCTCGAAGACGTGATGTTGCTTGGTCCGCAGCTTACCTTCAAGGCGCGCCTGCCGAACGCTGCGGGAGGCGCCACCTTGCAGGAGTTTTCCGGTCGCGTGGTGGGTGACTCTATCGAAGGTACGTTCAAGTCTGCGGCCAATGAGCGCAGCACCGCATGGCGGGCACGTCGTGTTGGCGGCAAGGTGGCGATCGGACCCGAGATCGATCCGAAGCTCGCCGAGCTCAAGGCGGGCAACGGCGTGCAGTGATCGGCTTCGCGCTCGCCGAGGACGAAGGGCGAGACGGAGCGAAACAAACGAAGCGCCGCAGGCCGCGGCGAATGGCGGGTGGACCAGGGTACGGAGGCAGCGATGAACGGAACCAGATGGGTATGGATCGCAGGACTGATCGCGATCGGCGCGTGCGGCGTGGCGCGTGCGCAGGAAGGGGCGGGCGACGTCGTCTATGTGCCGACGCCGCAAGTCGTGGTCGATGCGATGTTGGACATGGCGAAGGTGAACGCCAAGGATTACATCATCGACCTCGGTTCGGGTGATGGACGTATCGTGATCACCGCGGCGAAGAAATACGGCGCGCGCGGTTTCGGCGTCGACCTCGACCAGGTGCTACTGAAGCGCGCGAACGAGACCGCCAAGCGCGAAGGAGTCGCCGAGCGCGCGAGATTCGTCGAGGAGAATCTGTTCGAAACAGACCTTTCCAAGGCAACTGTCATCACGACCTATCTACTGCCGGAGATGAACGAGAAGCTGCGGCCGAAGATATTGCAGTTGAAGGCGGGCACGCGTGTGGTCGCGCACGACTACCACATGGGAGAATGGCAACCCGACGATAACGAAACGCTGTCGGTGCCCGAGAAGACGGTCGGCAATCCGGGCAAGAGCTACATCTATCTCTGGTACGTACCGGCCAACGCAGCCGGCCAATGGCAGATCCGCGCGCCGATCGGCGGCCAGACGCTGGCAATCGATCTCGATTTGAGTCAGCACTTCCAGATGCTCATCGGTAACGCACGCATCAACGATCGCGCTGCCCAGGTCCAGGGGGCGCGAGTACGGGGCGAAGACGTCACGTTCTGGCTCACCGTCGGCAGCGGGGCGAACGCCGTGCGGCACGAGTTCAACGGTCGTCTGCAGGGCGACACGATCGACGGCACGCTGCGCGTGCATGCGGGCAAGAAAGTCGATCAGGCGGCCTTCACGGCCAGACGCATTGCGCCCGGCAAGCTCGAGCTGGGTTCGTCCTTGTAAGCGAGAGATTCGATGAGCACGGATACCAAGGAGACGTTGGGTTTTCAGGCCGAGGTCAAGCAACTGCTGCGTCTGGTGACGCATTCGCTTTACAGCAACAAGGAGATCTTTCTGCGCGAGCTGATCTCCAATGCCTCGGATGCCTGCGACAAGCTGCGCTTCGAGGCCCTTTCGAACAAGGAGCTGTACGAATCGGATCCGGAGCTCAATATCCGCGTGAGCTTCGACAAGGAAGCCGGCACGATCACGGTCTCGGACAATGGCATCGGCATGGCGCGCGGCGAGGTAATCGAGCACATCGGCACCATTGCGAAGTCCGGCACGCGCGAATTCTTCGACCGACTCACCGGCGACCAGGCCAAGGATGCCAACCTTATCGGACAATTCGGGGTTGGCTTCTATTCCGCATTCGTGGTTGCGGATCGGGTCACGTTGCTGACCCGCCGCGCCGGGCTGCCGGCATCCGAAGGCGTGCGCTGGGAGTCCGGCGGCGAAGGCGAGTACACCCTCGAGGCCGTGGAAAGGCCCGGGAGAGGCACCGAAGTGACGTTGCACCTACGCTCCGAAGAGAGTGATTTTCTCTCCGGGTGGAGGCTGCGCGAGATCATCCGCCGCTATTCCGACCACATCATGATCCCGATCCGGATGCAGAAGGAAGCGTGGGACAACGAGAAGGGGGCGGTGAGCTCCGAGGCGGGCGAGGAGACCGTGAACCAGGCCTCCGCCTTGTGGGCGCGTAGCAAGTCCGAGATCACGCCCGAGCAATACATCGAGTTCTACAAGCACATCGCGCACGATTTCGAGGCGCCGCTCGCGCATAGCCACGCGCGAGTCGAGGGCCGGCACGAATACACGGCGCTGCTTTACCTGCCCGCGCGTGCTCCGTTCGATCTCTGGGATCGCGAGCACCGCAAGGGACTCAAGCTCTACGTGCGGCGTGTGTTCATCATGGACGATGCCGAGCACCTGACGCCGCCGTACCTGCGCTTCGTGCGCGGCGTGATCGACTCGAACGATCTGCCGCTCAACGTTTCGCGCGAGATCTTGCAGGAATCGAACGATGTCGAGGCGATTCGGGCCGGGGTCGTGAAACGCGTGCTCGGAATGCTCGAGGAACTGGCGCAAGGCGACAAGGAAAAATACCGGAAGTTCTGGCAGGAGTTCGGTCGCGTGCTCAAGGAAGGCATCGGTGAGGACTTGCCCAACCGCGAGCGGATCGCCAAGCTGCTGCGCTTTGCCTCCACACATAGCGGCGAGGAGACGCAGGACGTTTCACTCGACGACTATATCGCCCGCATGAAGCACGGTCAGGCGGCGATTTATTACGTCACCGCCGATGGCTTCAACGCGGCGCGCAACAGCCCGCACCTGGAGGTTTTCCGCAAGAAGGGCATCGAGGTGCTGCTCATGCACGACCGTGTCGACGAGTGGCTGGTAGCGAGCCTGACCGAGTACGAGGGCAAGAAGCTCGTATCGGTCGCACGCGGCGACCTCGACCTCGGCGTACTCGCCGATGAGGAGGATCGCAAGGCGAAGCAGGATGCCGGGGAGTTGAAGGATCTGCTCGATGCGATCAAGCAATCGTTGGGCGAGCGCATCAAGGAAGCGCGCGTCACCAATCGCCTGACCGAATCGCCCGCATGCCTGGTAGCCGATCAGCACGACATGAGCGCCAACCTCGAACGCCTGCTGAAGGCGGCCGGACAGCGCGTGCCTGGATCGAAGCCCATCCTTGAGATCAATCCGAGCCATCCGCTGGTGCAGCGGCTCAAGGAGGAGATCGGCAAGGAACGTTTTGCCGACTGGAGCAGCATTCTGTTCGAACAGGCGCTACTCGCCGAGGGCGGGAGTCTGGAGGATCCCGGTTCGTTCGTGAAGCGACTCAATCAGCTCATGCTCGATCTGGCCGGCGCGGGCAGCCGCATCTGGGTGCCGGGGAAGTAGCAGTCACTCGGTCGGCCAGCCGCCGGGGGTAAGTCATCAAGCGGGCGGACGCCCGCTGCGGTGGCGGTGCTGGGAGCGCTGGTGCCTGCTACGCGAGCGCGGCCGACAGAGGGCTGCGCACGGCCATTCCGCCACGTTTGAGCACATGGGTATAGATCTGGGTCGTGCGCACATCGGCGTGGCCGAGCTGCTCCTGGACGGTGCGGATGTCCGCGCCCCGCTCGAGCAGATGCGTCGCGAACGAGTGGCGCAGCGTGTGGCAGCTTGCCGGCTTGTCGATTCCGGCCAATCGAATCGCGGCGCGGACGGCCTTCTGCACGCTGCTTTCGTCGACGTGATGGCGCCGGCGTACGCCTGAGCGCGGATCGACACTCAGCCGATCCGCAGCGAACACGTATTGCCAAGCCCATTCGGATGCGGCTTGTGGGTACTTGCGAGCGAGCGCGTACGGCAGATGGACATTGGCGAGGCCGCGCGCGCGGTCGCGCTCATACCATGTGCGGCGATTAACAAGGTGGCGGCGCAGCGGGACGATCAACTCGTCTGG
>WYBJ01000152.1 GCA_011525945.1 Burkholderiaceae bacterium | reverse complement strand
GGAAGCTGTCTTGTGTCGATGTTCGACTAGTGCAAATCCGCACAACGGCAGCGGCTTCGATCGCGCGAGCAGCATCGCCGATTTCGATCGGTGCAGCTACCGGAGCAGATTCGCTTCGCCAGCATCGAGCGCGCGTCGCATGCGCCGGGATGAGTACGGGCGGGTCATCCTTGGCGCGCTCAGGGCGTCGTTTCGGACGACCGCCGGCGCGCCCTGGGGCGGCTCAGAATGCCGCCGCCCGCCATCACGGCGGCGTTGACGCCGAACATCACCGCGAGACCCAGGGCGCTGCCGATCGCGCCGAATACCACCGGCCCGACCAGCTTGGTGAGGTGGATGAAGCTCATGCGCAGCCCCAGCGCCTCGCCCGTGCGGCCTGCGGGCGAGTAGCTGTACATCAGCATGGTGATGATCGGCTGGCCGCAGCCCATGCCCAGTCCGAGCGCGAACGAGAGCACGATGAGGACATACACGCTCTGAAAGAAGGGCATCAGCACCAGGCTCGCGGCGCCGATGAAGAACGAATAGGCGAGGAGCGCTTCCTCCTTGAACTTCTTCAGCAGACCCGGAATGAAGAAGCGCACCGTCAGTTCGGCGCCGAAATTGGCCGCCTGCACGATGCCGATCAGCGACGCGGACAATCCGATGCTGTGGGCGTACACGGGAAAATAGAACTGGTAGAGGTCGCGGCCGACGTTGATCAGGCTGCTGGTGGCGATTGCCCGGCGCACGTCGCCGATTTTCAGGATCGCGTAGACGCTGCCCCTCGCCTTTGCCTCGGCCCGGGTGTGAGGCAGCCGGCGCCCCCAACCGAGCAGCATCACGATCGCCACGACATTGAGCAAAGAGAGGTACAGGCAGGTGGTCGCCGGTCCCGCCAGATCGACGAAGAAGCCGCCGATCAACGGGCCGATCAGGTTCGCCGAGCCCATGCCGAGGCTGAAATTGGCGAAGTTGCGGGCGCGGGTGTCCGGCGTGCTGATGAGTCCGATCAGGTTCTGCAGCGGCACCACCATGGCAAGTGAGAGGCCGATCAGGATCGCGGCGATGAACATCGCACCGATGCCGGGAAACGCCCAGGGCACGAGCAGCCCCAGGCCGCTGCCCGCGACACAGACCAGCAGCGGGGCGCGCGAGCCGTAGCGATCCGAAAGCTTGCCCGCCGGCATCGAGAAGAGCATCGGCAACACGGCGAACATGGCCCCGAGCAGGCCGATGACGAAGGCGGACGAGCCGAGCTTGAGCGCATACAGCACCAGCACCATGTTGCCGGCGCGCACCGCCGTGCCGCTCAAGGCGGTCAGCGTGAGAACGTAGAGGATCGACATCGCCCGCATGTTATCGTACGTGTCGCACGCGGGGCTCGATGAGCGCGACGGCCAGGCGTGTGGGAGGGCCGGCGTCGAGCGCTGCGGATTGCGTGCGCAGCAGGCCTGTCACGGTGTAACACTTTGCGTTGGAGGCCAGTCACATGATTCGTGGCATCGACCACATCGAGCTGATCGTCCGCGATGTCGAGGAGTTCATCGCCTTTTTCGAGAAGATGGGATTCAAGGTGCTCACGCGCACCAAGCACCACGGCTCATCGGCGGAGCTGCAACTGCCCGGAGAGAATCAGCCCATATTCGAAATTCATCAGGTCACGGGCGAGGAGAATGTCGGCGTGAACCATATCGCGTTCAAGTGCGACAACGCCCAGCGGACCTACAACGATCTGCTGGCCAAGGGCGTGACGACGATGCGCGAGCCGAACTACGTTCCTTCGACTGGGCGCACGACCGTGAATCTGCGCGATCCCGATGGCTGGCGCATGCAGTTGGTCGACGCAAACCGTAAGGCGCCGGAGTAGGCGGTGCGACAGGCATCCGCCGGCCCGGCCATGACATCGGAGTAGGACCGGCCCCGTTGCACGGGTTACGAGACGGGGCGATTTTCGAGCTAGCGCGTGGCGTCGAGTCTGATACCGGCGGCGCGCGTCACCTTCGCCCATTTCGCGATTTCGCTGCGCAGGTGCCGGATCAGCTCCTCGGGTGTCGTGGCGGCGACGGTACTGCCCTCTTTCGCCAGCCGCTGCTTGACCTCGGGCGCTTGCAGCAGTGCGACGATTTCGCGGTTGAGCAGCGTGGTGATCGCCGCCGGCGTATTCGCCGGGGCGAGCACGGCGTACCAGCCGGTGACGACGAATCCCGCAACGCCGGACTCGATCATCGTCGGCGTGTCAGGCAGAGCGGAACTGCGCTGAGCAGTCGTCACCGCCAGCGCGCGCACCTTGTGCGTCTGCACCATATTCAAGGTCGAGAGTATGGTGCCGAACGTCATCTGCACATTACCGGCGATCAGATCGGTGTGCGCGCTTGCGCCACCCCTGTAGGGAACGTGCAGGATGTCGACGCCCGTGGCGCTCTTGAAGTATTCGAGCGCGAGGTGCTGGATGCCGCCGGCGCCCGAGGAGGCGAACGCGATCTCACCCGGACGGGCTTTCGCCAGGGCGACCAGCGCCTCGATCGATTTCACCGGCAGCGACGGATGCACGACCGCGATGAACGGCTGCTGGCTCACCAGCGTGATCGGCTCGAAACCCGAGACCGGGTCGTAGGATAGCTTGTACAGGCTCGGGTTCGCCCCATAGCTGCTCGACACCAGCAGCAGCGTATAGCCGTCCGGGGCCGCTCGTGCAATGTATTCGGTGCCGACGTTGCCGCCGCCGCCCGCTCGGTTTTCGACAATGAACTGCTGGCCAAGGCGCTCGGTCAGCTTCTGCGCGATCGTGCGCGCCGAAATATCCGCGCCCCCGCCGGGCGCGAACGGCACGACCAGACGCACCGCTTTCGTGGGATAGCGCTCCTGTCCCACGGCGTGTCCCGCGCCTAGCGAAAGCCCCAGTGTTACGACGATGCCCGACAAGCGGTACAGCGAAGAACAGGGCGCACCCATATTTTTGCTCCTATGCCTGAATCGTCACCGATCAACGGTCGAGCCGGATGCCGGCATCCTTGATGACCTTGCCCCACTTGGCCATTTGGGCCTTCAGGAAGATAGCGAACTCGGCCGGCGTACTGCCGACGGCAACAGCGCCGGATGCCGCGAACGTCTTGACGATCGCCGGCTGGTGCACGATGGCGGCAACTTCGCGTGCGAGCTTGTCGACAATGGCGCGCGGCACCCCGGCTGGCGCCACCATCGCCTGAAACGCCTCGGCCTCGTAGCCTTTGAGCGTCTCGCCTATGGTCGGTACATCGGGCATCGTGTCGAGCCGCTTGCGGGCGGTGATCGCGAGCGGCTTCACTTTACCGCTCTTGATGTGCGGCGCTGCCGAGATGGTGGTCGTGAACAGCATCGTCACGCGGCCACCGACGACATCCGTGATGGCGGGGGGGATACCCTTGTACGGCACATGGGTCATCTCGATGCCGGCCATACGCTTGAAAAGCTCGGCCGACAGGTGCGGGGCCGATCCCGCGCCCGGGGTCGCGAACGTCAGTTCACCCGGTTTGGCCTTGGCGAGCGCGATCAGCTCTTTCACCGACGATACGGGCGCCGATGCGTTGACGACGAGGACATTCGGTTGCGAATTGATCTGCGTGACCGGGATGAAGTCCTTGATCGTGTCGTAGGGCAGGTTCGGACGCAGGCTTGGGTTGATCGCAAACGTGGTGGTGATCATGAGCATCGTGTACCCGTCGGCTACGGCCTTCGACGCGATCTCGGTGCCGACGACGGTCGCAGCACCGGGGCGGGTATCGACCACGATGTTCTGGCCCCACTTTTCGGTGAGCCGCTGGCCGATGAGACGCGTGGTGATATCGAGCCCACCACCGGGAGCGAACGGCACGATGAACCGGATCGGCTTGGTGGGGTACGCGGATGCGCCCTTGTCCTGCGCACCGGCGACGGTGCTTATCATGGCCGCTGCGATATAGGCGGTTGCCATGGCGAGTTTCATGTGATCTCCCGAAAAGCCAGGACTTTAGCATGCCCCTGGTCATGACCCGGACGCGGTACTTGACCGAAAATGGGCAAACGTTTTCTGCCTCGGAGTGGAAAGTACCGAGCGCGCGCCCCTATTCCCGAGAAGCCAGTGATACGGCGGTTGCGCCGACCCCGGCTAGTACCCCTCGCACGACATTCATGTTGCAGGGCTGGTCAGCGTTCAGGCCGCTTTGCCTTGTGAGGCAATAGGCAGGTGAGGTGGACATCCGTCACCCGGCGCGCATGCAACGGCGCCATCGGGATCCTGGGTGTTGCACGAGACCGTGTAAGCAATCGACCGATGCCAGAGCGAGATAAGCTGTGGCGCGCGCAATCACGGCTTGGACGTTTCCGACCTACCGATAAGCACGCCCGATCGCCGCATTTCCGTCCGCTTTGTCGAGCAAATCGACAGAGCGACAGAACTGGGGAAAGTACGCATCGTCTTGGATGAGGATCGCGTTAGACCCCGGGTACGTGCAGTCAGCTCCGGCCTGCGCCCGTGTCCTCGATGACCTTCTTCCACTGTGCAGCGTTGCGTCGCAGGTGGGCGGCGAGTTCCTCGGGGCCTGCACCGATGGCCTCGACGCCCTGGCGTTCGAGCGAGTGAGCGACACCGGCCGACCGGCTGGCGCGAGCGAGCTCGGCGGCAAGCTTATTCACCCGCTCGGCCGGAGTCTGTCGAGGAACGAAGAAACCATACCACTGACCCGCATCGAAGCCCGGATATCCGGTTTCGGCGACCGTCGGCACATCGGGCACGATCGAAGAGCGCTTTGCTGCAGTCACGGCGAGCGCGCGCAACCGGCCTTCCCTGACGTAGGGCATCAGGTTCGGAATTGCGGTGATCACGAACGCGACCTCGCCGGAGGCGAGCGCCCTGACTGCGGCGGGGCCGCCTCTGTACGGAACGTGAAGCAATACAGCTCCCGTCACCATCCGCAGCATCTCGGTCGTCAGATGGCTGACGCTGCGTTGCCCGTTCGACCCGTATCGCATCGAATCGGGTCTTTCCTTCACAATTGCGATCAGCTCCCTCAGCGACATGGCCGGGACCGACGGGTGCACGGCCAACATGAAGCTCACGGCCGCTGCGAGGGAAACCGGTGCGAAATCGCGGATCGGGTCGTACGGAAGCTTCTCCACGAGATGCGGGGCGATCACGAAGGGCTCTGACGGTGTCGCAACGATCGTGTACCCGTCGGGCGTGGATTTCGCCACGAGCGGCAACGTGACCAAGGGGGATGGCCGCGGTTCGACTACGATATGTCGCCTGAAGTCTTCGTGCACTCCATTGGCGATCATCCTTGCGACAATGTCAACCGTGCCGCCCGCTACGGCTGCCACCACCAGCCGCACCGGTTTGGCCGGATAGGCTTGCTCAGCGGGCGCCGAAGATGCGGCCATTGGTGTAACGCCTGCTGCTGCCGCGATCGTGTACAAGCAATATCGGTGAATGCTCATGGTTCCTCCTCGCACTTCGCGGGGCACCGAGACGAGAGTGATTCCCGAGCGGTGCGGCTGGGTCTCCTGCGTTGGTTCGTCACGTCAGTGCGCTCTGACTCGGCCAGGTTGACATTCCGGCTGGGTAGCCGCAATCATCCGTCATTACCTGGTCGTTGAATCCGGGTTAACTCATGGAGCTGCGGGACTTCGAATACTTCGCCGTTGTCGCCGAGCACGGGCAGCTCGGCCGTGCCGCCGAGGCGCTGCGCCTGAGCATCCCGGCGCTCAGCAAGAGCTTGCGTCGTCTGGAGCGCGCGCTTGGGGCAAAGCTCGCTCGGCGTACGTCCAAAGGCGTGGAGCTCACCGAGGAAGGCACCGCGGTGCTCGCGCGCATGCGCCCGCTTCGATTGTCCCTGGATGATCTCGTGCGCGAAGTCGCAGACGTGCGGCGCGGCCGCCTGGGCTCGCTGCGTGTCGGCGTGCACCCGGGAATGGTCGACGATCTCGTCGCTCCGACTTGCGCTAGCCTACTCAACGAAGCGCCGGGTGTTTCGCTTCGAACGCACGTGGCCGCCAACGACGAGCTGATTCCGGCGCTCGTCAACGGCAGCCTGGATGTCAATGTCAGCACGATGTTGACGTATCCGCACGCCGATCTCGTGCAAGAGCACTTGCTCGATGAGGATATCGTCGCATTCGTTTCTGACCGGCATCCGCTCGCGAAAGCGAAGCACGTGGACCTGGCTACGCTGTCTGGGCAACGCTGGATCATCGTGGGGCACGGACCCGGCTTTGCGAATGTCGAGCGCGCATTCGACGAGCATGGCTTGCCGAGACCGCACATCTACGTACGGACGACATCTCTGACTTTGCGCGATTATCTGGTCGACGCGTGCGATCTCGTTGGAACGAGCTCACGACGCGTACTGCGCCTGGCAGCCAAGCGCTATCCCGTGATCGAGCTTGACGTCCCCCAATTGCGGCATTCGCGCCGCTGCGGCGTGATCTACCGCAAGGGCGCCTACCTCTCGCCGGTTGCGCGCCGCTTCATCGAGATATTGACATCCATCGTTCGGACTTAGCTGCTGGAGAAGAGCTACGAGCTCACCGTGGAGCAAGACTGGCCGATGCGCCGCTAGTGCGCCGCGGCCGGAAACGCCGGTAGCTTACCGATGTCGCGCGGGTCGTGCTGGATGATCACCGTCGCCTTCAGGTTCTTTTCGATCTGCTTGACGCGCTGGATCGAGGCGAGGGTCTGGGCGCGGTCGTAGTTGAAGCCCGGCACGCCGTCGTGGTCGTAATTCTCCTGGAAGTGCACGGCGTCGCCTAGGAGGAGCACGGCGCCCTTGTCCTTCAGGCGCACGAGCAAGATGCTATGTCCCGGGGTGTGGCCCGGCGCGCGCAGTAGCATAACGCTGCCGTCGCCGAACACGTCCTTGTCCGCGCTCAGCGGCTCGACCTTGCGCTTCTCCGCAATCCACTGGCTGAAACCCTTCACGTTCGCGCCGGCCATAGGCGGGTTGGCGTTGACGCCGTCCCAATCGCGCTTGCCGATGAGCAGCGTCGCGTTCCTGAACGGCGCGAGCTGACCGGTGTGGTCGGCATGGAAGTGGCTGATGCCGACGTATTTCACCTGGTCGGGATCGACGTTGATCTGTTTCAACAGATCGGTCAGGGGCTTGTTCGTCGCATTGGGAACCGAGCCCGGCAGGTACCCCGTATCCCATACCATGGTGTCGGCGCCGTGCTTGATCACGTAGCAGCTAAACGTGAAGGGCTTCGTCGTTTCGGTATACGCAAACGTGTCGCTGAAGCGGCGCGGGTCGTTGCTGCCGTTGCCGCAATCGAGACGCGTCAAGGTCACTTCGGGCACCTGGGCTACCGCTTGCAGGCTGAACAGGGCAATCAAGACACTCAGGATGGTTCGCACGCGGGCCCTCCCTCCAAGGATGAGCCGCGGATGGTACATCAGCCTCCCAGCGCCCGGAAGAGAGGTGAGGCGAGGTCGGTCAGCGCCGCGCGGTGCGGGTGCAAGGTGCACGATAACGTGTACGCCGCGCCTTGGGGCGTCGCGATCGCACGTGCGGCGCTATTGGCGACATGGAGGTGAAGGGCACATGGATCTCACCCCAGATCAGCTCGCGCAGCCGCTCGCAACGGTCACGACCAGCATCATCGCAACCGATGCGGGAAGTGAAACGACCGACCCGGCAGCGGCCTATCGGATCACGAACAGGGCGAACAGCACAACCCCGATGGCGGCGGCCTGAAACCCCACGCGCCGAAACATCCATTGATTGCTGTTGAGCCCGCCCACTTTGGCATCCGCGACCGTCGAGCAGATTCCGGATACAAGGGCATATAGTGCAGCGAGTGCTGCCAACATAACCAGCCCAGACAAGGCGTCCATGCGCTCCTCCAATTGAGCTATGCGAACGCAGGGCCAGACTTACATCATCGGGCCGCCGTCTTCCTTAATTCGGATGAAGGAATCGTGAGCTTGCAGCAAAACACGCCGGAGTCGCATCGACTCGTAGCCGGGCAACCGCTACCGCATCATGACCCGCACGCGGCAGGCGCAGCGCTGCTTCGAGCAGGGGTTGCGGCTCTACTACGCCTTCAATCATCAGGAGGTAATCCGCGTGTTCGGAGAAGCCGCGCGGGCTGGACCCCCGCGTGCGCCACGTGCCTCTGGGGCATCGCGGCGGTGCTGCGCGACGTGGTGGGCAGCTACGCCAGACCAACCACCTGGGCGAGTGCCTCGACCTGCTCGACGTAGCGGGCGACGGGATTGACGAGCAGGTGGTTCGCGCCCGCCGACACGAGCGCTTCGAGTCGTTCTCGCACTTGCTCGGGCGTACCGTGGATCCCGCAAGCGTCGGCACCGTCGGGATTGCGATACACGGTTACGAACCAATCGTCGAGCTCGGCACGGGCTATCTCGGGGCGCTCGTGCACCGAGATGAAGACGCGCTTGGAGACCGGAAACGCATCGGGGTCGCGACCGAGCTTCTCGAGCTCGGCGCGCAGGATGGGTACACACGCTTTGAAGCCGCCGATGCTCGATCCGCCCGAGCCCATCCAGCCGTCACCGAGCGCAGCGGCGCGGCGAACGGCGTCGGGGTGATCGCCGCCCAGCCAGATCGGCGGATGCGGCCTCTGCACCGGCTTGAGCACCATTTCCGCCGCCTCGAGGCGATAGATGCCGCCGCAATAGTCGACCTTCGGCTGAGTCCACAGCGCCTTGATGATCTCGATGCCTTCGCGAAAGCGGCGCACCCGGTGTTCCATCGGCACCTGGAACTCCACGTAGTGCTGCTTGCGGCCGAGCCCGACGCCGAGGATCGCCCGGCCGTTGCTCACGTAATCGAGCGTCGCGATTTGGTGAGCGACATGGCTCGGGTTGTGCAAAGGCAGAACCGACACCGAAACGCCGACGCGAATCCGCGTGGTGACTGCCGCCGCGTAGGTCAGGATCACGGCGGGGTCGAAGCTGAAGACGTGATCGAGCGTGTTCTCGGTTACCCACAAGTCGCTGAACCCGAGCGCTTCGGCCCGCTCGGCGACCCGGCGCACCGCGGTCATGCCGATCGGATCGGGGGAACGATGCGGCAGCGACATGCCGATCGCGATGCTGTTTTTCAAGGTCACGAAGTCCGCCTCCTGAGTGGGCTGCGCGACGACTCGGCGGCCTGCGCTTGCGCCGGCCGTTGCTGCGCAAGCGTGGCTCGCGCTGCGCCGATCGAGTCGCGGCCGGCACGCCACTACCGGCCGTTACCGGGGCATGTCAGGCCCCCACGCGAAAGGATGATTCCATACGCGCTCCCGAATGATCCCACATGCGCAGCGGGTCAGGCTCATACCCCTTGGCGCACGCGTTCGAAGACCTCCTCGGCCAGCAACTGCAAGGTGTCCAGCACCAGGTTCTGCGGCATCCCGGGCCATTGGCAGCTCAGGATGTGGTGGTTGATCCCGGTCTTGCGCGTATAGCCGATGATCTGTTCCGCCACTTCGTCCGGCGCGCCCAGGAAGAAGCGATCCTTGATCAGCTCGTCGAATTCCAGACCGAGATCGTTGTCACCCTCGGGCATCGCCTTGTCCTGGCCCCAGGCGTGGTAGACCTCGTACTTCTTCGCCAGATACGGCCGGCACAGTCGAATCGCCTCGTCGCGCGTGCGCGCAACGAAGCATTCGCGCCGGCCGGGAAATTCCGCCGGGAAGGGTTTACCGGCCGCGTCCAGGGCGCGCTTGTAGACCTCGATCTGGCGCTCGATGGTGTCGATCCGGTTATGCGGATTGACGTACCAGCAATCGCCGATGCGCGCAGCGCGCTCGATTGCAGGGTCCGCATTGGCGCCGATCCAGATTGGCGGCCGAGGCTTCTGCACCGGTTTGACCGAGACGTTCGCCTCCAGCAACTCGAAGTACGCGCCTTTCATGGATACGCGGTCTTCGGTCCACAGGCGCTTGATCGCCTCGACGTTCTCGCTGAACCGGCGCACGATTTCGCTGCGCTGTACGCCGAACGCCGCCAGCTCGACCTCCCGATAACCGAGCGCGGCGCCGAAGATCACCCGGCCCTTCGAGACGACATCGAGCGATGCGAGCTGCTCGGCAACGTCCAGAGGCTTGTGCAGGGCAAGCAGGATGACCCCGAAGTTGAGCCGCAGCCGCTGCGATTCCGCCGCCATGCGTGAGTGGAAAACGATCTGGTTCAGGGCCTGCAGCGGATGGGAGGCGTAGTGCATTCCCTTCGTGAGCGAGGCGAAGCCGAGCCGGTCGACGAGCCGAACCTGCTCGATCATTTCCTCGAACCGAACGCCCATGTCATCCCCTTGCGGGTGCTGGCCGCGGACCATGAATCCGAATTGAATAGTGCTCATCCATCACCTCCCGGGGCAAGGCGACGGCATCCGCGTGCCGGACAAGGATCGTCCGCGGGGGCCGGCGCCGCACGTGATGAAGCTCGCGCCTCGATCAGGGTCGAGCTCGGTGTATGCGCCGGTGCAATGTACGCACTAAGCGATCCAGGGTCAAACGCCGGGGAGGGCGTTGCGGGTTGCGTCGCCGCTGCCGTTCACTGCCGCAGTCGCTCCGGCTTGCTTCGTGCCGGCGCAACGGGCCCTTGTCGCGGGGGCGTGGAATCTCCTATCCTTCGGCGCGAGTTGCGGCAAGCGCAAGCGCGTGCGTGGCAGGCGTTGCCGCGACCTCCGACGAGGATACGACGCACATGCACATGACTTCCGCCAGCGCCGAACAGGGGTTCGGTGCGCTCAAGTTCCGCTTCGTGGTGATCGCCGATACGCACCTCAACGCCGTCGACGGCGCGAGCTCGTCGCCGTTCGCGGTCAATGCGCGCGCCAACGAGCGCGCGCAGGCCGTGTTCGAGCACGTCAATCGCTGGCAGCCGGCATTTGTCGTACACGTCGGGGATATCGTCCATCCGGTGCCGGAGCTGGCGTCTTTCGCTCCCGCGTGCGAGCGGTTCAAGGCGCTGGCGCGCATGATCGAAGCGCCGCTGCACCTCGTGCCGGGCAATCACGACGTGGGCGACAAGCCCGTTCAGTGGATGCCCGCGGGCACGGTGACGCAGGAGAACGTCGAGCGCTACCGGCAGATATTCGGGCCGGACTTCTATTCGTTCGATGCGAGCGGCGTGCACTGTGTCGTCATCGATGCGCAGATCGTCAATTCCGGATTGCCGGCCGAAGCCGAGCAGCGCGCCTGGCTCGAGCAGGATCTGGCTCGGCACGGCGGCAGCCGCATGTTTTTCTTCATCCATTATCCGCCGTACGTTTCGGAGCGCGGCGAGGCGGGAAACTACGACAACCTGGACGAGCCGGGACGCACGTGGTTGCTCGAGCTGCTGCAGCGCTATCGGCCCGAGGCGTTGTTCGCCGGACACGTGCACAACCAGTGGTACGACATCTTCGAGCACACGGAACTGTACATCCTTCCTTCCACGGCGTTCGTGCGCCAGGACTACGCGGAGCTGTTCCGCGTCCCGCCGCTCGCCGAGTTCGGCCGCGACGACTGGACCAAGCTCGGTTACTACGTCGTGGACGTCTACGCGAGCGGGCATGTCGCGCATTTCATCCGCAGCAATGGTGCGCTGCGGCTGGCCGAACTCGGACCGAGATCGGCGCCCATCAGCCCGGTTCACACCAAGACCAACGTCGCGGCGCCGATCGGCGTGGACATGCGCCATGCGTGGATCGAATGGCTCGATGTCGCGGCCACCGGCGGGGTGCAGGAATTCGCGCGCAAGCGAACGCGCAATGACTACCCCGCGCTTGCGCTTTGGGAAATGGGCATCCGGCGCCTGCGCGTGCCATTACAGGACCTGGCCGATGCGCGCGTGCGCGCGCGCATGAGTCTGCTGCGGCGTCTGGGGCACCGCTATACCGCCTATGTATTTGGCCTGCCGGCGGCAGAGATGGCCGAGGCCTTACACAGCCACGCCGAGCTCATCGATGCGCTGGAAGTGGTTGTGCCGTGGGAGCAAGCGCCGGCGCTTCTACCGGCGCTGGCGCATCTGCGTGCTCAGTCCGGCATCCGCATCTGGTTGTCGAAGCTGCGCCGGCACGAAGACGCGAAATTCGACGGCTCGCATTACAACCATTTCATCAACCACGGCTTCGTTCCGGCCGAGCACGAGCAGCTTCGGGAAATGCTCGCCCAGCCTGGCGCCCGGACCGGGGTGGATGGGTTCGTGGGTCGCGTCGGGCAAGGGCGCTGCGCCTGGAGCGAGCTCAATGCCTGGGAGCAACTGGCGGTCGCCCTCGACATCCGCATGGCTGTGCACGTGAGGATTGCCGCCGACAATCCTGCCGAGCCGATCGAGGACGACTTGGCGATCGCGAATCGCGTCGCGCAGGCGCTGCTGGCGGCGAGCTGTTGCTCGCGCCTGGAGGTTTTCCTCGATAGCTTCTGCGACGTCGACCGCAATTATTTTCCGCATCACGGCCTGGTCGATCGGCGCTACGATCCTCGGCTTGCGGCGCGCGTGATCACAAACATGCATGGCGCACTGCGCGCGTGCGATGCGCCGTTGCAGCCGATCGATGCCGGCGGCTGCGACCGGTTCGAGTGGGCGCTGGCAGGTACGGCGCGCGAACGATTGCTGTTGCTTACGTTTGCCGCATCGGCTGTGGGCGGTGAGTTCGAGCTGCCGCTGGCCGTCGGCGATGGACGCATCGACGTGATCGACCTGGGCCGCGGTGCGCGGCTTGCCTCGGCCGTCGCTGCCGGTCGCCTCGCGCTTCCGCCCGAGGTTCGTGTCGAGGCGCCGCTGCTGCTTCGAATCGATCGATGATCGCGGCCGCGGTCAGGCGGCCGACAGCAAAGCGGGGATTCGCGCCTCGGCCGCAAGCAGTGCGCGCTTGCGCTCGAGGCCGCCGGCGTAGCCCGTGAGGCTGCCGTCCGACCCGACGATGCGATGGCAGGGAATGACGATCGTGAGCGGGTTGCGACCCGTCGCCGCACCCGCGGCGCGTGCGCTCCCGGGCGCACCCGCACGCCGCGCAAGCTCGTTGTAGGTGATGGTCTCGCCGAACGCGACCGTGGCGATCGCCCGCCACACGCCAAGCTGAAACGGCGTACCTTCCGGCGCAAGCGCGACGTCGAAGCGCGTGCGCTCGCCGCCGAAATACTCGGCGAGCTCGCGCCTCGCCTGCTGCAGCGGAGCATGCCGCGGATCGTGTCGCCATTGCGCCCCGACCCCGGGATGATACTTCTGGCCCTCGAAGTAAACGCCGCACAGGCGCATTTCGGTCGCGACGACGAGCATGCGCCCGTAGGGGCTTTCGAGCAGATCGTAGTAACGCATCGCTATTCCTTCTTGAGTGATTGCCACAGGTGCATCACGGCGTACGCGCGCCACGGCCGCCACGCTTCACCCGCGGCCAGCACGTTACGCGCGCGGGTCTCGGCGAGCGCCTTCATCACGCCGAGGTCGGTATGCGGAAACGCATCCGGCCAGGAGAGTGCACGCATCGCAATGTATTGCGCGCTCCATTCGCCCACCCCAGGCAGCGCCCGCAGCGCCGCGAGCGTGGTCTCGACATCGGCATTGGGCGTGAGCACGACGCGCCCGTCGGCCACCGCGGCGGCGAGCGCCACGACCGTGCGCGCGCGCGCGGCGGGCATTCCGAGGCGAGCGATGCGCGCCGGCGACAGCGCGGCAACGCGCGCCGCGGTCGGGAACAGGACGTTCAGCGCGTCGAACGGTGTTGCGATCGGGTCGCCGAACGCGGCGGCGAAGCGGCCCGCGATCGTGCGCGCCGCGGCAACACTCACCTGCTGGCCGAGGATGGCGCGCACCGCCAGCTCGAAGCCGTCGAACGCGCCGGGCACACGCAAACCCGGGCGCGGGCTGGCCAGCGCCCCGAGGGCCTGTGCGACTTCGGCCGGGTGGCAGGCTAGATCCATCAACGCCTTGACGCGAGCGAGCACCGACGGAAGCGCGCGCGCGAGCGATGCCGATACCGCAACACGCAGCACCGGTTTCGCACTCGCCATCTCGACGCCGATCCAGCCGTGCTGCTCCTTGCCGGCGGCGACCAGGCGCACCGTGCGCCGATAGCGGCCGTGCTCGATCGCTTCGACACCGCGGACCGAGCGCGCATCGAGAAACGCGCTCACCGCGCGCCAGTCGAACGGCGGCCGATAGCTCAGCTCGAAGTTGAGAATGTCATTGCGTGCGGCGGCAGCATCGTCGCGTCGCCGACGCAGATCCCCGGGCCGCAAGCGGTAGCGCTGCTTGAATAGCGCGTTGAAGCGGCGCACGCTGCCAAAGCCGCTGGCGAACGCGACCTCGGTAACCGGCAGCGCCGTGTCGGTCAGCAGGCGCTTCGCGAGCAGCAGTCTTTGCGTCTGCGCGAACGCGAGCGGCGAGACGCCGAATTCGGCGTCGAAAACGCGGCGCAGGTGCCGATCCGTGATGCCGAGGCGTGCGGCCAAAGCATCGAGCCCATTGTCGTCGAGCGCACCGTCTTCCAGCAGGCTCGCAGCGGCCTGCGCCAGGCGTGTGGTCGCGTCGACGGCTGCGTTGCCGGGAGCGAGCTCGGGCCGGCAGCGCAGGCACGGCCGGTACCCGCTCGCCTCCGCTGCCGCGGCGCTGGGAAAGAATCGGCAGTTCTCGCGCCTGGGCTGCCTGACCGTGCAGATCGGGCGGCAATAGATGCGCGTGGATGACACCGCAACGAAAAAGCGGCCGTCGAATCGCGCATCGCGCGCCCTGAGGGCACGGTAGCAGGTGTGCGGGTCCAGACTCATGGACGCAGTATGATCGCCCGCGCTGTGCTTGTCTCGCCGTATTCGGACATCGAATCCGAGCAGTCCGCGGTGCTCGCCGCCGCCGCGCGCGTGCGCCGATCGCTCGTGTGGCGCTCGCGCTCGCGGGCGGGCGAGAGTATCGAGGGTCGCGGTCTGCGGCGACGATGTTCCAGTCGTCGTTATGTACGGACCGTTATCAGAACTCCGAGCGCTGCCGTCTATCGGGCCGGTCGCGACGCCTGCCGGCGATGCGTTTCCTCGCGCCGGTCACGCGCCGCTCCCCCTGGCGCCGCTCGCTGCCGCTGCGGCGGTCGGTGAAAGTGATCTTGTGCTTCGTCTTCGTCGCCGCCAGCCAGCGGATACCTTCCTGATCGATGTAGTAGCAATCCGAAAAATCGATGATCAGATCGCGCGTGCGTGCGATCGCGCCGTGGAACGTCGATTCGACCACGGGCAGCGAACCGTAATAGAGATTGCCGCGAAGCTTGAGAACGTTGCCGCGCAGACTGATATTGGGGTGCGCCTGCGCCCACTTGGAATACGCGATCGCGAGGACGGATCCGACCAGCACCGCACTGAATAGATCGAGCAGCAGCACGGCGAGAAACGACGCCGTGAACACCACCGCTTCGCGGCGATCCTTGAAGTGGGGTTTGATGTCCTCCCACTGAATCATGTTCGCACCGAGCAGCATGATGATCGCAGCCATCGCCGGCATCGGGATGACCGCGATGAGCGGCGCGAGAAACAGCACCAGGACCAACAGCCACAGCGCCGAGCTGGCGATCGCGATGCGGCTGTGAATGCCGAGCTGGTTCACCAGCCACATGCGGTTGAACGACGCGCACGTCGGCAGCGACGACAGGAACGGGAGCAGGCAGTTCGAGACGGCGTCCGAGAAGATGGCCTTGCGCGAGTCGGTGTAGCCGCCGACCTTGCGGTTCATGCGGCGCATTGCCGCGACGGTTTGGAACAATCCCAGCAGCGCAAGCGTGACCGCGCCGGGCACGAGCGCAATCACATCGGGCATTGCTTCCTGGTTGAACAGCGGCAACGATGGGTACACCAGACCGATCGACGCGAGGTTACCGATCTGCTCGATGAGCGTGTTCTCCAAGCCCACGGTAGCGCTCAGATACTCCGAGTACAGCGTGCCGGCCACGATGCCGATCAAGATCGCCCATTTGCGCAAGCGCGCGAACTGCTGCACCACCACGCAGGCGATGAGCGTGATCAGCCCCACCTGTATGGCCTGCATGTTGCCGATCTCCAGCACCGCGAGCAGCGACTGCCACGCGATCCATACGGGCCATTCCACTTCGGTATTGAGCGGGAGCCCGCCGAAAGTCGTGATCGACTTGAATATCAGGAACAATCCGATGCCGCAGATCATGCCGTTGATGACCGGTTCGCTGATGAGGTCGAGCATTCGGCCCAATGGGCGCACCAGGTAGAACGCCATCTGGATGAGGCCGGCGACGAGCCCCAGCGTCAATGCGTAACCCATGTACTCGGCACCGAACGGCGGCGCGAGCGGCAGCAGGGTGACTCCGATCGTGGCCGACATCGCGGTGTTGGGGCCGCCGTGGAAGACGCGGGATGGATTGAGCAGCGAGCAGAACAGGACGCCCCAGATCGCGGCATAGATGCCGAAGTGCGGGGGCACGCCGGCGAGCGTGACTGAGAACGCAACCGCCTGAGGCAGCGTCACCAGTGCGAGCGTCAGGCCAAGCGCCAGGTGGCCCTGCAACTGCGGCCAGTATTGCGCAACGGCCGCCTTGTCCTTCAGGGCAAGCGCGGGAAGCCTCATCTAGCGCGCCCCGGCGGCGTGTTGCGCCGGCGCCGGATCCTTCGTCTGCGATTCGGTCAGCCGCATCAGTGGCGGCATCACGGCCATCAGGAACTGGTTTTGCAGCGCAATCAGCGGCCCCTGGCGGTCGCCTGCGGGTCTGGGCAGGTTGCTGATGTAATAGGCGATGTCCCGGCACTCCTGGTTGCTGAGCGTGTTCTCCTGTCCCAATGGCATGTTGCGGCAGATGAAACCCGGCAGGATGGTCGAGACATAGTAGAAGTAGTTGCGCGATTGCATGTTCCAGGCGTTCGGGCCGGCGAGCGCCGGTGCGATGACGCGGCCGTCCGCCACCGTCCCGACCGCCTGCCGGCCATGGCAGGACTGACACTTGTCCTTGTACAGGGCTTCGCCGCGAATGTAATCGTCGCCCTGCTTGACGGTGGCCGATGCGGCGATCTCGTCGACCCCCTGCTCATCGTAGTGGTTGCCGATCTTCAGATCGAGCGCTGCGGACAGGAAGCGACTGTAGGCGGTGACATCGCGGATGAGGTCATCGGAGATGTTCGGTTTGTACCCATTGGACGAATTGATGTAGCACTGCATCTGCCGCAGCTCGTAGGGCAGCAGCAGGCCGGTGAAACGATCGTACATGTCCGCCATCGCCCACGAGGCGGCAAGGCTCAACGAACCTTTCAGCCGGTTGCCCTCGGCGTCTTGCTTGTCGCCGATGCCTTGATGGCAGTGATCGCAGCTCGTGTGGCTGCCGCGAATGAAGCGCTTCGAGTTCCAGCGTTCCAGCCCCGTGTCGCGCGCGAAGTGTCCTTGCGTGTCATCGATGATGTTGCAGCCACGCTGAATGGCGCGGACATCTGGCTGCGTATAGCCGCGAAGCTTGGCGGCAACGCCGTCCTTGGCGAGCACGTAAGGCGACTGATAGTGCTCGCCCGCGACGAGCCCGTAGCGCGCGAGTTTGTCGGCGCAACCGGGCGTCAGCGCAACGTCCGCGCGGCGCAACGTTTCGCGCTGCTCGTGTTTGTGTATCGCCAGAACGTATAGGCCCCCCAGCACGACGAGCAGAACGAGCACCCGGGCGAGCTTCGCGATCTGTGCGGACATGGTCGGGAGACTAGCGTGTCGTTGAAGCGGAACGATCGTCGTGCGTGGTCACGCGCTCGGGTGGCCTTATCGTGCCTTCGCTCAATTGCAGGTGATGAGCGACCGCCCGCGCCAGCAGGCGGATGTCGCGCACCGCGGGGTCATAGATCGTAGGCACGAAACCGTTCATCGAACGGGCGTAACAGCGCCTCACGCTGTCCTCGAACGACATGCGCTTTCCCGTCTTCGGGTCGAGGCGATCCGAGCTGACGAAGCCGTACGCGAGATCCTCGGCCGAATGGCAGGCGGCACACGAATCGACCGCATCGCCGGCGCGTTTGCGGGTAAAGCGCGGCGCGTACTTGTGCGTGTAGTAAACGAGGTTGTAACCGTTCTGGACGGCTCTCACGAACTGGCCGTCACCACCGAAGTAGTCGACATCATACTTGGCGCGAAACGCCTCCCAACCGGGCTCGGAGACGACTTCCGAGTGAAACACACGCACCCCGGAGCCCAGGTGCGCCCAGAGCACGAACCCGCACAGCAAGCCGACCGCGATGAGCGTCGTCTTTCGTGCCGCGCCCGTGCGCGCCGACGGCTCGCCTCGAGCGCTCACGTCGCCGTCTGGCGGCGCGCCGGAATGCGTGCCCTGCCGGGATTATCGGTGCTGAGTAGCATCTGGCCCAAAAACCGCATGCATCATCTTGCGATGCGGATCGTAGTCGCTGTCCCCCGCCTTTTCTATACCCGTGGTCCGCGCCGATTTCAATACTTTCTTGCCGGCATCACTGATATCGAGATCGATCAGTGTTGCTTGGATGGCGTCGGCCAGCTTCGCCGGCATCGTGCGTTTCACCGCCCAGGGCAGAAACAGCAGCGGCTCGGTCACCGCCAAGGTGACCAGTTCCTGCGTGTTGATGGCGTTCTTCACCACCGGCAGATCGATCAGGATATCCCCACCCCCGGCGGCATCTGCCTGCTTGTTATAGAGCGCGAGCAGCGCGTTCGGCGGATTCACCGCGAATTCGGACTTGAAATCGTCCTCTCCCAACCCGGCCTGCATGAGCAGGAACCGAGGCGCGACGTAGCTCATCATCGCATCCTTGCCGCCGCCGAAGATGACGGTGCGGCCGCGCAACTGGGACAAGCTGGTGATGCCGCTGTCCTTGCGCACGAATAGCGCTCCCGCGACCGTGCTTCTGCCGAATTCCTGACTGTGTGCGATGACCTTGTAAGATTGCGCCGAGCGGGCGTAGTGATTCTGATTGAAATGCACGATGTCGTACTTGCGTTCCGACAGCTCGCGCCAGAAAGCGTCGAAGTCCTTGGACGTGACCAGCACGACCTTGCGACCGAGCCGCTCGCTCAGATGGCGCGCGAGCGGCGTATACATCGTGGTGGTTTCGGTCGCCTTGTAGCGCGGAAAGATGCCCAGGACGAGGGCCTCCTCGGCGGCATGCGCGGGCGGTGCGATCGTGGCCGCGACGATCGACCAGAACAAGCCCGCCAAGGCGAGGCGCGTGCGGTTGCGTGAGCGAGAAGACTCAAGTCCCATTGTTGTCATCCATGAACGAGTGGCACATTCCGGTTCGTCAGTTCGAACTGCCGATCCGGCGCTGTCTGCTGCGGACTGCGGCAAGCCGAAGAACCGAGTCGGAATCGACTTGCCGGCCGTGCAGAAATTTCACGTAGGCTGCCTCGTCCATCGGCCGGGCGAGGAGATAGCCTTGAGCGAGATCGCAGCCTTGAACGGTCAGAAAGCCGAGTTGCGGCTGGTTTTCCACGCCCTCGGCGACCACTTTGAGATCGAGGCCTCGGGCCATGGCCAATATGGCCTTGACCAGCAGCACGTCTTCGGAATTGCTCGGCAGGCCGGCGACGAAGCTTCGATCGATCTTCAACACATCGAAGCGGAAGCGCTTGAGATAGCTGAGCGACGAGTAGCCGGTACCGAAATCGTCCAGGGACAGCGTCACCCCGACCGCCCGCAGGGCGCTCAGCTCGTCGGCGACATGGCGATGGTCGTCCAGCAGCACGCTCTCGGTGATTTCCAGCTCGATGGCGTGGGCCGGAATGTCGTAGAGCGATATGAGTTCGGCAATCCGCTGGGAGATGCGCTTCCTGAATTGGATGCGGGATATATTGATGGCGAGAAATCCCGGTTCGATCCCGCTGGCGCGCCAGGTCGACCAGTTCCGGCAGGCCTGTTCGAGCACCCAGTCGCCGATGCCGATGATCTGGCCCGTGGCCTCCGCCAGGGGTATGAAATCGGCCGGGCTGACCGCCCCTTTCTCGGGATGGTTCCAGCGCAACAGGACTTCAGCACCGCGATGCACCTGCCTCGCCGCGTCGAAGATCGGCTGGAAGAATAGCGCCATCTGGCCCGACTCGGTCGCCGCGTTCAGATCCTGCTCCATCTGCATACGATCGCGCAGGCGCGTGTTCATTTCCTCCGTGAAGAAAATGGCGGAGCCTTCGCGCGTGGCCTTCGCCTGGTACATGGCGTTGTCGGCGTTCGCCATGAGCTTCTCGAGACTGTCGCCGTTGTCGGGGAAAATGGCGATACCGATGCTGCAGCGCGCCATGACTTTGAGCCCGCGCAGCATTTGCGGCTCCGAGATTGCGCGGATTACGCGTTCGGCGATCTCCGCGACCTGCACCTCGTTGTCGATGTCGGGCGCCAGAATCAGGAATTCGTCTCCGCCGAGCCTGGCTACCGTATCGGCGTCCCTCAGAATGGCGCGCACGCGCGTGCCGGTGGCGACGAGCAATTGGTCGCCGACCGCGTGACCGAGCGAATCGTTGACGCTCTTGAAGTCATCCAGATCGACGAAAAACAGGGCGAACCGCTGGCGATTGCGCTTGGAGCGCTGGATCGCTTGATGGATGCGATCCAGCGCCATCATCCGATTGGGCAGACCGGTCAGGGTGTCGAAGTTGGCCTGACGATACAGTTTCTCCTGCTTTTGCCAGACTTCTTCGGCCATGGCGTTGAAGGCCTGGCCGAGCAGGCCGATTTCGTCCGCCGAATCGATCTTGACCAGGCTGTGCTCGCCCCGGCCGACTCTTTGCGAGGCATCGATCAGGGCTTGGATCGGTGTCAGGACTTTGAGACGGAATACGACGTGGATCGCCGCACTCAGAAACAGCACGAGTATGGTCCACACCACCATCTGGATGGTCAACTGGCGGCGAAACTCGTCGTGCAGCGATTGCTTGCTGATGCCGACCAGGAAACGTCCCAGGATGGCGTCGTTGTGGCTGATCGGAAACTCGAGCCGGACCAGACCGGCCTCCCGGTCCAGGTCGCGCAGCAGTTTCGGTATGTCGTCCGACTTCGTCGACTTCACGCGCTGCTTGATCGCGGGATCGGAATCGTCGATGTAGGAGCTGAGCGGCACGCCCTTGGGGCTCATGATGACGCCGTAGACCACATCGCGCTGCGACGACATCTGGCGGGTGTAGTCGTTGAGCAGCAGGAAGTCGAAGCCCAGTATCGCCTCCGGACTCACGAGCGAGATCAGGCGCCCGAGCGCGTGCCCGCGCTCGAGCAACTGCTGCTCGTGGAAGCGCGTCGACGAATGCAGGTAGTAGAACGTGTTCCCTGCCATGGTGAGCGCCAGAATGGCGAGCACCGTGAGAGTGAATTTCGCGCCCAGGCCAAGCCGCATTGCCGTTCCTTGCTATGGCGACTTCGAGTTCATTTTCAGAAACTTCGCGTCGGAGCTTGACACAAGGCCTGCGCCTGCCATCTGCCGGAATGCGGTCAATTGCCGAGCTATTTTGGACTTTGCCGTGGATCCGAACGCATGGCCGAAGTGATTGCTTTCAATGGAAAACTCGCCGACTCGCGGAGTCCCGCCGGTTCATCGCCGCAGAAGGCGCAAGAAGGTGATTTCCGAAGGCGCGCCCAGGCGCTTTGGCGGCCCCCGGTAGCCGGCGCCACGGCTGATGTCGACCCAGAGCGAGTCGACACGGTGCAGACCCGCGCTGAAGGGCAGTCTCCTCAACACGACCGTTCGCATCTCGTGGGCAGGCAGGAAGAATCGCGGCGTGCCGGGATTCGCTCAACGCTGCGGTGATAAGGGTCTCGCCGCGATTCGCGCGGCCGGGCCGGTGTCAGTACCGGTCGACCGCCTGGACGAACACGAGCTCGCAACTGCCGTTACCCGTGTCTTCGCGCGTGAGGGAGCTGCGCCACATCCAGCCATCCCTGGCGCGGGCTTCGACCAGGTAGCCTCGGAGCGAGACGATCTGCCCCTTGTCCACCGCATTGAGCGCGCGTGCGACCTCGCGACTTGCCGGGATGAGGTGCATGTTGGCGCTGGAGGCTTCGATCTCACGTACCGGCAACGGCGGTTTGCCGCTGTAGCGCCAGCGGTACCAGCGACCGCCCTGCGAGATCGAGAGCTGGTCGTAGAACGCCGGATCGGCCATCCGTCCCCAGCCGAACGCGATGTCGATCGGCGAGAGGTCTGCTTCCCGGCCGGTGCGGTAATGCTCGACCGAGAGCACGCGCGCCTTGATTGCGAACGCTTGCAGGGTCCGTACCTCGTAGCCGTTGACCTCGAACGTCGCGGGCGGGCTCACGTTGCGTTGCACCGGCGCAGTCGCCTCCGAGGCCGACTGCAAAGCTACCGGCGGCGGGGCGGCAAGCACCACCGGGGCCGGCGTGCGGGTGAAATAGAACCATGCCGCACCGGCGGCGAGAGCGAGCAGAAGGAGCCGTTTCATGCCTGCGTTATCGGCGCGGACGCCGGCTTCTGCAACAAGCTTATGCCGAGCAGGGGGGTGCTGGGCATCCGGGTACGAGCCACACGGACGCCTCCGGCGCTCGCGCCTGCCGCGATCGCGTCAATTCTGCCGCGCGGGCGCACCGTACAGCCCTCCCTCACCCGATCGGTACGACCCTCGGGGACAACACATGCGATCGGCAGCAGCGGCCTCACGCCGGTGCGTCTCATGTCACCTGCGGTTCCCGCCTCGTTGTCTGCATCGATTCGGTGCGGTATAAGTTGCCGCGAAACTGCGGCGGCGGTGGCGGGCAGGCTGCAGGCGGCAGCGTCACCGGGTACGAGCGAACGGGGCTCAAAGCCTGCGTCCGCGCGCGTAGTTGCCGATCGGCAGCGGGGGCAGCCGCGCGAGCGCTCGTCGGCACAACACAGGGGAGATGACGCATGGAAATTCAAGCCGCAGTCTTTCACAAGGTGCACGAACCGCTCACGATCGAGACGGTCGAGCTGGATCGGCCGCGCGCGCGCGAGCTGATCGTGCGCACGATCGCAACCGGCGTTTGCCATAGCGACCTGCACGTCATCGAGGGTCTGGGTCGCTTTCCGACCGACCGGCCGTTCGTGCTGGGACACGAAGGTGCTGGCGTGGTCGAAGCCGTCGGTTCGGATGTCACCGCGGTGAAGGTCGGCGATCACGTCGTCGCCTGCTTGTCCGGCTTTTGCGGCACCTGTGCGCAGTGCTTGAGCGGCCACCCCAACGTGTGCACGGGCGGTATCGCGACGCGCGCGGAATCGGACACACCGCGCGTGTCGCAGCACGGGGGCCTCGTGCGCCAGTTCGGCGGGCTCGGCAGCTACGCCGAGAAGATGCTGGTGCACGAGAACTCGGTGGTCGTCATCGACCGCGACATCGCCTTCGATCGGGCGGCGCTGGTGGGATGCGGCGTGCTCACCGGCGTCGGCGCGGCACTGCGCTCCTCGGGCATGCGAGCCGGTCAGACCGTGGCCGTGTACGGCTGCGGCGGAGTCGGACTTTCGATCGTGCAGGGCGCACGCATCGGCGGCGCGCGCCGCATCATCGCGGTGGACCAGTTCGACTCGAAGCTCGACATGGCCAAGGGTGTGGGCGCCACGCATGTCGTGAACGCGAGCCGCGACGATCCGGTGAAGGCGATTCGTGCGCTCACCGATGGGCTGGGCGTAGACCACGCGTTCGAGGCGGTCGGCCTTGCGAAGCTCTGCCGGCAGGCGATCGAAAGCCTCGCCGTGCGCGGCACGGCAACCATCTGTGGCGTGCTGCCGCCGGATGCGACCATCGAGTTTCCGTGGCTCGCGATCCGGCCCGAGTGCAAGGTGCAGACTTCGCGCATGGGTTCGAATCAGTTCCGCACCGATATTCCAAACTACCTCGAGTTCTACCGCCAGGGCCGGCTCGACCTCGATTCGATGATCAGCCGGCGCGGGCGCCTAGCCGACATCAACGATGCTTTCCGCGCCATGAAGGCGGGCGAGGTCGCGCGCACCGTGCTGATGTTCGACTAGCGGTCGAACTTGATGCCGACCGACTTGATGAGCTTGTCCCATTTCGCGATGTCGTCGCGAATGAAACGAGTGAACTCATCGACGCTCATGGTTAGCGGATCGGCGCCGACTTCCAGCAGCTTCGCCCGCACGGCAGGAGTCTTGACCGTGGCCACGATCGCGTCGTGCAGTTTCTTGACGATCGCGGGCGGGGTTTTGGCGGTCACCAGCAAGCCGTAGAAATTTGTCATCTCCACGCGCGGATAGCCCGCCTCCTTCGTCGTCGGTATATCGGGAAAGTGTTGCGAGCGCTCCTTCGAGGCGACCGCCAGCGCCCGCACCTTGCCCGATCTCACGTATGGGGAGATGACGGGCAGATCGACGAACATGCCGGTGATCTGTCCGCCGAGGAGGTCGGTGACCGCAGGCGCGGCACCCTTGTAGGGCACGTGCGTGATCTTGACCTTTGCTTCGTCCATCAGCATCTCGAGCAATAGGTGCAAGGTGCCGCCGGTTCCGGCAGAGCCGAACGTGACCGCGCCGGGCTTGGCTTTCGCCAGGGCGACGAGTTCCTTCACGGTTTTGACGGGAGTCGATGGATGCACCACCAGCAGGCTCGCGGTGGTCATGATGGGCGACAAGGGCTGCAGATCGCGCAAGGTCTGGTACGGCGGGTTCCTGTAGGTGACCATGTTGATGGAGGCGACGCTGGCCGTGACCATCAGCAGCGTGTAACCGTCGGGCGGGGCCTTCGCCACCAACTCGGCACCGATGAGGCCGGCGGCGCCGGCGCGATTGTCGATCACGATCGACTGGCCCAGAAGTTCGGTCAGGCGCGGCGCGATGTTGCGTGTGGTGATGTCGGTCGGGCCGCCGGCCGAGAACGGTACGACGATGCGGATCGGCCTGGTCGGAAACGACTGCGCATGAGCGCCCGCCGCGACGACCGCAAGGACTGCCGTGCTGATTCCTATGAAGCTGTTGCGCATGCTACTCCTCCATATGATGTGGAATTTTTCGAACTCGCACCCGGGAAAGCGCGACTGCGATGCGCCGCTGAAACGAATCATTCCGCCTTCAGTCCTGCCTGCTTGACGATGCGCGCCCACTTGGCGATCTCGGCGCGGATGAAGGCCGCGAACTCGGCGGGCGAGTTACCCACTGCCTCCGCGCCGAGAGTCGCGAGCCGCTCTTTCACATCGGGCTGCGCCAGCATCTTGACGGTGTGCGAATGGATCGTGTTGACGATCGCGCTCGGCGTGCGCGCCGGGAAGAACAAGCCGTTCCAGCCGACGATCTCGTATCCCTTGAGCCCGGACTCGTCCAGAGTCGGCAGCTCGGGAACGAGCGCCGAGCGTTTTTTGCCCGAGACCGCAAGCGCGCGCAGCTTGCCCGCCTTCGCGAACGGCAACGTGCTCGGGATGTTCTCGAGCATGAGCTGGATCTGGCCGCCGACCAGATCCGCGAGAGCCGGCCCGCCGCCTTTGTAAGGCACATGAGTCATCGCGATACCGGCCATCGCCTTGAGCATCTCGCCGGCAAGATGAGGCGTGGTGCCGCGGCCGCCGGAACCGAAGTTGAGCGTGCCGGGATGCGCCTTGGCGTAGTCGATCAGATCCTTCACCGATTTCACCGGCAGCGACGGGTTCACCACCAGCATGAGCGGTGCGGTTGCGATCAGACTGATCGGCGTGAAGCTCTTCACGGTGTCGTACGGCAGCCTGCGATACAGGCTCGGATTGACGGTGAAGGTGAGGCTCATCATGAGCAAGGTGTAGCCATCGGGCGGCGCGTAAGAGGCAAGCTCGGTGCCGACGATGCCGCTCGCACCCGGACGATTGTCAACGATCACTTGCTGACCGAGGCTCGTGGTGAACTTCTGCGCAGCGATGCGCGCCATGATGTCGTTGGAACCGCCCGGCGCGAACGGGACGATCAGCCGGATCGGCTTGGTCGGATAGCTCGCAGCGCGCGCGCCGGCGGCCGGCGCGAGAACGGCTGCAACGACGATCCATGCCATATGCCTGGTCCATTTCATTTCCCGTCTCCTGTGCGTGCTTTCTCGGTGCCGCCCGGCAGCAACGCGATCTTTCGCGTACGGATGATCGCGGCGTTCGGACTGCATTGCGTGCCGGACGCGCCTGTCGATTCGTGGCGAGGGTGCGGTTTCGCAATCCTAGTCGCCACGCCGGCCGGGCGAGAGTCTACACCCGCTCGCGCGCGACAGGAACAATGCGCGCCGATCAGTCGAACGGCCACGGCATCGGCAGCAGCCACTGCAACATGCCACCGGGGTATTCAAGCCCGAGCACATAGCTCAGGAAGGCAAACAGGGCGATCGAGCCCGAGGCGGCCAGGGCCGCTTTGTACCATCGGGTTCGCCCCTTGACGATCAGGAACGTGGTAATGAATGCATAGATACCAAGTACGAAGCCGATCAGCGCAATGCCGCCGATCATGCCCAACATCCACGCCTGGTAGTGCCAGTCGCTGTACAGCGGTTTGTCCTCACCCTGAAATTCGCGCTCGCTGTCGTAGAAGATATAGGACGACGCCTTGTTCTTGCGCAGGAATGCGACGGCGATCATGCCCAGGAGAACAAGCGTGACCAGTGCGACCGATAGCGGGAAGACCCCACCCAGGAATGTGAACCCGAACGACTGATAGGCGACATAGACGGCGCACCCCGTGACCACGGCAAGGAAGGCAAGCTGCGGTCCCAGTCCGATGGGCGCGTGCGGACCGTCCGGCGTAAGCGCTCGGCGCTGTGGCCGCACGCGTACCGCCACGATAACGGATAGAACGATCAGCGCGAGGATGATCTGTACGCCGGTGCGCTCCAGGAAGCTCGCACCGTAGACCTGGATCGATTGGTAGAGAACCACTTCGAGCCGCGGCGACAACACGAAGCCGATCAACAGTGCCGGTGGCGACCAGCCGAAGCGCTTCATGTATACCCCGAGCACGCCGAGCACGAACAAGGTGATCAGGTCGGGCCACACGCGCGTGACCTGGTAAGCCGCGAAATAGATGATCCCGATCATGAACGGCGCGAGCAGCGCGAACGGCACCATGGTAAGGCGTGCGATCGGCTTGGCAAGAACGAGGCAGACCCCCGCTCCGAGGACGTTGGCCAGCGCGAGCGACCAGACGATGACGAAGGTGAGATCGAGGTGCCGGGTCATCATGCCCACGCCGGGTTCGATCCCCATCATGATGAGCGCGCCGAGGAACAGCGCCATGCTCGCCGAGCCCGGGATGCCGAACATGAGCGTCGGAATCAACTGCCCACCGTTGTCCGAGTTGTTGGCCGACTCGGGCGCGATCACGCCCCGGATGTCGCCCTTGCCCAGGTTCTCGCGATCCTTGGTGGTCTGCACCATGTGGCCGTAGGCGATCCAGGTGATGATCGGACCGCCCATGCCGGGCAGCGCACCCAGCATCGTGCCGATGGAAGAGCAGCGCAGCACCAGCCAGAAATGTCGCAGCGTCTCGACGAATCCGCGCAAGGTGCCGGCGCCCAGCTTCTCGCTCGAGGAGATGCGCACGCGCGTGCGCAGGATCTCCACGATCTCCGGGATCGCGAACATGGCAAGCCCGACGATCACAACCGAGATGCCGTCGCTCAGGTAGATGGTATCGAAATCGAAGCGGTATTCGCCGGTGGCGCGCGAAGTGCCAACCGAACCGAGCAGCAGACCGAAAGCGCAGGTGGCGAGCCCCTTGAGCGGGCTCGCTCCGGTCATCATGCCGATCATCGTGAGTGCGAGGATTATCAGCATCAGCATCTCGCCGAAACCGATGCCAAGGATGATCGGACGCGCGAACTCGACCGCGAGCGTCAGCACCAGGGCACCGAACAGCCCGCCGATAAGCGAGGCGGAAAATGCGGCGCCCAGCGCGCGCGCCGCCTCACCGCGCTTGGCCATGGGAAAGCCGTCGAGGATGGTCGCTTGCGAGGACGAACTGCCGGGAATACCCATGAGCACCGCCGGAAAGGTATCGGCGGTATTGTTGACCGCCAACAGTCCGATCATCATTGCCAGCACTGGCCCCGGATCCTTGCCGAACACGAACGGGAGCAGCAGCGCCATCATCGCCGTGCCGCCGAGACCAGGCAGCAGGCCGATCATCAGACCAAGGAGCGTTCCGATGCTCAGGTAAAGGAAGTGCTCCAGCGTGAACATCTGAGCGAGGGCTGCCAGGATGATATCGATCATGGGTTTACACTACAGGTCATGCGTCCGGAAGCGGGCACGAGGCGCGCACGCTCGCCCAATCGAAGGCGAATCAAGAGCGCAACGACTGCCGGTCCGGCGCGGGCGGATGGGATGAAGGCAGAGCGTATCGCCGCGCGCGAACCTGGCGTGATGCGCCGGGTTCGCGGGGCGTACGAATTCTCAGTCCAGCGTCAGTCGGTCTTCGCCGCGATGGTGACGTTGAAGTGGTCTTTCACGTACGCCGCGAGCCATTTGGCGGCTGCCGGATCGAACGTGGTGTTATCCCGAAAGATGGCGACGGCGCCCTTGCCGAAGAGGTTCTTGTACGGGCCGAAGACTTTCTGGCCCGCGGGGCTCTGGATGACATCGGCGTAGACCTTGCGGGCGGCATCGCGCCAGACCGTGACGATCTCGGGCGGCGTCTCGGCCTTGAGGTTCCACGACTTCGACAGCGGCACGCTTATCGACATGAGCGCCTTCCAGGCTTCGTAGTCCGCGCCCGAGGGCTCCTTGCCGTAATAAGCCTCGTAGACCTCATCGAACGAAGGCACATCGGGCAGGGCCGGATCGCGACTGATCGAGCCGTCCTCGTTCATGACGCCGAACGTAAAGAGTGGAACCGCCAACCCGCTCTTGATCATGTGCTGGCGCTGATTGAGGTATGCCAGCGTGTTGTCGGAATTAATGGTGAATTCCCCGCGCTCGAATCCGAGCGCCATCGGGCCATTACCGCCCAAGCCGAACACCATCTTGACCTCGATGCCGAGCAGGCTCAACGCGAGGTTGTAGGTAAGCCCGCTCGAAGTGGGCGTCTTGCCGCTGTAGACGAGCTTTTCGGGGCCCAGTGTGCGCAGCTTCTCGATCTTCGCCTTCAGCGTCGATTCGTTCTGAATGCCGAGGTTGCCGCGCACGTACAGCACACTGCTGCGCGGGGAGAGGATGATCGGTACGAAGTCCTTCATGTCGAAGCGTGCGCGCTTGTCGCCCAGCGCGTAGTTCATCAGGGCCGAGGTCGAAAGCGCGAGCACCGTGAGGCCGTCAGGCTTGGCCGTTGCATCGTAGAAGTTCACTCCGGTCAGACCGCCCCCGCCCGGTCGATTGACGACCTGAATCGTTGGATTGCCGGGGAGATACTTCTGGAAGTACGGCGCCATGAGGCGGCTGTAGCCGTCGGTGCCGCCGCCTTCACTGAAAGGAACGATCACCGTGATCTGCTTGCCGGAGAAATCCACAGCTGCCGCGGCGGCTGTACCTGCGCTTATCGCGACGGCAAACACCGCCGAGGCTGAGACAGCAAGCGTCGCGACCGTGCGAAACAACGCCCTGGTGCCGAGTCTGGTGCACGCGTTCATGTCCTGGCCTCCTCGTCGGTTGGAATGGCAAAAGCGTGGTCCGAACACTTCCAGGTATCGCAAAAGCGGACCTGATTAGTGACGATGCTCAGCCGCCCTCACCCCCAGCCCTTCTCCCGGAGGGAGAAGGGTGCCTGTCTTCCCTCTCCCTTCGGGAGAGGGATCGAGGGTGAGGGAGAAGTCTTGGCACTGATGCGCATGCTGAAGATTGTCGCTAACCAGGAAAGCGGATGACCGGCCATTTCGACCGGCCTTCGCACGTGTCGCATGAACCACGCACGGTGCACGTTCGCGGTGGAGGCTACTACTCGGCACTCAGCGCCGCAACGAGCGAGTGCGTACGTAAGTTAGGCGAGGAAGTAAACGACCAAAGCGTTCGGACTCGCAATGCGGCTCGGGCCCGCGATTCGGCTCGAGTTACAGGAACGGCGCGGCCGGCGCGTTGCGTGGGGAGCCAGGGCCCGAAAATCGAGGCGCCTTTTCTCGGTGAGCGAAGAGCGTTCGACGCAATGTCGCGCCGCGGGCGCGCGAGGCTACGAGCGCGAGGCCCGCGAGCACGAGCAGCCAGCTTGTCGGCTCGGGCACGGCGCTCACGGTAAAAGTCGTGCCGGCGACGCTGTCGAAACCTCCGAGGGCGAACGTCTGGTCGTACACGCCAAGCTCCAGGGGATCGATGTTGCTGTCCCAGGTGCGCAGGGGACCGAAGCCCGCGTTATATATGGTGTTGGAGTAGAACAGGCTGTCGAAATCCAACTTGATGTGGCCAGCGAGCGCCTTGTATTGCAGCAGCAGGTTGAACGAGAGGTCGGTCTTGTTGTTCAGATCGGCATCGACCGTGAATACCGGTGTCACGTCCACCGAACCTCCGAGCAATGCGATCTGCGGAATCGTATCGAGCGACTCCGCGGACACGGTGTCGGTCCGGGTCACGTTGCCGGCCGCGTCCTTGACGAGCACGTCTTGGCTGAAATGTAACGTCAGCGACAGCGCCGGCGCCAAGACGAACTCCTGCCGGTATCCGGTGGTGAGCGTGGTATCGAAATCGACCACATCGTAGCCTGCATCGACGTGAATATTGGGTCCGAGGTTGACGGCGATCGACGGTCCGAGTGCCGGCCCCACCACGGCCGCGTCGACATCGATCAAGGTGGTGAGCAAGGTGGTCTGGCCTTGGGCCTTGAGCGCGCCGGCATCAACGCCGCCGGCGGCGTCGATGCGCCAGTCGCCGATCGTGAACACGGCAGCCGGCGCCAGCGGGTTGCCCACCTTGATGACATCGCCCACGCCACCGATATCGGCGCCCTTCCACACCAGGCGCCCGCTGCCGCCGCTGTTGAAGCCGAACAGTTCCTTGCGCGCGTCGACGTTGACGCGCGGGCCGCCGTGGCTCGCGTCACGCTGGGCTGTGTACGTGCCGTTTTTGATGCCGTTGAAAAAATCGCCGCCGCTTACCTTCGCCTCGTAGTAATCGTTGACGCTCATGCGCAGTATGCCGTCAAGATAGGTCTCCACGGTCGGCGATTTCGATGTCAGTCGCGATGACGCAAGCAGCGCGGAGGAACCTTGCAGCCGGAAGAATTCGCCGCTCTTGACGGGCGACGCCGTGCCGATGCCGATGCCGTAATCCAGGTTCGCATCGACCGAGCCGCTATTGATGTAGAACCCCGGTGCGACACCCATTTGTCCAGCCGCGGAGAACGCGAAGCGGGGGTCGACAGTGATGCCGCTGGCGGTGACCGGCCCGGGATTGATGAATATGCTGCCGGTGCCGATACTCGGAGTCAGAAACTCCTGCTTGTAGTCGAAAATGAAGGCGCCGCCCGATCCCCACATGCTCTGGTCGCGCGTTTCGAACGACAGATTCGCGTTGAAGAGTTCCGTGGCCAGCGCCGCCACCGGCGCAGTCGCGAACGCGACGATCAAAAGGCCTACACACCATTTGCGGGCACTGCGTGGCTGCATCTCGAGCATGACGTCCACCTCCTGTATCGGCTGGGCGAAACCGTGACGCCGCTTGCTATGTGACGACGGACCGTGTCGTGCTGTCCGCAGTACCGTTGCGTCGTTATGCTGCCCGCGCGATCGGCAGCAAGACCGCTGTCGTGCCAGTTGCGGATGGGCGCAAGCTCGAATGTAGTAGCGCAAACGTTATGTCGATGATAAGTATTTGGCATTTTATTTCGTAATGGCGGCACGATGCGCCACGCCCCAGGGCGCTTGCCGTACGGGTGGCGCGGCGGTGCCGCTTACATTCGTACGTTGCTTCCCGTCTCGGGCGCTACGCGTCGCTCGCGCTCGACGATCAGTCGATGCGGAGATCGATCAGTCGATGCGGATATTCGCCGCGCGGGCGACCTTCCCCCAGCGCGCAGACTCGGCCGCGAATTGGCGCGCGGTCGCTGGCGGGTCGAGCGCGGCCGGTTCCGCGCCCTGCGAAAGCACGAAGCTTTGCATGTCCGGGCGCTGCATCGCTTGCGCGATTTCTCGATAGAGACGGTCGATGATCGGCGCTGGCGTCTTCGCCGGCACGAGAATCGCCATCCATGAGCTCGCCTCGAATCCGGGGATGCCCTGCTCCACCACCGTGGCCTGTTCCGGCAGCAGGCGGCTGCGCTGCGCGGTCGTCACCGCGATGATCCTGAGACGCCCGCTTTGCACGTTACTGCGCACGGTCGGAATGCCTCCGCAATAGAGCTGAACGCGATTGGCAACGAGATCGGTAATCGCGGCGGCACCGCCCTTGTACGGAACGTGTGCCATGTCCGCGCCGCCAAGCAGCTTCAACTGCTCGCCGCACAGGTGCGGCGCCGAGCCATTGCCCGAGGAGGCGTAGTTCATCGTCCCGGGCCGGCTCTTCGAGAGTGCGATCAGGTCCTTCACGCCCTTGACCGGCAACGCTGCCGGCACGGCCATCACATACGGAACGGTCGCAAACACGCTCACCGGCGCGAGGTCGGTGGTGGCCGAGTAGGGCAGCTTCGGGTACACGTGCGGGCTGATCGTGATCAATCCCGCCGTACCGAGGAGCAGCGTGTAGCCGTCCGGCGCCGATCGCGCAACCAGCTCGGCACCGATATGGCCGCCCGCTCCCGGGCGTGTATCGACGATGACGTTCTGTCCGAATTGCTCGGGCAGACGTTGCGCGAGTGCGCGCCCGATGATCTCGTTGCTCGCACCCGGTGGATACGGGACGACGAGCCGGACCGGCTTGCTGGGATAGTTCTGTGCGACGACGCCCGCGGGGCAGGCAAGAGCGAACGCGGCGACGAGCGCAGCGGCAGGGAGGCAGTGCAACGATGACATCGGCAGATTCCGGGTAATTTCGCCCGCCCGCGACGGGCTCTTATCGAGCTTTCGGTAAATGCTTGACGCGCGATTCCCTCACCCCCAACCCCTACCCAGGAACCTCCAGGAGGGGGATGCTGATTGGGGTTGAATTTCGGTGTGCTGACCATGTTAGATCAGTGTAGTTGGGGTCGGGACGAGCTGAAGCCCATGCTTGC
>WYBJ01000151.1 GCA_011525945.1 Burkholderiaceae bacterium | reverse complement strand
TGCCTATCTGCGCAAATCCGAGCAGCCGCGCGTGATCAACATTTCGGGCACGCGCGGGCGCGAGCCCGGCCCGCAATCGGTGATGGCGGGGCCGATCAATTTCGGCACGCTGAGCGTGACCAAGGCGCTCGCCAACGAGCTCGGAGCGTACGGCATCACCGTGAACGCGATCGCGCCGGGCTCGACCCGCACGCGCCGCTGGGACGAGCTCGTGTCGATCACGATGCGCAACCATGGCCGCGCGCAGGAAGACGCCGAAGCGCGCCTGCTGGAGGAGGTACCGTTGCGCATCGTGATCGAGCCCGAGGACATCGCCGACGCGGCAGTGTTTCTCGCATCTGCGCGCGCGCGTGCGATCTCCGGCGTGTGCCTCAACGTCGACGGCGGGCGTACGCGCAGCATTTGAAACCGGAGCGCAGCGTGTTTCCGCGAAGCGGAATGCGGATGCAGTCCGATGCCCCGGATCGTCGCGGGTCAGCGTGGGAGGTACGGGGTGCAGGCGACGAATGTCCGAGAGCCTGCGCGCGCGCTCGGTTTGGCAATCGCGTGCGTTTCGAGCTCGGACAAGACCCTGAGTTTCAGGTCGCTTCGCGTCGCGACACCGGTTCGGCCTCCTCGGCCTGCCGTGTGATCGTGCGTGCTCGACGGCGTTCGGCGGGAGCATCCGCGGCGTGCGCTTGAGTTAGCTCGTCGCGCCGTGATTGCGCGATGAGCTGCAGCGCCGCCGCTGCGACGGCGCCGCCCGCATACGACCGTTGGAGCATGCTCAGGTACGGCGCCACGAAGGCGGCTGCCGAATCGGCATCGCCCAGCTCCGCCAGGCGAGAGGCGAGCGCCACCAGGCGCTCCACTTCGGTGATGCCATAAGCAGGCGCCCCGGAATCGATGCGTGCGGACAGACGCCGCGCGCAAACGCGTAGTGTGCGGCGCGCCGCCTCGTCGCGACCCGCAGCGAGCATTTCCGCCACGCGCGCATCGATGCTCGCAGGCGGGACTTCTATGCTCCATGCCACTTGCGGATCGTCCTCGAGGCCCGGCGAGACCGAAACGTTCTCCGAGCGGTCCAGCGCGAGCGTGCGCTGTGCGGCGTCGAGCGGCCGAAAAACGCGCTTGCGGAATTCGACCCAGCGCGCTTCCCCCTCGAAGTCGCGCGCTGCGCTCCATTCGCTCATGGCGACGGCCCATTCGTCGGCGCGCTCGCGCAACATCCACACGGCGTGCGACCAGCGCGCGTTCGCAAGCATGACGTCGTGCAGGTCGGTGCGATCGCGCACGCGCTCGAGCAGGGAGACGAGCCACTCTATCGCTTCCAGGCAGCGCGGTACTCCCGAAAAGCCGCGCATGCGCACCGCACCGACGTGATCGGTAGCGAGCGCCTCGGCGAAGTGGCGCGGGCTCAGGAGGGCAGCGGCGTCGGCGCCGGGCTTCCACTGCGAGTGCGTGAAGATCAACGCTTCGACCGCTGCCGGGTCGTCGAAAACCGAGCGCGTCAACCCGAGATAGGATTCGAAGTTGGCGTAGGCCCGCTGATCCAGCGGCGGGCGCGCAGCGTGCGGATCGTTCAGCCGGGCGAGCAGGCGGCGCACGCCCAGAAGCCGCGGCTCGTCGAGGCGCGCGCTACCCAGCGACTCGCCGAACGAGCCTGCCGCGGCGATGAGCGCCGGCGTGCCTTCCCACGCTGCAAGGTCGACGTAACCCGAGGACGCGGCCAGCTCCACGAGACCCAGGAAGCCGATCGTCCTCACCTGCTCGGGCGTCTCGAAAAGGCCGGTGAAGTTGATCTCCCAGGCCGACGGCGCCGCGGGTTGATCGCGGATCGCCAGCGGGTTGGGTCCGGGCGCGCCGGGAAGCTCGAGCGCGAGCTTTACGCAGTCGAGAAGCCGCGTCATGTTGGCGCTCGCACGAATCCGGCTCATAGGCGCTTGCGCAACTCATCGATGGGGCGGCGATAGCTTTCGTCCGGCTTCGATGCGCTGCGATGATTCCGATACGCGATCGGACGCTCCTCGATGTCGTCATCGAAACGATCCTGCACGACGACCTTGTCGTCGCGGGCGTGCAGCACGATCGCCCGCAGGTCGGCGTCCGCCGCGCGCGCGGCTTTACGCCGTTCGCGCGCCGCCTTGCTGTCTTCCAGGAGCAGGTTCAGCGCGGTGCTTCCCTGCTCGAGGTCGGCGAGCGATCGGTAATACGTGACGAGCGCCCGGCCCGCCAGGCTTGCACCGGGAAGCCATTCGAGGCCCAGCCCCGACGCCACCAGATGCGGCAAGGACGAGCCGCGATGCGCAGGCGCGAAGAAAAGCAATCGCAGACTTTCCGCTTCCGGCGCGCCGAGGGCGGCGCGATCGAGGTCGAGCAGGGCGCGCCTGACCACGACCGCACCCATCGAATGCGCCACGAGCCAAATACGCGCATAGCGCCAGCCTTCGCTTCGAGGCGTCGTCCCGTCGGGAAGTGAGGCGTTAACCAGATTCTTGCCCGGCGCCCGCAGTAGGTCCAGCAGCAGCTCCCGAGCCTCGCCCGCGCATACCGCAACACTCGTCTTCGTGCTCGGATAGTCGAGGAAGAAGACGTCCGCGTCGGCGGCTTCGCGCAGCTCACGCAGTGCCGACGGAAACGCTTCCCACGTAGCGAGCGCGCTGCCGCCCCATCCGTGCACGAACACGATCGCCGTGCGCGGCGCGCGATCGCGGCTGAGCATCGTCTGGCTCGACGAAAAGAAACCTTCGTCGCGGCGCCAACGCAAGGATGCGAGGGGAAAGTGGGACAAGTCATCCCGGAGGTCTGGATGCTCATCGGCCGGCGCCGCCGGCGCCTCGGGCTTATGCCTTTGCCCGCGCGGGCGGTGTCGCGGCTTGGACACGCCGTCTTTCGCCATGACGCCTCCGTGCGTAACGAGCGTGCATTCTAGGCGCGCCGACTGCGCGCGACAACGACAGGCGCTTCGTCGCCGCCGGTGCGAACTGCGCAGTCCTTCAGCTGCGGCGTCCGACGGCACGCACGGCAAGCTCGGTGCGGCTGCGCGCGTGCAATTTCTCCAGGATGCGGCTGACGTAGTTCTTCACGGTGCCCTCGGCGAGGAAGATCGTCGCGCCGATCTGCTTGTTGCTCAATCCCTGGGCGATCAGCTCGAGGATGCGCTCCTCCTTCGCGCTGAGCGGATCGTCGCAGCGCTCGGGTGCTGCGCGCCCCGCCGCAGCCGCTGCCGTTCGTGGCGGCGGCGCGGCGGCGGGACCGGCGGGAGCCGTAGCACGCTCGCCGGTTGAAGTCGCTGCCGGGCGCATCGGGTCGCCCGACGTCGAGAAGCGTCGAAATTGCTCCATCACCTTGCGCGCGATCGCGGGCGACAGGTGCGATTCGCCGCGCTGTACGGCGCGCACAGTGTCGAGCACCTCAGCTTCTGAAGCGTCCTTGAGCAGGTAGGCTCGGGCGCCGGCGCGGATGGCTTCGAACACGAGCTCGTCGTGATCGTAGGTGGTGAGCACCACGACGCCGGTACCGGGTAGTTGCCCGGTGATCTCGCGTGTTGCCACCACGCCGCTCGCGCGCGGCATCTGCAGATCCATCACGACCACGTCGGGCCGCGTTGCCAGGGCCTGCTCGATGGCCTCCACGCCGTCGGCCGCCTGGCCGACCACTTCGATATCGGCTTCGGCACCGAGCATCATCGCCAAGCCGCGACGGATGAGCGGCTGGTCGTCGACGATCAGCAGGCGCAGGCGCGCCGGCGCCGAGCCCGCTGTCGCAGCGCCGGTCATGGCGATTCGGTCTTCGCCGGCTGCGGCCGGTCGGGCTGCGGCGCGCCCGCCCTCGCGGCGCCGAGGCGCGCGCGCAATTCGCCGACCAGCGACGAGGGCAACCGCGCGGTGAGGAACTTGAGCACGGTGGCGACGACCAGGGCCGCCTGTTCGGGCGGCAGATTGGCGCCGCGGACAACCGCGGTGATGAGCTCATCGAGCATGGCAGAATCGGTCCTGCGCCTGCGCTAAGTTGGCGTGGAATCCCGGCAACGCGCCGGTAGTCGAACTGTACTGTAAACAACGCGGCTGCGTGCGCACAGTGACGAACGCCATGTCGGAGTCACTTTCTCCCGTTCCACCCGCCCCGGAGCCACCGCAGGTGGCGGACATCGGTCATGCGCGTGAAGGCGCGATCGGGCGCTTGGATCCGCGCCGGCATCTCGCCGCGGCAATTGGCTGGCTGGTGTTCGTCATCGTGGCTCTGGCGTCCCTGGTCGCAGCGAATCTGGCGGCTGACGCGGCCGAGCGTACTGCACTGGCCGAGACCGAGCTGCTGCTCGAGCAATTTGCCGCGCAGATCCGGCACGCGCTGGACATGAACCTCAACACCCGCCTGTCGATCGTGCAGGCGACGGCGGCACAGATCGCCGCCTCGGGCGATCATGGCCGTGATGCGCTGCGCCGGCACCTCGAGGCGGTCCAGTCGCAGTTCCCCGAGTTTGCGTGGCTGGGCGTGACCGACACGCGCGGGCGCGTGCTCGCGGCTACCGGCGGCATTCTCCAGGGCGACAGCGTCGTCGAGCGTTCGTGGTATTCGCAGGCGCGCTCCGCGCCCTACCTGGGCGAGGTGCACGACGCACCGTTGCTCGAGAAAGCGCTGCCGCACTCCCCCGACAGCCGGCCGTCGCGCTTCCTCGACGCCGCCGCGCCGATCAGCGACGGCTCGGGACACGCGGCGGGCGTAGTCGGCGGCTTGCTCGCATGGGACTGGATCGATCGCCTCCAGGGCAATTTGCTCGCCACGCTGGACACGCGTCGGGAGCTCGAACTGTTGCTCGCCAACGCCGACGGGCTCGTGCTGGTGGGGCCCCCCGCCTGGGTCGGACGCACACTGAATCGGGGCGACGACTTGAGCGATGGCGGCGCCTACACCGTGGGTCGTTACGCCGGCGGGCGCGCCGGCGACACAAACTTGCGCTGGACCACGGTCGTGCGGCAGCCCTCGGCCACGGCGCTGGCGCCCGTGCGCCACGTGCGCAGCACCGTCTTCATCACCGTGCTGCTGGCCGGTCTGGCGGCCGCCGCGGCCGCGGTGGCCTTGACGCGTCTGCCGTTGCGGCGTCTGGCCGTTCTGTCGGGCGATGCGCAAGCCGTGCGGCGCGGCCAGCGCAGCACGATCGCCGCGCCGGCGGGCAAGGATGAAATCGCCCACATCGGCGCGACGATGTCCGAGCTGGTCGGGCACCTGCAGCGCGAAAAGGCCGCGCTGGCCGCGCTGAATGCTGAACTGGACACGCGCGTCGTCGAACGCACGGCCCGCATCGAGCGCATGGCGGAGGAGGCGCGCTATGCCGCCGTCACGCGCGAGCGGGTGCGCCTTGCGCGCGATCTGCACGACACGCTCGCGCATTCGCTGATGGCGCTGCTCACGCAGATTCGCCTGGTGCGCAAGCTCAAAGCTCGCCTGTCGGCCGATGAGCTCGAAGGTGAGCTCGCCCGAGCCGAAGAGGCTGCCGCGAGCGGCCTTGCCGACGCGCGTGCGGCGATCGACCAAATGCGCCACAACAGCGTGCGCGATACCGGGCTCGCCGCGGCGCTGCACGAGCTGCTGGAACGCTTTGGCGAGCGTACCGGCATCGAGGTGGCGCTGCGCGCCGAGAGCCCTGCCGCGGACATGGCCGACGAGCGTGCGGAAACGGTATTTCGAATCGTCGAGGAGGCGCTGCACAACGTCGAGCGTCACGCGCGGGCCCGGTGCGCGCGCGTGACCGTGGCCGCGGTGCCGTCGGCGCCAGCGGCCGACGCGCGCACGGCGGTGAGTGTCGAGGATGACGGCATCGGCTTCGATACGACCGTGCCGCATCCCGGGCATTACGGCCTTATCGGCATCGGCGAGCAGGCGGCGCTGATCGGCGCCCACCTTTCGGTGCGCAGCGTCCGAGGCCAGGGTACGTCGATCCGGCTGGAGTTTCCAGCATGACGTACCGGCGCCTGGCAAGCGAGCGTTAAGCGCGATACAACCCGCCTCACTTATTGAGCGTGCGCGCATCGGTCTATATGCGCATTCGCGCACGGCAAGTGAGGGAAGAGACGGTGCGCGAGCTGCCAAGGCGCAAGCCGCGATGCGACCATCGCGGCGCCTTCGCCGGTGCGAGCGCATGGTCGAAGGCGGTACGTCAGCCACTTTCCGGACGCTCGACCAGGCGTTCGTACTGACCTTCGTCATGCCGCGCTTCGCCGGCGTGACTTCGCCATGACTATCGGCCATCGCAGCTCGTGACTGCCGCCACTGCCGCGCGCGCCGGCCGCGTCCTACAGTGTGCTCCGCGGTGACATCACACCCATCAGCATGGACCCGATGGAGCATTCGAGATGAGCGTTCGACCGAATCGGCAACCGGGACCTCGTGCGTTGCGCGCGAGCGACCGAAGGGTCGACCCCCGAACGGCCGCACAAGGCCGATGTGTCGTGCCGGCGCCTCAGGTGAGGCGCCGGAATTCAGACCTGACAGGAGATATGAAAATGACATCGCTATTCAAACCCGTGGTCATTGCAGTCGCGACGGCTCTCTCCCTCTCGGCGGGCAGTGCAATCGCGCAGTCCTCTGCAATCAAGGAGGAGCAGGCGCAGTTGAAATCCGATAATGCGGCGCTCGTGCGCGAGAAAGCGCAGATCAAAACCGATCGCAAGACGCTGCGTGCGGACACCGCCGAAGGCAAGATGGCGGCCGAGTCCAAGGACGCAGAACGAGCTTACAAGGACCAGCTCGCGATCAAGGGTGAACAGAACGCAATTGCCACCGACAAGCCGGGCTCGCTACAGCAGAAGATGGACAAGTCGGAATTGCGGCGCGACGACAAGCGCCTGAGCGCCGACCAGAAGACGCTGCGCGCTGACACCTCCGAAGGCAAGATGGCGGCCGAATCCGCGGATGCCGAGAAGGTCTACAAGGACAGCCGCTACATCAAGGGCGAGAAGAAGGACATCGCCGCCGACAAAGCGAAGCTGCAGGCCGATCAAGGCCGTTGAACTATGCAGCACTGGACGGCGATCGCGCGAGCCCGATCGGCAGCGATCGCCGCGATTAGCGTGAAACACATGACCCACGTCAGGTCGGGGCCGATCGGGTGGGCTTCGATCCGCGCCGGGGGGTCAAGCCGATGCCGGCGGATGCCGTTATGCGCTTACAGCACACTCGCTGCCGCATCCGACCGCACATGGCTGGCACCACCGTCGCACTGAACAATCCGCCCGTGCGGGAGCATGCCAATGCACTCGCCCCCGGCACCATGCTCACCGAGTATCGGCTCGAACAGGTGCTCGGCGCCGGCGGCTTCGGCATCACCTATCTCGGCTGGGACACCCATCTCGAGAAGCATGTCGCCATCAAGGAGTATCTGCCGGCTCAGTTTGCCGTGCGCGCCCTGGACGGCAGTGTCGTACCGATCGCGATCGAGCAGAAGTACGACTACACCTGGGGGCTCGAGCGCTTCCTGCTCGAAGCGCGTACGCTGGCGCGCTTGTCCCATCCTCATATTGTGCGCGTCGCACGTTACCTCGAGGCGAACGCAACGGCCTACATGGTGATGGACTACGAGGCCGGCGTCCCGCTGAGCCGGTGGCTTTCGCAGCATGCGCAACCGGACGAAGATACGCTTCGCAAGCTGGTGTTGCCGCTGATCGACGGGCTGGATGCGGTACACGCGCAGGGTTTCCTGCACCGGGATATCAAGCCGTCGAACGTTTTCGTGCGCGAGAACGGCGGCCCCGTGCTGCTCGACTTCGGCGCCGCTCGCCAGGCGATCGGCCATCGCAGCGTAAGTCTTACCTCCATCGTTTCGCCCGGCTATGCGCCGCCGGAACAGTACGCGACGGATGGCAATCAGGGGCCATGGACCGATGTCTACTCGTTGAGTGCGGTGCTCTATCGCGCGGTGAGCGGGCGCGATCCCCCGGATGCGGTGTCGCGCATGCGCATCGACCGGGTGCCCGCGCGCCTCGATGCCGTGGCCGCGCGCTACAGCAGCGCTTTCCTGAAGGCGATCGCGTGTGGCATGACGCTGGACGAGAAGGCGCGGCCGCAGTCGGTAGGTGCGTGGCGCACGCTCATGGAGTTGCCCGCCGGCCAAATGCAAAGCGCCGCTGCGGCGCCCCCGCCTTTGTTAGCCGGCGCGAGCGCGACATCACGCACCGAGCCGATGACGCCGGATGGCGAACGCTCGCCCCGTGCGGCGGCCACTGCGCGTTCCGTCAGAGCGGCGGCCGCGCAGAATCGTGCACGTCGCTGGCGGCGGGTCGGTGTCGCAGCGCTGATGGTCGTGATCGGTGCGTTTCTTTCGCGGGAAGCGATGCGCGCGCCGCTTTCGCCCGTCGCCACTGGTATGACGGAGCGCCGCACACCTCACCTCGCAGCGGCGCATCCATCGCCACCGGCGCATTCCGAGCCGCTCACGCCGGCGACATCGTCAGACGCGGATAAAAAAGAACTCGCCCGCGGCGCATCTGACGCCACCGTTTCGCCCGCGCCGGCTGTGGCGGCTGGGCCTGTTCCGCGGACGTCGCTGCCGGTCGGGCGCGTCGCAAGCGAGCCGCCGGCGGCATTCCAGCTTCGTCCGAAGGTGCCCCCGGGTGGGCGGCCTGGATTCATGCGCGACTTCGAGCGTGCCGATACGAATGGCGACGGCGTGATCGGCCTAGCCGAAGCGCGTGAAGGCATGCCGCAACTCGCGCGCGCCTTCGGGCGCGCGGATGCCGACGGCGATGGCCAGGTGACGCCGATCGAGTGGCAGCGATTCCTGCGCGGGGCGAGAGGAAGCCGTTAGGCCCCGGTTGCAGCCCAGCGGCGTTCGCACTGACGCCGGCAAATGCGTCCGAGCGTGCACGTCGTCATGCGGGTAGGCCGAGAACAGGATCCCCGCCGGCAGGGGCATGGTTACTGCCATGCACCGCGCATACCCGCATGTGCCCGGCGAAATTGGCAGGACAGGCATTGACGATGCGAGTGAGAATGATTAGCATTTGATCAGATCGTCGTCTGGACCGCCCCGTGAACAACCCGTTGTTGCCTTGCCGCCGCGCGTATCGAGTGCGTCCTATTTCGGATCGCACGGCCGGCGAGTCGTCGAGCACGACGATCGCCGGCATCGCTTGCTGCCGACGCACGATGGCAGGCTGATTCTTACCGTATTACCGCAAGGCGTCGTACCTCGAGCATGCAAGGTTCCAGGCCATCCGACAGCCAGCCAAGGGATGTTCGACACCCTGTAGCCAGCCAGCGAGTTCCACATAGCCGCCGGTTTACTACAGGAAGTGTCCCTTGGAAACACACAGGTTCATTGCGCGACAGCTGCTTCGCACAGTGCTCGTGACGAGTCTGGCGACTTGTCTACCCGCGTACGCTCAGACCGAGGTGCAAAAGCTCAACGCCACGTTGGAGCAGCTGTTGAAGAGAATGGAGCAGCTCGAAGCCGCGAACAAGCGTCTGCAAGGCGAACTCGATCAGCTTTCGGGCGCAAAGCGTGTGGTCGACGGAGCGCCGCCGCAGGCAGTGCGAGGCGGGCAGGCTGAACCCCGCGCGCCGGCCGGCAAAGCGCAGGCGCAGACCGACGACGCGGCGCAGCCGAGCAAGCTCGAGCAGGCGCTCAAAGGTGTCAGCGTCGGCGCCTCGGTCGCGATGGTGGCGCAACGCGCGCTGCGCGGCGCATCGCAAGACAACAAGAGCGAGCTCAACTACCGCGCCGACATCGAAGTCGACGTTCCGCTCGCCAAGGTGGCCGATGTCGGCGACAGCAGGCTCTTCTTTCACGTTCGCGCCGGCCAGGGCGAGGGGCTGGTGCTTGCCCGCCCGACCCTGACGGCAACGCCCAACAGTACAGCGTTCTTTCTGCAGAACGGGGACGATTCGACGACCCTCGTTGGCCAGGCTTGGTACCAGGTCAGCTATCCGCTGGCGGCAGGTGCAGCGGGAGCGCAGCCCAGCGTAGAAGCGACGATCGGCAAGATCGATCTATTCGGATTCTTCGATCAGAACGAGATCGCCGACAGCGAAACCGATGCCTTCCTCAACAACATCTTCGTGCACAACCCGCTGCTAGATTCGGGTGGTGCGATCGGTGCCGACCGGTACGGCTTCCAACCGGGCGCGATTGCGAGTTACGCGAGCGACGCGAGCGAGAACGATCACTGGAAGGCGTCTCTCGGCGTGTTCGCCTCCGACACGGGTGCGAGCTTCAGCTCGAGCTTCGACAAGCCGTTCGTGATCGGTCAGCTGGCCTATAGCGGCAATGCGCTGCTGAAGCGTTCCGGTAACTACCGGCTGTACGCATGGACCAATGGTTCGTTCGCGCCCTACAACAATGAGTTCGCGAGGTCGACCGGCCGCACGACGGGAATCGGCTTGTCGATCGATCAGAAGGTGGCCGAGGATCTGACCGTGTTCACGCGTTATGGACACGCGCTCAGCGGCGATGTTCGATTCAACGACGCGCTCACACTCGGCACGCAGCTTGCCGGGCACCGCTGGGGCCGCAAGGACGACCGTGTCGGCCTCGCCTTCGG
>WYBJ01000150.1 GCA_011525945.1 Burkholderiaceae bacterium | reverse complement strand
GATAGCCGGACCAAAGCGCCGTGTGCACGAAGAGCAAGGTCAGAAGGAATGCCGAGGTCGCCACCGCGAAGGCGCGCGGGATCGTGACCAGGTCGATGGGGTCGATGCCGTGCGATGCCAGCGCGCGGCAGCCGAGCGGTTGCAGGTAGTGCCGATAAAGTGATGCCAGGCGTACATCTTCACCGGCATCGACCGTGGCGAGTACGGGCTCGGCCTCCAATGCGGTGATGAACTCGAGGTAGTCCTGCCGCGCGAGCCGGGTGCCGTGCGTATGACCGCCCGTGTCGCGATCGTAGCAATCGAGGCAGGTCAAACCGCCCGGCGCTGGGGCAAGATGCCAGACGCTTACGCGCCGCACGCGCGCCGCCTCACTGCCGGACTCGGTGAGTGGTCGTAGCGCGGACGGATTTCCGGGATCGAGCGGAACCGAGCCGGCGGATGCCAACTGACCGAACGCCTGCGCCTCGGCCTCGAGCTCGGCCTCTCGTTCCAGCACCCGCATCGCGGCCCGGTCGGTGCGCAATCCCTGGCGGATCAGCAGCCACGCGAGCAGACCTGCAAGCGCCACGGTCGAGAGACCCATGATCAGGGTCTTGCGGACGTTATCGCCCACGAAACCGACAAAGTCATCCTCCGGTACGACCAGCAGCACTGCCCAATCGCGCGCAAGCAGGCGCTCGAGCGAGGACACCGAGCTGATGTAACGGCGCCCGTTCAGTTCGAAGTTGCGGTGACCGGAGTGCTCCACGCGGTAGTAGTCGTAGGCACGCCGCATGGCCCAGTAGTTGTGGATCGCGATACCGATCAATGCGAGTAGCATGATCGCGACCACGGCGAGCGGCAGCAGAATGCGCCGGCGGCGGCGCCGGGCCATGGCGCGCGCCTCGGCGAATCCCTCGAACTCGTATCCGGTCGTGACCATCGGGTCGGCAAGAGTCGTCGCGAGGCGACAGCAATCCACTGTGGGTAAGGGCGGGCGTGTCCACGATAATGCAGGCTAAGTCGTCGGCAGACAAGACAAGGGAGGGGTGCTTGCAGCGCAAGCCGTTCACTGTCGTGGGTGTGCTTGCCGCCGCTCTGATGGCGAGTCAGATCGCGCTGATGGCGGTGCCGGCTACCATCGTCGAGCTGACGCGGGCGTGGTCGCTCGACGCGGCGCAGATGGGCTGGCTCGGGGGGATCTACTTTGCCGGCTACGCGCTCGGGCTGCCGTTTCTCGCGGGCATGGCAGGGCGCATCGACGGTCGGCTGGTCTACGCGCTCTCGGCCGGGATCGCAGCCGCTGCGGCGTTCGGCTTTGCGGCGCTCGCTCAGGGGTTCTGGTTGGGCCTGGCGCTGCGGTTCGTCGGCGGCATCGGCTTTGCCGGCATCCACATCGTCGGCATGAAACTGATGGCCGATCGACTGACGGGTGCGGCTCAGGCGCGTGCGGGTGCGCTCTACAGCGCCGCATACGCCGTCGGTAGCGGCGCTTCGTTCCTGATCGCCGGTCCCGTCGCCAGCGCGCTCGGCTGGCCGGCGGCATTCGTCACCGCGGGAATCGGATCACTCGCCGCCATTCCGCTCGTCTGCGCGATCGGCGCCCCCTTGCCCGGGCACGAGGTGCGCTCGAGGCGCTGGCTGCCGGATTTTCGCGGCGCATTCGTGACCCCCGCGACCGTGCGCTACGTCATCGCTTATGCGGGCAACACGTGGGAGGTGTTCGCGATGCGGATCTGGTTCGTGCCCTTGCTTGCATTCAATGCGGATCTGCACGCAAGCGCGGCACACGGATTGAACCTGTCCGTGCTCGCCGGCGTATCTGCAATCGCGTCCGTACCCGTGAGCATCGTCGTCGCCGAGCTCGGAATTCGTTGCGGGCGTGAACGAGTCGTGCGTGCGGTGTCGCTCGCCTCGGTCGCGGTGGCCGTCGCGCTCGGGACTTTCGCGAGCGCAGGCTTCGTACTGGTGCTGGCATTGTTGATGCTGCACGGCGCGACGAGCTACGGGGACGCCGGGGCGATCAATGGCGGGTTGATGGCGTCCTCCCGGCCGGAGACGCGAAGTGCGGCGCTTGCCCTGTTCGGCCTGTTCGGCTTCACCGCGGGATTCCTCGGCCCGCTCGCCGTCGGCCTCATGTTGCACGTCAGCGGCGGGACTTCGAGCCCGACCGCGTGGTTCGCGGCGTTTCTGGTCGTGGGTTTCGGCTCTGTCGTGTCCGCGGCGGCGATGGGCCGTTTGCGCCGGCCTGCTTGACAGCACGGGATCCGATTCAGTATTCAGGAACGCTATCTCACTTGGAAAGAGGAGGCGCGATGCCCATCGAATCCGCGGTCGGCGCGGGACTGAACCGAATGGCCGTTGCCGTCCCGGGCGACTACACGCGCGACCCGACGCGTTGGGGCAGTGCTGAGATCGCGGCCCATTTCCCCGGTTTCGAGCACCTGGACGTGCGCACGCAAGGCGCGGTCATCCGCTTGCGCCATGGCGGTTCGGGGCCACCCCTGTTGCTCGTGCATGGCAATCCGCAGAACCACACCTGCTGGTACCGAATCGCGGCAAGACTTGCGCAGCGCTATCACGTGATCCTGCCCGACCTGCGCGGCTACGGCGACAGCTCCTTGCCTGAGGCCGGCCCCAACCATGTCAATTTCAGCTTCCGCGCGATGGCGCAGGATCTGGTCGACATCATGGATCAGCTTGGTTATCGGCAGTTCCACGTCGCCGGCCACGATCGAGGCGCGCGCACGACGTATCGCCTGTGCCTCGACCATCCCGCGCGCATCCTCAGGGTGTGCCTGATGGACATCGTTCCCAACCATTACGTATGGACGCATACGAACAAGAACTGGGTGATCGGAACCTGGCACTGGGGCTTCATGGCGCAGCCCGAACCCTTCCCTGAACGGCTCATCAGCGCGGTTCCGGCCGAGTACTTCCTGAAGAGCCGTATGGTCATACGCGGCGGCACGGGTCTGGGTTTCCTGAGCGAATCGGCGCTTGCCGAGTACGTGCGCTGCTACACGCTCAAGACGATTACAGGCTCGTGTCGGGACTATCGGGCGACCGCCAGCTGCGATTTCGACATGGATACCGCGGACAAGGATACGAAGCTCGCCGCACCCCTGCTCCTGCTCTGGGGCGCGCGCGGTCATCCGCCCGAGCGGGCGCGCGAATTCATCGACATCTGGCATCGCTACGCCAGCCGCATCGAGGCGTTCGAGGCCATGCCGTGCGGGCACTACATGCAAGAAGAGATGCCGGATCAGATCTACGAGCACTACACGCGGTTCTTCGCCGAGTAGGCGGCGACGCGCCGCACGATTCGCTTGCCTCGTCCAGACGGCTTTGGCAGAATCGTTTCTGTAGCATGCGCCGGGCCGCGGCTCCGCGTCTGGGCGGTATTGCGGCCGAACACCCAGAGAGAAGCCAACGAGGATGCGGCTTGGGTTCGAGCCGCGTGATCGCTTTCGCGCGAGATACCGACGATGTCCCATCCCCGCATCGCCCTGATTCACGCCACCGCGGTCGCGATCGAGCCGATCTGCGAAGCTTTCCGCAACGGCTGGCCGCAAGCGCACATCACGCATCTGCTCGACGATTCGCTCAGCACCGATCTCGCGGCCGAAGGTTCGCTCGGTCCCCGCCTGGTCGAGCGCTTCGTCACGCTCGCCCGCTACAGCGCCGGGTGCGGGGCAGATGCCATCCTCTTTACCTGCTCCGCATTCGGCGCGGCGATCGAGGCGGCGCGCGCGGCCGTGGCGATTCCTGTGCTGAAGCCGAACGAGGCGATGTTCGATGAGGCCCTGGAAGCGGGACGGCGCATCGGTCTCATCTCCACCTTCGAACCGAGCATTCCATCCATGGTGCGCGAGCTCGAAGACGAAGCGAGGCGCCGTGCGATCGCGCTCGATCTGCGCACATGCAGCGTGCCGCAGGCGATGGCGGCGTTGCGCGACGGCGCCGCTGACTTGCACGATGAGTTGATCGTCCAAGCCGGCAGCGACCTCGACGAGTGCGAGGTGCTCATGCTCGCGCAGTTCTCGATGGCGCGCGCCGCCGCGCGCTTCGCGCCGCTTCGAGGGCGACGCGTCCTGACCAGCCCCGCCTCGGCCGTATCCCGGCTCAAGCGCGACTTGACGCAGTCGGCTTTGATCTGAGGCGTGGCCGAAAACGCGCCGCCGGCACGCCCCGCATGCCCCCCGAGCTAACCCGTTCCGCGGCGACGTCCTGGCTGCGTTCGGAGTCGGCTGCGCGTATTCTGCCGTTCGGGCTTTTCATGGTGTTCGTCGCGGCCGGTTCGCTGCTCCCGCCGCCACTGCCGGTGCCGGCCGGCGAGTGGGATTCGCGCTGGGTATTCGCGCTGCGCGCCATCGTCGCCGGCGCTGCCCTGCTGCTGCTGTGGCCGCGCCTGGTTGAGTTGCGTGCGTGGCGCCTGCCCTGGTCCGATGGCCTGCTCGCGCTCGGCGCAGGCATTGCGGTGCTGATCGTCTGGATCTGGCTCGATCAAGGCTGGTTCGCGTTCGAGCTGAGCGCGGGCTTCGACCCTCGGCGCTACGGCACCGATGCGCTCGACTGGCCGCTCACGTTCTTCCGCCTCTTCGGCCTGGCAATCGTGGTGCCGCTCGTGGAGGAGCTCTTCTGGCGCTCTTTTCTGTTGCGCTGGTTGGAGAAGCCGGATTTTTTGGCGGTCCGTCCGGCAGCCGTCGGGCTGCGCGCGCTGCTGATCACGAGCGTGTTGTTCGCGCTGGAACACAACCAATGGCTGGCGGGATTCATCGCCGGGATCGTGTACGGCTGGATTTACATGCATACGGGCCGCCTGTGGGTTCCGGTCATTGCCCACGCCATCACCAATGGCTTGCTCGGCGCGTACATTCTCGTCGCGCGCGACTGGCGCTTCTGGTGACATCGGCCGGACGTCTCGCATCCTCCGTGAGCTGACTTGTCGCCTCGACGCAGAATTCTGTTGGGAGCGATCTGCGCGCTTTTGGCCGAGCCGTGCCGGGCCATCATCGGCGGCGCCGAGGACGGTGCACCGCCCGATTCGCCGGCCAAGCGCATCGATCCGAACACGACCACTTCGTCTTGGGCGGGTGTCGGCAGCCTCAGTGTCGTCGGTGGATCGCTTGCACAGCGCGAAGGAACGTATACGGCCGCGGCGCTCGACGTGCGTCATGTCATCACCGCGGCCCACGTCGTCGCGGGTCGGGAAGCGGCCGAGCTGCGCTTCAATCTGAACTACGGGTCCGATCTCTCGCACCGAATCGAAGCGGCGGCGATCGTCGTGCATCCGGACTACAAGGGGTTCAAGCCCGATGCGAGATCCGGTGTCGTGCATGACGACGTTGCGCTCGTGCGCCTGCGCGAGGCGCTGCCGTTCGGCGTGCCTTTCTATCCGATTCGGCGCGTGCCCGTTAGGCCGCGCACCGTGATTACCCTGGTCGGTTACGGCGCCAGCGGGGACGGCATCACCGGGCGCAGTGTCGCGTCGTCGCCAGCGGTGAAGCGCGTCGGGCGCAATGTCATCGATGCGGCATTTCGCGACAACGGCGGAGGCGACTTCGCGGAAGCCTACCCGTTCGACTTCGATGGCCCGGATGCGTCGACCAATCGACTCGGCGGTGGTTCTCTCGGCAACGATGTCGAGGCGACCGTCGCCGGTGGCGATTCCGGTTCGCCTGCGCTCGTACCCGGTATCCAGGGGCGATGGCAGCTCGTCGGCGTGAACACTTTCGTTGCGCCGCGGTCGGCAGACAACCAGCGTTTCGGCGGCCTCGGCGGCGGCGTATTGCTGTACCCGTATGCCGATTGGGTGGATTCGGTGCTGTCTGGTTGACCCCGGGCGCGCGCGATCGGCATGTGCGACGGATCACATTGCGGCGCCTCGATAAGCAGGCTACAGTCCGAGCGCGGATTGCACACATCAGCCGGGCGCTGCGCGCGTGGCACGTCGATTGCGGTGTTGGGTTGGAAACCTGTCGGATTTGATTCCGCGCCAGGAGGTGTTCGATGCATGAATCCGTTTCTGGTCTCTCACGTGCGTTGCCGGTTTTCACGACGGCGTTGCGGCGCGCGCGCGCCTGCGTTGCGGGCAGCGTAGTTCTCGCCTTGCTGGGTTTGCTTGCCAGCGCTTCGCTCGCTGCCGCGGACGCGCCGGCGGACCCGGCGAAGCCCGACCGGCAGATTCGCAACATGGATGCGTTGTCGGTCGTGCTGCTGCGCGCGACCGCGCCGAAAGACGCTCGCAGTTCGGCTGCGCTCGGTGCGGTCCGGCAGGGTAGCGGAATCGTCATCGACAACAACGGTCTCATCCTGACAATCGGCTACCTCATTGTGGAGGCCGAAGCGATCGAGATCGTTACCGCCGACGGCAAGGCGGTGCCCGCGACGCTGATCGGCTACGATCACGCGACCGGCTTCGGCCTGGTGCGGGCATCGCTGCCACTTTCGATCAGGCCGATCGAGCTGGGCGAATCGGCGGCCTTGCCCGAGCGCGAGCCGGTCCTGATCGCCGGGTTCGATGGCGTCGCGCCTGCGTTCGTGGTGTCCAAGCGGCAGTTCGCCGGCTACTGGGAATATCTGCTCGACAGTGCGATCTTCACCGCGCCGGTGACGGTGAACTGGAGCGGGGCGGCGCTCATCGGCCGGGACGGCAAACTCTACGGCGTGGGTTCGCTGGTCGTGACCGATGCCGTCAAGCCGCAAACGTACTCCCCGGGCAACATGTTCGTCCCGATCGACCTGCTGAAGCCGATCCTGGGGGATCTCATCGGCACCGGCCGCGTGAGCGGCCCGGCACGGCCATGGATCGGCGTCAATACGCAGGAGATGCAGGGGCATTTGGTGGTCACGCGCGTGACCCGGGACGGACCCGCCGAGAAAAGCGGGCTGAAGGCGGGCGACATCATCCTGCGCGTTGGCGAGCAGCAGATCGCCGGCCAGGTCGATTTCTACAAGAAGCTATGGTCCAAGGGGCCCGCCGGGACCGAGATCGCGTTGTCAGTCCTGCAGGGTGCGCAGATGAAGGACTTCGTCGTCCACTCGATGGATCGCGCCCAGCACGTGCGCACGCGCGCCACGTATTAGCCGTGCTCAGGACGGATGACGGCGCGCCGCGGGCTGCTGTCCGCGGCGCGGCTTCCTGCTATCATTGCCGCCACACTTCAGCCGCTACAGGAGCCGTCTTGATGGCCCAGGATCGAATCAGGGGCGTGCTCTCGCCCGTCGTCACTCCGTTCAGCGAAGATCTCTCACCCGATGCCGAGCGCTTCATCCGGCATTGCAAATGGCTGGTATCGCAGCGCGTCGGTCTTGCCGTCTTCGGCACCAACAGCGAAGCGAACTCGCTCTCCGCCAACGAGCGCATGGCGCTGCTGGAGGCACTGGTGAACGCCGGCGTCGATCCCAAGCGCATGATGCCCGGCACGGGCTGCTGCGCCCTGTCCGATTCGGTGCGCCTCACCGAGCATGCCGTCAAGCTGGGTGTGGCCGGCGTGCTGATGCTGCCGCCGTTCTACTACAAGGGTGTGAGCGACGAGGGTTTGTACCGCAACTTTTCCGAGGTGATCCAGCGCGTGGGGGACGCGCGCCTGCGCATCTATCTCTATCACATCCCGCCGGTATCGCAGACGCCGATCACGCTGACCTTGATCGAGCGGTTGCTCAAGACCTATCCAGGCACCATCGCGGGGCTGAAGGACAGCTCCGGCGATTGGAACAACACCAAGGCGGTACTCGATCGCTTCGCCAAGGCCGGCTTCGATGTCTTCGCCGGCAGCGAGTCGTTCCTGCTGCAGAACATGCGCAATGGCGGCGCCGGCTGCATCACCGCAGGGGCGAACGTGAATCCGGCGCAGATCACCTCGCTCTACGACGCCTGGCAGGGCGCCGGCGCCGATTCGATGCAGAAGGCGATCGACGACATCCGCAACGTGCTGCAATCGGTGCCGATGATTCCGGCGCTGAAGCGCACGATCGCGCACTATTCGGGCGACATGGCGTGGAATCGGTTGCGCCCGCCGCTCACCGAGCTCAGCGCGCAGCAGGAGCGGCAACTGCTGCAGGGCCTGGAGAAGCTCGACTTCGGCATGCCGGGGGTGCGCGAAGCCGTACCCGCCTAAGCGCGGGCAAGGGAGAGGGTGCAGGCTTCGGGCAAGACGAGGTCAGGCTCGATTGATCGACCGCGGGTCAATCGAGCCTGACCTCTTTTTCATGGCGCGAAGGCGTTGACCCCGGCGTCGATCTAGCGGCCACGGAATACCGGGCGGCGCTTCGCCATGAAGGCACTGCGGCCCTCTTCGTAGTCGGCGCTGGCGAAGCAGGCATCCACCATGTCCTGGCAGCGCTTGAGGTCGCGCACGCCGGAATCCTTGTGCCGCTCCAGGACGCAGCGCTTGACCGCCGCCAGCGTGAGCGGCGCGTTGTCGGCGATCATTTCGGCGTAGCCGCGTGTGTAGGATTCGAGCTCGCCGACCGGCACGAGCCGGTTTATGAGCCCCATCGCCACCGCTTCGCGTGCATCGAACTTGCGCGCGGTGAAAAAGATCTCGGCGGCGAACGACGGGCCGACCAGATCGATCAGGCGGCGGATCCCATCGTAGCGATAGCCCAGGCCGAGGCGGCCGGCAGGAATGGCGTAGACCGAGTCCTCGGCTGCGATGCGCAGATCGCAGTCGATCGCCACCGCGCAGCCGCCGCCGATGCAGTAACCCCGGATCATCGCGATGGTCGGCTTGGGGAATTCCTGCAGCGCCTGATGCGCGGCCTCGCCGGCGGCGTTGTACGCCTCGGCCGCATCCTTGCTCGCGCGCTTTTCTTTGAACTCCGAGATGTCGGCGCCCGAGACGAACGCCTTCTCGCCGGCGCCCTTCAGGATCACGACGCGGATCTCCGCATCCTTCTCGAACGCTGCCAGCGCACGCGGAACCGATTCCCACATCGACATGGAGACGGCGTTGTGGCGTGCCGGATTGTTGAACGTGATCCAGCCGATCGCGCCTTCCTTGTGCGCGAGCAGCTTCTCGGTGGTGGTTGCCACTGTGTCCATGGTGATCCTCGATGATCGACGGGCGGAAGCGGCCGATTATGGAGTATGCGGCGGGGTTAGTAAAAGTCGCGGAGTGGCGGCTTAGCGCGCGTAGCCCATTCCATCCCGTGTCATCCGCGATCGGCGTCGTACGGCCCGCCGCTATAATCGATTGCAAACCGATGACACAGCGCGCGCAAACACCACCGATGCAAGACTCTCGACTCTTGGCACACGAGCAAGCCGATGCGTTTGCAGGCAAGCTCACTCCGCTCGAAGTGCTGCGCCTTTATCCGCCGCACGACGGTACGCTCATAGGAGCGCTCGAAAGCCGTCTTCAGGTCGATCCCGAGCGGGCGTTCCTGCTCTACCGCGGCCGAATCTGGTCGCGTCGCTCGTTTCGCGATGCGGCGCTCGATCTGGCACGCGCGCTCGTCGCCCGCGGTATCAAGAGCGGGGATCGCGTCGGCATCGTCGCGCGCAATCACGAGGGCCACCTGCTGCTGTTGTTCGCACTGGCGCGTATCGGCGCCATCCTGGTGCCGGCCAACCCGGAGTTCGGTGCCGCCGAGATCAACTACCTCCTCGGCAAGGCCGAGGTAAGCGCCGTGGCGGTCTCGCCCGAATGCCTGGCGACCGTGCGTGCGGCGGTTGCCGATCTTGCCGTGGCGCCGTGGTTCATCGTGCTCGGCGGCGCGGCCGAGGGCGCGGTTTCCCTGGACGAGTTGTTGCGGGGCGATACGCAAACGATGCTGCCGCCGAATCCGTCCGCCGACACGAGCTGCCTCATCATATTCACGTCCGGCTCGACCGGCTTTCCGAAAGGCGCGCTGCACAGCCAGCGCAACTTCGTCAGCGCGGGCGAGGCGAACGTGTCGCGGCTATGGCTGCAGCCCGACGACCGGCTGATGACCGTGCTGCCGCTGTTCCATGTCAACGCGTTGTTCTACTCGGCCGCCGGCACGCTCGCAGCCGGTGCCTGCTGCGTGCTGATCGAGCGCTTCTCGGCATCCGCGTTCTGGGATACCGCGGTTGAAACGGGTGCGACCACGGTCAACATCATCGAAGCGATCGGCCGCATCCTCGTGGCTCGCCCGCTCACCGAGTTTCGCACCGAGCACCGCATCCGTAGCGTCTATGGCGCGCGTGCCGACGTGCGCGAGCATTTCCGCACCGTCTTTCACATCCCGCATCTGCTGACCGGCTTCGGCATGACCGAGATTCCGGGCGTGTGCTGCGCGCCGTTCGGTGGCCCGGACCTGCCGGGTGCGATGGGTCCGGTGGGGCGGCACCCCGATCCGCAACGGCCATGGGCGCAACTGCGCGTGGTGGACGACGAGGGCCGCGACCTGCCCGACGGTGTCGAAGGCGAGCTCTGGGTGAAGCACCCGATCGTCATGCAAGGTTATTTTCGCGACGACGAGCAGACGCGCGCTTCCTTTCAGGACGGCTGGTTCAAGACCGGCGACCTGGTGCGGCGCGATGCCGACGGTTGCTTCTGGTTCGTCACGCGCAAGAAGGACATCATCCGGCGCCGCGGCGAGAACATCGCCGGCGCCGAGCTCGATCGCGTCATCTGCGAGCACCCGGACGTGATGGAAGCCGCTGCGATTCCGGTGCCGTCGGAATTGGGCGAGGACGAGATCCTCGTCTGCGTGGTGCCGCGCGCGGGCGCGGCGCTCAGTGCCGAAGGCGTCGCCGATTGGTGCCGCGACCGGCTCGCCCCGATGAAGGTGCCGCGCTTCGTACTCGTCACCGCGGAGCTGCCGCACACGCCCACGCACAAGGTGAACAAACAGACGCTCAAGAACGATCCGACGCTACGGTCGCGCGCGGTCGACTTTGCCCCGGCGCGTTAGCCGGGGGCGTCGATTCGTCGGCCAAGCCGTCCGCGTCAACTGCAGCTTTGCGTGCCGCGCTTGCGCTGTTCTTCGCGATCGCGTTTTTCCGCTTCGTCCTTGCGCTCTTCGGACTTCCTGTTCAGATCCTCGCCGGGATTTGCGGCCCGCTCCAGCCCGATCAGCACGGCGTTGCTCGGATCGATCGGCGCTGTGCCCGTGCCCGAGTTGTCAGGACCAGGCGATGGCGGCGGTGCGGTTCTGACCAGAACCCTGCCGCTGGCGAATATCCCGGAGACATTCTGCAGGCGCAGCGGCGTGATGTTGTTGAAGACGAAATTGTTGTCGGTGCCCGCTGCACTGCCCGAAATCGACCTGGCGATATCGTTCGCTTCCGGCAGGTTGATCGTTCCGCCGGCATTGACGGTGAGCGAGCCCGTGACATTGTTGGGGTCGTTCGGATCGACGTTGCGAACGGTAATGGTGGCGCCGGGCGCCTGCGTGACATCCCCGCCCGAGCGCAATACGAGCGAGTCGAAGGTGAACGGCCCGACTGGCGCATTTACCGCCAGATCCCCCGCGCTGCTGCTGCCGACGGTAAGCTGGCTGGCGTCGATGCGTGCGAGCTCCGCCGCGTCCACGCTGAAAGCGCCCGCGGATTCGGCGCCCAGACTCACCGGCGTGCCGTTGCTGCGCGGTTGCAAAGTGACCGAGAAGCCGCTCGTGAGCGGCGCGTTGAGTGCGAGGCTGTCGGTGGTGACACTGACCGATCCGCCCGCGGTGATTGCACCATTGACCGTTGCCGAGCTGCCGCTCGCGGTCGTGGGCGCGGACAGGTTGACCGACGAGAACTCCGAGTCGAGCGGCGCGTTCACGACAATCGTGCGGCCGGTGATGTTGATGGTGCTTTGGGCATCGATTGCGCCGCCCACGGTGACCGAACCGTTCGTTCCGACGTTGTTCAGGAAAACGCCGCCGAATTCGGAGGTGATGGGCTGGCTGGTGTTGATCGTGTCGGCGCTGACGCTGATATTGCTGGAGGAAACCACCGGTGCTGCGATCGTGACGCTTCCCCCTGCGCCCGCACTCATCGAGATCGCGTCCGTGCTGGAGGAACCCAGCGCGGCGTTGACGGCGATGCTGCTACCTGGCGCCGTGAGGAGGTTGAGGCTGCCTGCGCTGCGATCGACCGCAGCGCTGACGGTGATCGGCCCGCTGGGGTTGGTCGTGCTGCTGCCAACGTTGAGAGTGAAGGCCGACACCTTGTCGATCTCGGCGTCGGTCAGGCCGAAGCCCGCGTCCGAGCCCAGGTCGATCGCCGCCCCGGCAAGACGCGGCGCCAGCGTGACCGTATTGGCCGCGATCGGATCGACGATGTCGAGGCCATCGGCGCGTAACGTCAGCGCGCTCGAGGGCGCCGTAATGCCGACGAGGCTGTCGACCGTACCGATCGTGAGCGCGGCCGCACTGGAGAAACTGAAGCTGCCGAACGAGCCCGACGACCCCGCCAGTGTGGTGACGACGTTGTTCTCCGTCAGCGTCACCGAACCGAAGTCGCTTTGCACGCCGAGCTTGGGCGCCGTGATGATCGAACCCGCGGTCTGGTTGATGCTGCCGCTCGCGTTGAGCAGCAAGCCGGACGATCCCGCGGGCGCGGTGAGCGGCTGGGCGATGTTGAGGGCGCTGGTATTGCTGTCGCCCAAGGCGATGAAGCCCGACGTCGAAAGCTGAGCGAGCGTTGCGCTGTTCAGGAGCCCGCCGGCACCGAACGTCATCGAGCCCGATCGGGGCGCCACCTCGATCTCGCCGCCGCCGCTGCTCGAGGCGGTCTTCCCGGCTGCGATGTTCAACGGCACGTCGGCACGCAGCGCGAGGTCGCCCGCGACTGCGAGCGACTCGTTGATGTTGAGCGTGCGCGCGCTGAGACTCAGATCGTTCGCGGGAATGGCGAGACTCGCCGCGCTCACCTTGAGGGTGCTGGCGCCGGGCGCCGAGAACGACAGCTCATCGGTGATCGCAAGCTTGGCGAGCGTCGCAGCGTCCAGGCCCATGAAGGTACCGACTCCGGATGTGCCGAGATCGACCGTGCGCCCGCTCGTGACGGTGCTGATCGCAAGGTTCGCCGCGGTGAGGCTCACGCCGGCGCTCGGGATCGTGAAGTCGTCGGCGACCAGCTGCACCGAGCGCGTGGTGACAATCGGCGACGTGACATCAACCCGCGGTGTGGGGCCGAAGACGAGGGTCGGCGCCGTCAGATTGGTCACTTCGGCTGCGGTGATGCCGAGCACACCCGCCGCATCGGCGCCGCCGAGGTCGATTTTCACCGAGCCGGTGAGCGGGCGCACGGTGACGGTGTTGGCGGCGTTCGCCGCGGCACCCAGGGTGAGCGCGTCGGTAATCAGGTTGACGTTACCGCCCGTGCCGGTGAGCGCCGCCGATGTGCTCAATGACGATGCGGTGACGGAAAGATTGCCGGGAACGGTGAGCGCAAAGCCGACGTTGGCAGCATTGCCCGTCACCAACGCCAGATCGTTGAACGTGCTGACGTTGATTGGTGCGCTGACGCTGATGTCGTCCGAAGCCGCTTCGCCGATCGTGACCGAGGCGGCGTTGATGCGGTCGAAATCCGCCTGCGCGAAGCCGAAGCCCGAACGGGTGCCGACATCGATCGAGCTGCCGGCCGTCGGCAGCAAGGCGACCGTGCTGCCGACGATGGGCTGGTTGATATCGATCTGATCCGCGCGCAGGGAAACCGGCATCCGCGAGGTGTACGGGTCGGAGCCGGCGACGATGCCGTTCAGCCCGTCGACGCTGCCGACCACGAGCGGCGCACCCGGGGCGCGCGTAAACGAGATGGAGGCAAAGCTGCTGTCCATGGCCACCGTGCCGACCGGGTTCGCCAGATTGAGCACGATCGCGTTCGAGGCCTTCGCGGCGAGGCTCGCCGCGGTAAGCGTGGCGCCGGCGCTTTGCGTGATGCTGCCGGTATCGGTCCACAGGCTCACGGTACGCCCGGGAAGCGTGATCGGATTCGACAGCACGATGTCGCCCGTGAAACCGGCAGTGTCGCCGATGCGCAGCACCCCGGCGGGCGCCAGCGTCGCCAGCTCGGAATTGTCCAATCCGAGTGCGCTCCCGGAACCCGCGCCGCCCAGGTCGATCGAGCGGAAATCGCGCGGCATGACGTTGATGTCGCCGGGCGCGGTGATCGTGGTGCCGGTCGGATTGATCGTGATCGTGTTGCCTGTCAGAGTGAGGCTTGCGCCCGCGCCCGCGCTCAGCGCGCTCGTGCCCTGAATGTCGATGGTCGGGGCGCGCAGCGAAAGCGCCCCGGCCGAGGCGAGCGAGCCGGCGCTGAGCACGGTGGCGGTGCCGCCGGCATCGAGCGCGAGGCTCGCGACGCTGGGGAAGGAAACCGCCCCGGTCGAAACGATATTGCCGCTCGCGGTGGCGAACGAAATCGCCCCGCTCGGTGCGCTCAGAAATCCGATCTCCGTGCCGGTGAGGCCCAGGCTCGGGCCGGGATCCGCGCCCAGGTCGATGTTGCGGGTCGGGGTATGGGTCGCGATGTCGATGCCGCCGCTCGACGAGCTGACGCCGGCTTGAAGATCCACGCTGTCGGCGGTGATGCCGAGGCTGTTGGTGGCGCTCAACGGCGTGCTCGCGCCGACCGTCACACTGCTCGAAGCGCCGCCGCTGTGCAGGACGAGCTTGTTGACGGTATTCGGTATCGCGGTCGTCGACTGGACGCTGACGGGGCCTGCGTTGGCGCCGCCCAGCACTACCGTTGCGCCGGTGAGGTTGGTCAATTCGGCGGGTAGAAATTCGAGCGCGGTGCCGGTCTTGGCGCCCAGAATCGCGACCGCCCGATCGGTCGTGACCGGGCCGAGTATGGTCGTGGCGGCGGGGAAAGTGACGGCGGCCGCGATGTTCATCGTGTCGCCGGCGATCGTGACATCGGTGCCCTGCACCTGGAGCAGCTCGGCCGCGGTCAATCCGAGCGTGCCGGCGGCGTCCGCCCCCAGCGTCACCGTCCTGCCGGCCGCCACCGGGAACAGCCTGACGCTGCCGGTGTTGGTGCGAACCGATTGGGTAACGTTCAGATCGTCGGCCTGCAGCAGGATGTTGCCGCTGCCGGAGAAATTGTTCACCCGCACGCCGCTCACGCCGTCGACGGTGGCGATATTGACCAGCTTGCCCGGCGCCGAGACGAAGTTGATGTCGCCGCTCGAGCAGCAGCGGATCTCCGCCGCCAGGTTATCAACGTTGTTGGCCTGCGCGAGGTCGATCAGGCCGACGGCCGAGACGGCGAGGTTCGGCACCGTGATCGAGCCGCCTGCCGCCGCGGTCACGTTGCCGCTCGACGAGGAAAGGTTCAGCGTAGTGGCAAGCCCGGGCGAGATGGGCCCGGCGATGGTGATCGGCCCGCTGCCGCTGAAGCGCAGCCGCGTCGGCGTGCTCAAGAGGTCGAGCTGGGCGTCGGTCAATTCGAGCGCGGTTCCGGTGGGCGCCGCGATCCCGAGCTGAACTGGCCGGCCGAATGCGCGCGTGGCGATGTCGAGGTTGCCGCTGCTGGTTACGGCGCTGCCGACGCTCAGATTGTCGGTGGTAAGCGTAAGTCCCGAGGTTCCGACGCTCAACGGCGCGCCAATCGTGATAGCGGGTGCGTTGATCGATAGACCGGTCGCGCCGCTCATCGTGACGAGCGCATTCTGCGTGTACGAGGTACCGCTCGCAACCGTTATGAACGAGGGTCCGTCGGCGTCGACTGGGCCATTGATCGCGATCGCGCCGCTTGCCGAATTGCCGAGCGTGAACGTGCTGGTGGTAAGGAGATTGTCGAGCTCGAGTTGGGTGAGCGAAAGCGCACCGCCGCTTTCGGTGCCGACATTGATCGCGCGCCCGGAAGTCGCCGGTCGCACCGTGATCGCACCGACACCCGCGTTGACCACACCCTGGATATCCATGTTGTCCGCGCTGAGCGTCGCACCGCGCGAGGCGACCGATGCGCCCGCGCCGATCGTCACCGTCGCGCCCGGGTCGGTCGCCGTGGCCGAGAAGCTGCCGAAAGTACCGGTGACGATCGAGGCTCCCGCGCCGACGTTGACCCCGGCGCTGCCCGAGAGCGAGACGCTACTGGTGCTGGTGATCGAGCTCGTCACGCTGACCACACCGTTGCCCCCGGAGGCCGATACGAATCCGCCGGTTATGGGCGCGGCAATGCTCACGCCGCCATTGGCGGCGTTGAACTGCACCGAGCTGCCGAAGGTTCCGGCAGCGTTCATGGTGTTGATGGCCGCGTTTACGGCGATGGTGTCATTGTTCGAAGCGAACAACGATCCCCCCCGGGTGACGGACGGGGCGCCGATAGGTTCCGCGCCCCCCCCCCCACCGGCGTGAATTGACCTGAGCAAGCCGGTGTTCGGGTCTCGCGGGGGATTGTGGGTG
>WYBJ01000149.1 GCA_011525945.1 Burkholderiaceae bacterium | reverse complement strand
TCGCCAGGTGTCCAACCTGGCTGCGGTTCGCTTCGCGTCTGGCGTCGATTTCGACACTTTTGCCACTCGTGGCGTCGCGAGCATCAAGAACATTGTTGCAACGACTTCTGACTCGGGACACTAGCGCCATCTGCGATCGGCCCGGTACTGCATGGTGCTGCACACAGCCGTTTGCTATTCTGCCTGCTGGCATATGACGAAAAGGACGTAGCAATGGCGTCTCGCAACCTCGACTGGCAGGTCGCCCTTGCCGGTGAATGCATGACCTCACGTCCCTTCTCGATGCACGACGATGCGGCATCGATGGCGGTGGTCGATCTTCTGCGCAAGGCCGACATGACCTATGCCCATCTCGAAATGAATCTCGCCAATTACGACGAGTTGGCTTACGCCTCGCGCGGCGACTGGCTGGGCAGTTTCATGATGGCCGACCCTCAGGTTGCGCGCGATCTGAAGTGGGCGGGCGTCGACATCATGTCGCTCGCCCACAACCACAGCATGGATTTCGGTGAGCAGGGCATGGCAGCCACCATCCGGCACTGCAAGGCGGCGGGCCTGGTGGTAGCTGGCACCGGGATCGACCTGGAGGAGGCGCGCGAGCCGGGCTACCTCGAAACCCGGCACGGTCGGATCGCGCTCATCTCCGTGACCTCGGGCAACAAGTCGCACGAATGGGCGAGCCTGGCGAAGGGCGGCGTTCGCGGCCGGCCCGGAATCAACCCGCTGCGGGTGAGCTTCAAGTACGTTCTGGAGCGGGAAGCGGCCGCGCAGATGAGAACCATCGCGCGCAAGCTCGACGTGCTGCGCGAGGCGGGCCGCGCGACGATGAGTCAGGGTCTGGCGGGCGACGAGTTCAGCTTCCAGATGCCGGGCGACCAATCGACCCGCGGATCGAACGTGTTCGTCGCGGGCGAGCAGTTCGAGATACGAAGCAGTTGCCACAAGCGCGATCTGGAAGGCAACCTGCGCTCGATCGACGAAGCGAGGAAGATGGCTGATTTCGTCGTGGTTGCGCACCATTTCAACATCGCAGACGGCAAGCGCGGCGATAAGACGCCCATGTTCGTGCGCGAGTTCGCGCATGCCGCGATCGACGCCGGGGCGGACATCTACGTCGGCCACGGCTGGCATTCGACGCTCGGGATCGAGCTCTACAAGGGCAAGCCGATCGTCTACGGCATCGGCAATTTTTTTGCACAGTCGGAGTTCATCCGCCGCGTGCCATACGACAGCTATGAAAGCTGGGGACACGATATGGACCGGCTGCCGACGCTCAACCCGTCGGATCATCCGCTTCATCCCGGATTGGAAAGCCACAGCGAGACGTGGTGGACCTCCGCCCTCATGACGCTGACGATGCAGGGTGGCACATTCAAGCAGATGCGCCTGCACCCGGTGGAGATGGGGCGGGTTTCCAGGGACGGCACCATCACCCGACGTACCGGGCAGGGCGATCATCCGCTTACGGAGGGCCGCCCGTTGATCGCGCACGGGGAAACTGCCGAGCGCACGCTTGCGCGCATCCAGAGGCTGTCGAAGCAGTTTGGGACTGAAATGACTTTGGATGGAGAAATCGGCACGATCCGGTTCTAGATGAAGATCTCTCGGCGTGCGGTCGGTGAGAGCATGCGCGATCCGGAACCTGTCGGCTCTCCAAGCTGCCTAACTTAATGGCGGCCGCAGGGCGGTATTTCAATCGAGGAAGAAAGCGCTGTGACTACTGACGTGAATCCGAGTCCGAACCGAAAGCTTGCGTGCGATGGCGTAATGCGCATCCAAGCGCGACGCGCCATGGTTGCCTGGTCATGAGTAAGGCGCACTCTCGGCCGGGGCCGGCGGTAAGCTGTGAGCTTCACGCCGGCACGAAGCTTTCTCAGGAAGGGGTCGATACGACGATTCCCTGCGCATCGTGCGGGGCTCAGGTGCCCTCTAGCGCGGCCACCTCGCTCGAGGGCGCAGACTATCTATGGCATTTTTGCGGTCACGATTGTCTCTCGCGCTGGTGCGAGCAGGTTCAAGAGCGAGAAAGCGGGCACGACGAACTCGCCACGGCTGCCGTAGCAGCTCGCGGGCTTGCGCGCGAAGGCGCCCGCATCCGATTTCTGCTGCATCGGGACGGGCTCGATGCCAGCATTGCCTGGGTTCGCCGTACTGTGCGGATCTATCGTGCTGCGGTGCTGGACAGAAGCCACTTTGCCCGCGGCGATATCTTTCGCCGCGGTTTCGTCGAGTCGTACTGCGATTTCAAGACATGGCTGGCGCACGTGCATGCGGCGCCGGCGCAAGTGCCAAGCCGCACGACGCCAGCGCCGCGCGTGTCGCCGCCCTCTCGGCTTCCGTGAGATCCAGCAATGGACGGCGCACCGGCCCGCCGGCCTGACCGAGCAGATCCTGCCAGTACTTCTGGTGCGCCGCGGCCTTGCCCGCGGGCCGACTCTGGCTTAGCGCGCGCCGCACGGGGGCAAGGCTCGCATGCACCGTGCGGGCGCGCTCGATGTCCCCGCAAAATGCGAGCTGCGTGTATTGGTGCATACGCCGATCGACTGTCGTCTGCATCAGGAAGGGCGGGGTCGAGCACAGATACACCTGCCATCCGAGTTCGACGATGTTGTCGAGCCAATCCTCCTCGTTGGACGTGCTGACGATCAGCCGGTCACCAGCCATACGCGTCAGACGCGAATACGTCTCGCGCGCAACGCTGTACTTGATCGCCACGATATTGGGCAACTCTGCGATGCGCATGCAGACTTCGGGCTCGAGCAGGTAGCCGCAATCGGGCGGCTGATTCCACAGCGCGATTCCCAGATCGACGTGTTCCGCGATATACCGGTAGTACTCGTAGAGCGTATCGGCGGTGTGGGCGCCGAAGTAGAGCAACGGCGTGTGCACCACGACGTAGTCCGCGCCGATCGCCTGCGCGTGCTTCGCCAGATCGATCACCGTGTCCAGGCTCTGGTCCGAGCAGGAGACCATGACGCCGCGGTCGGCTCCGGCCGCATCGACGGCGGTCTCGGCCGTGCGCTTTCTTTCGGCAACGCTCATCGACGAGAACTCGCCCTGCTTGCCATTGACGAAGAGGCCCTGGATTTCGAGATCGCGGTACCAGTGCCGAAGGTTGCGCTGCCAGCCATCCTCATCGACGCGCCGGTCCGGGGTGAAGGGGGTCAGCGTTGCGGCCCATATTCCGCGCAAGTTTGCGCGCGCGTATTCCTTGGCGTCCTGCCTGCGGTATTTCATGGGCGATGTCCTCCATCGTGAGCTTGCGATTGGCGACGGTGTTCGTTCGACACGATCTACCTGCGGTACCGGCGGGAATCTAGCAACGCCAGTCCACGTCGCCCCGGAGTCTTACGCCCGGGCCGACCTCGTCGGGGATCTTGAGCATCCCATCCTTCACCTCCAGGCCCTCGAACGGATCGTTCATCAGGTGCTCGAACTCGGCCAGTTCGCACGGAAATGTCAGGTGGGGCAGGGCCGCAACCAGATGCGCGGCATGTGCCGCCAGCAGTCGGCTTCCGACCGTCGCGCCCATGCGACAGCCGAGCCGCGCCGCCTCGCAGATGCGGGCCGCGGCGAGAACGTTGCGCAATCCGCCCATCTTCGACACCTTTAGACTGACCGCGTCGACTACGCCCCCGGCGGCAAGGTGGTAGGTGCTCTGCGGCGAGAACGCGGATTCGTCGGCTTCGACCGCAATGGAAACTGCGCGTGTCACCGCCGCGAGGCCATCGAGGTCGTCGAAGCGCACCGGCTGCTCGATCATCTCGACGCCGTACTGCGCGACGCGCTCGGCGCATGCGATCGCCTTCTTCGCGCTGTAGGACATGTTGGGGTCGATGGTGAGGCGCACACTGTCGCCGACCGCCTTGCGCACAGCGCGTACGCGCGCCTCGTCCTCGCGCAGGTCTCCGCCCACCTTGAGCTTGATGCAGCGGTAGCCCTCGTCGGCGTGATGCCTGGCCTTCTGCGCCATTTGCGCCGGCTGCTTGAGCGCCAGCATGCGACTCAGGGCGATATCGCTGCGGACCTTGCCGCCGAAGAGCTGGTACAGCGGAACCTTCAGGATGCGCGCTGCGAGATCATAGAGCGCGCAATCGATTCCGGATTTGGCCGGATGATTGTCGCGAATGGATTGATCGATGGCTCGCAGGTGCGCTTCGATGTCGAGCGCCGGCTTGTCGACGATGAGCGGCAGCATACGCTCAAGAGCACCCTGCACGCCCATCTGGGTGGCTCCCAGGTGAGGGAACGCTGCCGCATAACCGTAGCCGACGGTGCCATCTTCGGCTTCGAGCGCTACGACTACCGCGTCGTTCTTCGGATACGCCTGCCCGGCGAACTTCCACTCCGGATCCTCATCCGGGAGCGTGACCGGGAAGGTCCGCCAACGCTTGATCTTCATTGCCGCATCTTCTCTCGGAACAAAGATACTGCTGCCAGTGACGGTCGTAGCGTTCAGTATAACCGGGCGGCCGTCGCACGATGCGAAGCGAATCTGCTGCAGCTCTACTTCGATGCGATCACGCACGATGTCGAGATCCTGGAGATGCTCTGCCGGCGCGTGGGCAGCGATCGTGTCATGCTGGGGAGCGACTATCCGTTCGATATGGGCGCCGCGGACCCGGTGGCGGCACTGGATGACGCAGATCTCACCGAAGCGAGGCGCGAGAATGTTCTCTATCAAACCGCGGAGCAGTTTCTCAATCTAAAGGCGCGCGTTGTCGCGGCGAAGCTTGTCGGGAGCTTGAAGCAGCAGGTCGTCGTCGACAATCGCGCGGGCCGCGGGCGTGAAGGCGAACTGGACGCGTGCGCGTCCCATCGGACCTTCCGCGCGAATTCAGAGACAAGCCGTTTGCGCTTCGCGTCGTTTCCCCTCCGAAGCGCTCCGCAACGTGCCTGGCTACGCTGATCTGGCCTGTCCGGCGTACTCCGCTCGCAGTAGTCGCGCTGCCGCCACCATCGCGCGCAGCTTGCCGTCAGCGACGTCGCGCGGCAGATACTTCATGCCGCAATCGGGAGCAAGGATAGCTTGCTCGGGCCGGATGTATTGCAACGCCCGGCGTACGCGCTCGGCCACCACCTCAGGCGTTTCCACCTCCATGCACCCGAGGTCCAGGCAGCCGACCATGATCTGCTTGCCGGGAAGTTTATTGAGCACGCGGCAGTCCAGGTTCGCTTGCGCTGTTTCGATCGAGATCTGTCGGCAGCGGCAGGCGGCAAGCTCCGGCAGGAAGGAATAACCGCTCGGCCGGACGTGAGCGATGTGAGCGTAGCCGAAGCAGATGTGCACCGCGGTGGTTCCGGCGATGCCCTCCAGTGCGCGATTGAGCGCGGCCACACCGTACTCTCGCGCCTTCTCCGGGCGCGCCTGCATGTAGGGTTCATCCACCTGCACCACGTCGGCGCCGGCAGCGAAGAGGTCACGAATCTCTTCGTTTACCGCCGCAGCGTAGTCCATGGCGCACTCGGCGTCGGTTGCGTAGAAATCGTTCTGCGCCTGCTGGGTCATGGTAAAGGGGCCTGGGACGGTGATCTTCACCATGCGGTCGGTATGACGCTTGAGAAACGTCAGATCCTCGACTTCCACCGGATGCCGGCGGCGAATCTTCCCGGTGACACGGGGCACGGGATTGGGGTGGCCCGTACGGTCCATGGCAGTGCCAGGATTGTCGAGATCCACACCGTCGAGCCCCGTTGCGAAGCGGTTCGAGTAGCTTTCGCGCCGGATCTCGCCGTCGGTGACGATGTCGATGCCGATCTCTTCCTGGGCGCGTATCGTCACAATAGTGGCGTCGTTCTGCGCCTCGGCGAGGTAGGGTTGCGGGATGCGCCAAAGTTCATTCGCGCGCACGCGCGGCGGCAAGCGACTACCGAGCTTCACCTTGTCGATGATCCAGTCGGGTTGGGGATAGCTTCCTACGAGCGTAGTGGGAAAGAGCATGGTTAGCTCCGAGGGCGGTGATATTCACGCGGCCACCGTAGCATGCCGGCAGGTCGGGGACAAGGCGCGCGACGATGCGACTTCGCGTATCATCGCGCTATGAAGATCAGTCGCTACCTCTTGCTGGCGGTCGTTGCGACCGCGTTTCCCCTGGCCGCAGCCGCGCAGGGATTTCCTTCGAAGCCTATCCGTTTGATCGTGCCTTTCTCCCCCGGCGGCGCCACCGACGTGATCTCGCGCCTGGTAGGCCAGCAACTTGGCGAGCAACTCGGCCAGCAGGTCATCGTCGACAACCGCTCCGGCGCAAACGGCAACATCGGAACGGCGCTGGCGGTGAGGTCGGCGCCGGACGGCTACACCCTGGTGATGAGCTATGACGGTACCATGGCGATCAACCCGAGCGTGTATCGCAAGATGCCGTTCGATCCTCTGCAGGATCTTGCTCCGGTGGCGAGTGTCGCACAGCTCCCGCTCCTCATGGTGGTGCACCCGTCGGTCCCCGCGAAGAGCGTTGCCGAATTCGTGGCGTTCGCCAAGTCGCGCCCCGGGATGGTCAATTACTCCAGCGCGGGCTATGGCAGCGCGGGTCATCTCGCTGCGGAGTTGTTTGCGGGCAGGGCCGGAATCAACATCGTGCACGTCAATTACAAGGGTGGCGGGCAGGCGGTGGGCGCACTTCTCGGTGGCGAGATTCAGATGCTCATGACGGGCCTGACCACCGTCGAGGGCCATCTTAAGAACGGCAAGCTGCGCGCACTTGCCTTCACTTCGCCCAAGCGCATGCCGGGGGCGCCCGCGGTGCCCACGTTCGAGGAGTCGGGTTTCCCGGGCTTCGTCGTGCAGTCCTGGTACGGGATCCTCGTGCCGGCGGGCACGCCGGCGCAGATCGTCAGCCGCCTCAACGTCGAGATCAACAAAGCCATCGGCGTGCCCGCAGTGCGTGCGCGGCTCCTGGCGCTGGGCACCGAGCCCACCGGCGGCACGGCAGAGCAGTTCGGCGCGACCATACGCGCCGACACCGCACGCTGGGCGAAGGTCGTCGCTAAAGCGGGAATCAAGATCGACTGACGCTTCTGCGGGAGGATGCCGCTTTTCTCAATCCGACAGGTGACCGATGGCACAGAAGCCCGTAGTCGCGATCGACGACATCACGCGCGTCGATTTCCAGTCCCGCCGCCCCGGCTGCGACAAGGCAGTGATGCACGAGGACGGCGCGGTGCAATCGTCCGTGTTCCGGGTCGCGCCGGGATCCGGCGTTCCCCGTCATCTGCACTCGAGGGTTTACGACATCTTCGTCGGCATCAAGGGAGCGCTCGAGATCCGCTATGAGGGGCAGCACGGAAACGGCATTTTCGAGCTGCGTCCCGGCGCCTTCTGCGCGATGCCGCCGGGTGTCAAGCACGAGGTATACAACCCGAGCGCCAGCGAGGAAGCATACTTCTTCATCGTACACGCGCCGCACGAAGGCTACGATTTCGTCCCGGTCGAGTTCCGCCATTTGCAGCCCGCTCTGGAAGACAGCGCTTACCGTCCGCCCTCGCACCCGTGATCTTGCGGGTGAAGCGGTGCTCAAGTCTGGCGCGCGGATGCCGATGACCGTGCAATGAGCAGCGCGATCGACGAGGCGTTACACGCTTCGGCTGGCGCCCCCGACGCTACGACCGTTCCTCAGGTCAAGTCTTCATGGCGCTTCCGAGACATGCGCTTGAAGGTTGGTGACTTGGTGCAGGTCCAACCTCCGGCCGAAATCGGTGTCGGCCGCGTGTCGGCGAGGGTGGTGGGCTGGGTCGAGGGTCAGAGCCTTCTCCTTACCATCCCGCAACTGCCCTTGGGGCGCTTGCGCCTGTGCGCCGGTGAGCGCATGGTGGTGCGTGCGTTTACTGGCCGCAGCGCGTTCGCATTCAGTTGCACGACGCTGCGCGGCACCGCCAGGCCGAGCGACTATCTTTACCTGTCGTTCCCCGACCGGATCGACGGCGTCGATGTGCGCAGCTCGCCGCGCTTTCGTCTGAAGGCGCCGGCACGGGTGACGCCGGCGCAGGCAACCGAGTCGGTCCATGCCACGATCGACAACATCGGCAGCACGGGCGCGATGCTCGTGTGCGAAACAGCGCTGGGCGCCGTGGGTGAGGTGATGCAGATCGCCTTCGACGTCGTGCTGCATGACATCCCCGTATCACTTGCGCTTCGCGCCGAGATCAAGACCGCCGATCGAGCAGCCGATTCGGGGCAATACCGCCATGGCGTGTACTTCTTCGAGCCGAGCAGGAACGACCAATTGGTCTTGGCTGCCCTGGTGTGGTTCAACATGTACGAGAACCCCGGATTGAGCGCCTAGCGAACTCCCGTCGAGAACCAAACGGTTCGCTTCCAGTATTTGCACGCCACGTTCGGCATTTGACGTCGGGCTGACTTGGCCGCGCCGGCTCGCGCCGCGTCGTAAGCTCGATGTAAGCGGGGACGGCGTCGGTGCGCGCCATACCCGCGCGCCTCGGGTAATTTTCGTCGGGGTACTGCATGCGCCGGGCGCGTGCGTTATGCTCGCGCGATCCCATGAAGATCTTCTACGGCTGGCGCATCGTCGGGGCCGGGGGCGCGCTGCAGTTCCTGCAGAGCATGCTGCTCAACCAGGCTTTTGGCGCATATCTTGCGGTTCTGGTCGACGAGCGCGGCTGGAGCAAGACCGCGCTCGCCGGTGCCGCAGCGCTCAAATCGACCGAGACCGCGGTGCTCGGCCCCGTCCTTGGATGGATGGTCGACCGCTTCGGTGCGCAAGGAATCGTGCGCATCGGCATCGTTCTGTTCGGCATCGGGTTCATGCTGCTCAGCCGGATCGAAACACTGATCGGATTCTATGGCGCATTCGTCGTCATTGCGCTCGGTGCGGGTCTGTGCAGCAATTTTCCGGTAAGCGTTGCCATCATCCAGTGGTTCGAAAGGTACCGGGCGCGCGCACTTTCGGCCTCGCAATTCGGCTCGGCCCTGGGCGGCATATTCGTTTTCGCAGTGGCGTGGTCGATCCAGTACCACGGCTGGCGGGTGACGGCGTTCGTGTCGGGGTTGATCGCGATCGTCATCGGTTTTCCACTTGCGTGCGTGATTCGCAGCCGTCCCGAGGATGTGGGCGAGACGGTGGACGGTTCGCCGCCCGCCACACGCGGCGCCGAGCACGCGCCGATTACGCCATCGCGCGCGTTCAGCGCGCGCGAGGCGCTGCGCACCCGGGCATTCTGGCTGATCTCGCTCGGCCATGGGTTCGCGCTGTTCGCGGTAACCGCGGTGAACGTGCACGCGATCACCCACGTTAAGGAAGGCCTCGGCTATTCGCTGGCGCAGGCCTCGCTGGTGATCACTCTGGTCACGGTCGGCCAGTTCATCGGGGTCGTATCGGGCTGGGTGCTCGGCGACCGGTTCGAGAAGCGCCTCGTTGCCGCCGCCTGCATGCTGATGCACGCCGCGGGGCTGCTTATGCTCACCTATGCCGCCGGTCCGATCATCCTCGCGCTCTCGGCGCTCGTGCACGGAACGGCCTGGGGTCTGCGCGGACCGTTCATGCAGGCGATACGCGCCGATTACTTCGGCCGCAGGGCAATCGGCATGATCATCGGGCTGTCTTCGCTCATCACCGTGATCGGTCAGATCGGTGGACCCATAGTGGCGGGGCTGTTCGCCGACTGGACCGGGAACTACCGTGTCGGCTTCACCCTGTTGGCTGCCTTGTCCGGGTTGGGTTCGGTGTTCTTCATCATGGCGAAACGGCCGCAGTAATGTCCCTTCGTGGAAGTCGGCCGCAAGCAAGCGGTGCGCGCTCGCTACAATAGCGGTTCGGCGGTGACGCAAGACCTGGTTCTGGTGCGATCTTCGTAACCGCACGGCGCGCGACACGGCCTAGCCCGATGAGTGATGAAGAATTCATGCGGTTGGCCTTGGATCTGGCCGCGGAGGCGGCTCGCCGCAGCGAGGTGCCCGTGGGTGCGGTGGTCGTGCACGGCGACGACGTGGTGGGCCGAGGGTTCAATGCTCCAATCAGCAGCCGGGACCCGAGTGCGCATGCCGAGATGACGGCACTACGTGCCGCTGCTCGCCGACTCGGCAACTACCGGCTGCCGGGCTGCTCGCTGTACGTCACACTCGAGCCCTGCGTCATGTGCGCCGGAGCCATCCAGCATGCCCGCATCGAGCGCCTCGTCTACGGTGCGCGGGACCCCAAGACCGGCGCCTGCGGCAGCGTCGTCGATCTGTTTGCAGATGGCCGTCTCAATCACCACGCTGCCGTAACCGGCGGTGTTCTCGCCGCCGAAGCCGTGGGCTTGTTGCAGCGTTTCTTTGCGAGCCGGCGATGAGAATCGAGATCAGTCTCGCCGAGCAGCGGTTGCGGCTATACGAGAACACGGGCCACGTTCGCGCGTACGTGGTGTCCACCGCGAGCAAGGGCTCGGGTGAGCGCGCCGGCAGCAACTGCACCCCACGGGGACTGCACATCGTGCGCGCAAAGATCGGTCAGAGCGCGCCCGTCAACACGGTTTTTGTGGGACGGCGGCCGACCGGCGAAATCTACTCGCCTGAGCTCGGGGCACGCTTTCCGCAACGGGATTGGATACTGACTCGAATCCTTTGGTTGTCGGGGTGCGAGCCGGGATTCAATAGATTGGGCGACGTCGACACGATGCGCCGTTACATCTACATTCACGGCAGCCCGGACAGCGTTCGCATGGGTACGCCGGGGTCGATCGGCTGCATCCGCATGCGCAACGCCGATATCGTCGAACTATTCGACCTTGTCGTACCTCGGTTACTCGTCCATATCGCATGATCGCCCGGTCGGTTTCGCGTTGCGCAACCGAGGGTCGAAATGCGCCGCAGCACGCTGGCCTCGAGTTTGCTGAATAAGCCTTGCCTTTGACCGCATTTTGTTATTGTGCGGCGCAGGCAGTTCGGCTAAAGTTGCGCCGCATCAGGGTGGCCACGGCGAGCGAAATCATGCGATTGACAGCCAAGGTAGCGATCATCACTGGGGCCGGGCGCGGGATCGGCCAGGCCACGGCGATCAAGTTTGCCCAGGAAGGGGCGTGTGTCGCGGTCTGCGACATCGACGAACAATCGGCGATCGAGACGGCGCGCATCATCGAGCATCGCCGAGGCGAGGCCATGCCGTTTCGCGTCGATGTCACCGACAAGGTCAGCATTCAAGCTATGGTCGAGGCGTTGCACGAGCGCTACGGCCACATTGACATCCTCGTCAACAACGCCGGCATTGTGGCCGATGCGCAATTGAAGAAGATGACCGATGAACAGTTCGACCGGGTGATCGACATCAATCTGAAGGGCACCTACAACTGCACCAGGGCAGTCGTAGACATCATGCTTGAACAGCAGTCGGGTGTGATCCTGAATGCATCATCCATTGTCGGCTTGTACGGAAATTTCGGCCAGACCAACTACGCCGCGAGCAAGTTCGGCGTGATCGGCATGGTGAAGACGTGGGCACGTGAGCTGGGCAAGCGCGGTATCCGGGCCAACGCGGTTTGTCCGGGTTTCATCAGTACGCCGATCATTGACAATATCCCGGACAAGCTCATCGATGCCCTGGAGCACAAAGTTCCGCTTGGGCGTTTGGGCAAACCCGAAGAGATCGCCAACGCATACGCATTCCTCGCTTCGGATGAGGCGAGCTACATCAATGGCGCAGTGCTCGAAGTAAGCGGCGGCCTTACCATCTGACGTCATCGCGGTCGGCCGTCTGCGCCACCGACCAACCTTCGAATCGATTCCGGGTAGGGCGCGCGGAGCACCCCGCGCTCGGTGATGAGTGCAGTAACGAGCTCAGCTGGCGTCACGTCGAACGCCGGATTGCGTGCGGTCACGCCGCTGGGTGACCAGGAAACGCCGTCGAAGCCGAGCACCTCGCCCGGCGCACGCTCTTCGATCGGGATATCGCTGCCGGTTGCGAGCGCGGGGTCCAGCGTCGAGAGTGGGCACGCGACGTAGAACGGAATGCCATGTCGGCGCGCACACGTCGCCACCATGTAGGTTCCCACCTTGTTCGCGACATCGCCATTGGCGGCGACCCGGTCCGCGCCGACGATGACCGCGTCGATCTCGCCGCGGCTCATGAGGTAGCCTGCCGCACCGTCCGCGATCAGCGTCACCGGTATGCGTTCCTGCTGCAACTCCCAGGCCGTCAGTCGGGCGCCTTGCAGTACGGGCCGAGTCTCGTCGGCGATCACTTCGACGTGCTTTCCGGCCGCCACTGCGGAGCGGATTACACCCAAAGCGGTGCCGTGACCGCCGGTAGCCAGCGCGCCCGCGTTGCAGTGGGTGAGCACCCGGCAGCGCGCCGGCAGCAATTCGGCGCCGAGCCTACCGAGGCGCTGGTTGGCGGCAACATCCTCGGCATGAATCGCGCGCGCTTCGGCCAGCAGGTGAGCCGCCACCGACGCGTCCGGTCCGGTGGCATACGTTTCCCAGCAGTGGCGCATGCGGCCGAGTGCCCAGAACAGATTTACCGCGGTCGGACGGCTCGCGGCCAGCGCCTCGAATGCGCCAGGCAAGGC
>WYBJ01000148.1 GCA_011525945.1 Burkholderiaceae bacterium | reverse complement strand
TAGCGCACTTTTCGCCAAGCGGCTAGCCGCCGTCAGTTTTTTCCACGGCTCGGTGGCGGGATTGCAGATCGGCGCCCCGGTGACCTACCGAGGCGTCGAGGTCGGACAGGTGAGCGCTATCGGTATACGTATCGACCCGAAGGACTTTCGCACCCTCGTGCAGGTGGACATGGCTCTCGTGCCGGAGGCCGTGCGGTTTTACGGTGGCGAAGTGTTGGCGGACAATACGCTGGTGCCGACCCTGGTGCAACGCGGCCTCACCGCACAACTGGTGACGCAGAACTTCGTGACCGGCATGCTTACGGTCGATCTCGGTTTTCGGCCCGATGCCGAGCTGCGTAAAACCGAAACCGATTTGCCGACGGAAGTTCCCACCGTCCCCACCGATCTCGAGCGCCTCGCGCGCAAGGCTCGCGACATCGACCTGCCGGCTCTGGTGGACGCGCTGCAAAGTACGTTCGTTACGCTTAACCGCATTCTAGACGCACCGGAGACCGCACAGACGATGCGCGAGCTGCCGCTGCTCGCGACCCAGTTGCGCGAGACCCTGAAGACGGTCAATAGCGAGGTCAAGGGCCTTTCGGATGCCGTACGCACAACCACCAGTGCCAGCGCCCGCTCTCTCGACAAGACGCTGAAATCGGTGCAAGCGCTGGCCGCGACGCTTGAGCGTGAGGCAGAGCGCACGACAGCCGCGGTCCGCTCGACATTGCAGACCGCGGATAAGACGATCGCCGGCGCGAACTCGGCGCTTGCCGCATTGCCGCCTACGCTCGAAGCCGGCCAGCGTGCGCTGGAAGGAGCTGGCCAACTGCTCGATCCGAGAGGGCGCACGATGATCCAGATCGAGCGTGGCGCGGATGATCTGGCCGCCGCAGCGGCTCGGTTGCGCAGCCTGGCGGAGCGTGTCGACCGCGATCCGAGCATCCTGATTCGGGGACGATGATGAAGTTCGTGTATTCGGCAGTCGCGACGCTCGGCCTACTCATGCTTGCTGCATGTGCCTCCGCGCCGCCCACGTTGATCGCGCTGCCGGCAGCTCCGCCGGCCACGTCGACTCGTGCAGGGACATCGAGCGCGGGGCCGGCAATTCTGCTGCGGCGCGTGAGCATGCCCGGCTACCTGGATGGTTTCGAGGTCGTTATCGGACGCCGCGGCGAAGTCTTGGTCGTCTCGCCTGATTCTGAGTGGGCCGAACGGTTATCGGCTGCTGCGAGCCGCGTGCTGCGCGATGCGCTGTCGCAGCGGCTCGGCCCCGGGCGGCTGCTGGTCGAGGGCGACGGCCGCATTCCCGACGCGGATTTGACGGTCGAGTTCCTCGCGCTCGACCCGATCGATGCACGCTTGATCCTGGATGCACGCTGGAGCTTTGTCGCCACTGGCAAGCGCACGAGTCATTCCGGTCGCACTCAGCTCGAGGCGCCGCTCACGTCGGCTCAGCCATCCGCCGTGGCTGCGGCCACCACGCAGGCATTAAGCGAGTTCGCGACCACACTCGCACGCGAGGCGGATACGCTGCGCCCCGATGGCACAGCTTCGCCCTGAGGCTACGCGTCCGTGCTCCGCACCGCATTCGCCTGTGCCACGGTACCCCAGACCGCAATGAACATGGCGGCGATGAGCGGCCCGATCACGAAACCATTGATACCGAACACTGCCATGCCGCCCAAGGTCGCGATGAGCACGATGTAGTCCGGCATTTTCGTATCCTTCCCCACCAGGACGGGGCGCAGCACGTTGTCGACCATGCCGATCACGAAAACGCCGAAAGCCACCAGCACCAACCCTTTCGCGAAGGAACCCGTGACCAGGAAATAAATCGCGACGGGCACCCAAACCAGCGCCGTACCGACCGCGGGCAGCAAAGACAGGAACGCCATTACCACGCCCCAGAACACTGGTGCGTGGATTCCGAGCGTCCAGAAAATGAGCCCGCCCAGTGCGCCCTGGACGATCGCGACCACGATGGTCCCCTTGATGGTCGCGCGCACGACCGTCGTGAACTTCGTTGCCAGGTCGTGCTGCAGCGTGCGCTGCAGGGGAACTGCGCCGCGGATGCGTTCGGCGACATGGTCACCGTCGCGCAGCAGGAAGAACAGCAGGTAAAGCATGATGAAGAAGCTGACGATGAAATCGAGCGTGTTGCTTCCGACCGTGAATGCCTGCGTGGCGAAGAACTGCACACCCTTCATCAGTCCCGCTGACAGGCGCTCCTGCAGCGTGGCGAAATCGGTTAGGCCCGATCGCTCCAGCCATCCGGCCGCCCCCGCCGGCAGGATGTCGATGACCTGCCGCAGGTAACGCACGAAATTGAGCTCACCCGACTGCACACGCTGGTAAACACCCAGCCCTTCCTGCACGAGCATGCCGGTGAGGACCGCAGCCGGAAGGATCACCAGCATCACGATCACCAATGTGGTGACCAGCGCCGCCGGGGTGCGCCCCGTGTGCGCGCCACATCGCAGACGCCGGAACATCGGGCTGAACAGGATCGCCAGCATCGTCGCCCAGAAGATCGCGCCGTAGAACGGACGAAGTATCCAGGCAAAGGCGACGCTGACGAGGATCACCAGCAACACGAAAGTCTTGTCCTGAGGCATGCGGTGCATCCCGATCGTGAGTGGGCCTACGAGTGCGCGGCTCGTGCGGATGGTACGCCATCGGCGCTGCCGGGAGCAGCGCTGCGCTCAGCGCATTGCAGCAGCGGCGCGTGGCGTCACGTCCGGCGCGGCCGCCGGTGCGGGGTGTCGCAGCGCGTGCGCGAGCCAGAGAGAAGCCGCAAACACGAGCACCGCGCCGCCCTGGTGCGCGGCGCCGAGCACCACCGGTACGCGCAAGATCAGGGTCGCGATGCCGAGGCTCAACTGTAAAGCAGTCGCCGCGAGCAGCCAGTTCGCTGCGCGCCGCGCCGTTGGCGACACCGCAGCGCGCCGTGTCGCAAGCCACATGATTGGCACGACGATCATCAGTACCCAAGCGATCAGACGGTGATCGAACTGCACCGTCGCCATGTTGTAGAAAACGTTCAAGTACCACGGATCGAGCATGAGTATTTCGGGCGGGACGAAATGGCCGTTCATGAGCGGAAATGTGTTGTAGGCGTAACCGGCGCGGATTCCGGCCACGAGGCCACCGGTCAGGATCATGAGGTAAACCAGGGCAGCCAGTGCCATCCCCGGAGCAGAAAGCCGCACGCGAGTCGCGGCCCGTTCCTCGCTTGGCCGCAGCAGGTCTAGCGCGATCCAGAGCATGGCTGCGAAGATGATGACGGCAAGCCCCAGGTGTGCGGTGAGCCGAAACTGGCTTACGCGCGGATTGTCCACCAGACCGCTCATCACCATGTACCAGCCCATTGCACCCTGCGCCGCCCCCAAGAGGAAAACGCAGCCGAGCCGCCAGGCGTTGCGGCGATCGAGTCGCTTGCGCAACAGGAACCCGAGGTAGGGCAGCAGAAAGCCCAGCCCGATCAGCCGGCCGAGCAGTCGATGGATGTATTCCCACCAGAATATGCCCTTGAATTCCTGCAGGCTCATACCGCGATTGACCTGCTTGTATTCGGGCGTGAGCTTGTACTTCTCGAACACATCGAGCCACTGCGCCTGGCTCATCGGCGGCAGCGTCCCGGCGATTGGCTGCCACTCGACGATGGAAAGTCCCGATCGCGTAAGGCGCGTAACGCCACCGACCACGATCATGACGAATAGCAACACGCACAGTGAAATGAGCCAGATTGCCACTTGACGGCCGGTGCGGTCGTCCATGCGCGCTTGCACCCCGCTCATCCTTGCGCGCGCACGGTGCGCTGGCCGACCAGGTGCGGGCACGCCCGCGGCGCTGCAGCGCCGTCACGCGCACGCCTGCCAAGGAAGTCGGCTTCCCGGTCATCGCGGGGGCAGGGCGGCCGCGCTCGCCGTCGCAAGCCATGCCCCGGCTGGTGCGGCGGACAATCGTGTGTGTCGATCAGTCGATGCGTCACTGAACTCGATCCTTTCACTGGCAGGGCGCGCACGGTACGATGTCGTACCGCCACGGTTGGCGCCTCGGACAAACACGCCGATCGGTGATCGATACCGGTGCGGCCGGCGCCGACTCGGTTTGTGATCGATTCCCGGCGCCGCCGCCGGCGCGGACATTCGCGCTGCAGCCCTATTGTCGGATGCCGCCGCCGCTGCGTCCAATCTTGTATTCATGTGGCGCAGCAAGGTACAGTCGCCCTTTTCCTGGACCCAACGGGTTTGCGGGGCTGGGGCCGGGGGCACAGGCCTCGTGGAAAGGCATCGAACGGCCCGACCGCGTTCGAAGGCGAACGTTCGATACCGTATATTCGATCCACTATCCGATCCGAGGGAGGATTGCAGATGGACTTCGACATAAACAACATCACCGCAACGGCGACAACGTTGCTCACCACATTCGGCTTGAAGATCCTGGGGGCGCTGCTCGCCTGGCTCGTCGGGCGCTGGCTGATCGGCATCACCGTGACAATGGTTTCGTCGGGGCTGGCGCGGCAGCACGTGGATCCGACCCTTCTGCGTTATATCGGCAATATCGTCAATGTCGCCCTCAACGTGGTCCTGGTCGTCGCGATCCTGGGCTACTTCGGCGTGGAAACGACATCGTTCGCCGCACTCATTGCGGCCATGGGCATCGCGATCGGCGCGGCATGGGCAGGACTGCTCGCCAATTTTGCCGCCGGCGCTTTCATCGTGATCCTGCGCCCGTTCAAGGTCGGCGATTACGTTCGAGTCGCCGGCATCGAGGGCACCGTAAAAGAGATCGGCCTGTTCGCGACCACGATCCTGCTGCCCGACAACATCACGGCTTTCGTCGGCAACAACAAGATTTTCTCCGACACGATCCAGAATTGCTCTGTGGCGGACTACCGCCGGGTCGACCGGACGGCCCAGCTCGCGCACTCCGTCGACGTGCACGACGCGGTCAAGCGGCTGAAGCAGGCGCTCGGCGCGATTCCGAACATCCGCAAGGAGGTAGGGCCCGACGTCGAAATCATCGACTTCAACCCGCGCGGACCCGTCCTGGCGGTTCGTGCGTACACGCATACGGACCACTACTGGCAGGTCTACTTCGACATCAACCGCGTGATCGTCGAAACGTTCGGCAGCGCAGGCTACCCGGTCCCCGAAGAGCATGTGCTCATGCGTCAGAGCGCCGCGAAAGCCGCCTGACCCGAGCGAGCGAAGGCGCCCGCGACGCTGCGCGGTGCTCGGGACGCTGCGCGGTGTTTACAATAGGCCGGACTGATATGTCCTGAGTCCTGCGACGGGCGTGCGGGCAGCGCCGTAGCGCTCGTGATCCCGCGCCCGGGTGGTGGAATCGGTAGACACAAGGGACTTAAAATCCCTCGCCCCAACACGGCGTGCCGGTTCGAGTCCGGCCCCGGGCACCACGAGATCACGCGGCAGACTGCGGCGCCGCGGCAAGCAATTTTCGGGCAGCGCCCTCAGTGGCCGCGGGCGGGCACCGATACGGTCCGATTCGACACCGGCCCCAGCCGGATCGTGAGTTCGGCGGGCCGGCATTCAAGCCCTGACAGATCGAAGCGCCGGCGTACCTGGTAGTCGTTCAGCGCACGGTCCTTGCCTTGTCGATCGATCAGACGTGCGACCACCGTGTAAGCGCCGTTGCCGGCGGCGCGGCAAGGATCCCAGCTGAGCGTGAACTCGTGATCCGGGCTTGTACCCCGGTAGGCGATCTCCACCACCAGTGCGTCGGGCGCCTCGTATTCGGCACCGACGATAGTCTGGGCACGCGCGTACGCCGGTGCAAGAAGCCAGCACGCCAGCATGAATCCGAGCACCGCAGCGCGGTAATGCGCAACGCCTGTCCGGCGCGGAGATAGCGCCGGCTCGACGCCGGGATTTCGGTCGATTCTCATTGCAGCTGCCTCCATGGAAATGCACACGATCGTTAGCCGGAATCTTCCGGCGGCGGCTCGCCGCGGCTACGAGCGAGTACCGCATTGACCTCGGCGCCGAACAGCAGTACCGCGGCCGAGAGGAAGAAATACAACAGCAGCACGATCACCGCGCCCATGCTGCCATAGGTCTTGTTGTAGCTCGCGAACGTCTGAACGTATAGCGCGAAGGCGGCCGAAGCCGCGATCCAGACCACTACGGCCAGCACCGC
>WYBJ01000147.1 GCA_011525945.1 Burkholderiaceae bacterium | reverse complement strand
GACGCGAATCGGCACCGAGCGCTACGTCGAGCCGATGCGCGACCTCGGATGGATCGAAGGTCGCAATGTCGTGTACGACCGGGTGTACGCCGAGCGCGACGCGCAGAGATTGCCGGCGCTTGCCGCGGCGCTGGTGGCGCGCAAGCCCGATATCGTTCTGGTGACCGTCAATGGCGAGCTGCGTGCCATGCTGGCCGTGACCCGGACCATCCCCATTGTATTCAGCTCGGTGCTCGAACCGGTCGAGTTCGGTTTCGTCGCAAGCCTCGCGCGCCCCGGCGGCAACGTGACCGGGGTCGCATCGCTCGGCCCGGAGTTCGGCAGCAAGCGCATGCAGCTCCTCAAGGAGGTGTTGCCGAAAGTAAGTCGCGTGGGCGTGCTCGTAGGGCGCAGGACGAAGCGGGAGATCAAGCTCATCGAGGATGCCGCAGGCGCCGGGATCAGGGTGATTCCAGCGATCGCAGCCGAAGCCAGCGAGCTGGATGCCGCGTTTGCGGCGCTGGCGCAGAACCAGGTCGAAGCGCTGCTGCTCGCCCAGGTTGCCCTCTACGCCCAGCGTCCCGTGTGGGAGCGCATCGTGGGATTTGCCGCCGAGCAGCGCATCCCAGTCATCGGGCAGCGTCCCGACATCGTCGATGGCGGTGCGCTCATGTCGTACAGCTCGATCCTGTCGGAGCAAGTTCGACGCGCCACGCAGATTGCCGACAAAGTGCTCAAAGGCGCCAAGCCGGCCGACATTCCGGTGGAGCAACCCACACAATTCGAGCTGGTGTTGAACCTGAGGACCGCCAAGGCCCTCGGGCTCACGATCCCGCAATCGGTACTGATTCAAGCGACCCGAGTAATCGAGTGAAGCGTATCCCGCTTGGTGTCGCGACCGGCGTAGGGCGCGCAATGCGATTTCCGGCCCGTGCGATCAGCATCGTTTCTCCGCCCAGGGCGCGGCCGAGGAGCACGCAAAGCAGTGCTTTCTCCCGATCGATGCCGGCGTACGCGGTCCTGACGCGCTTGGATCGCGGGTTGGCCGGCGCACCGCTATTCTGACCGAGCGGCAGCGATCGATGCTGCGTCGCGTAGAATCCGAACGAACGGCACGACAAGAAATCGCCTTCGGCCCGCGCGCCGGCCAGAAGGTGCTGAGCTTGCGCACGCTGGCCGGGCAGGAGGAGAAGCCCAGCAAAGTGCTGTGCGCCGATGCCCACGGCTTCAGCCTGCACGCCGCGCTGCGTTGTGGGGCGGATCAGCGCAAGCAATTCGAACGGCTATGCCGCACCATCACCCGCCCCGCGCTCGCCAACGAGCGCCTGAGCCGCAATGCCAAGGGGCCGGCCGTGGTGCAACTGAAGAGCCCGTATCGCGACGGCACGACCCACACCGTCATGCAGCCGCAGGAATTCATGCAACGCCTCGCGGCGCTGGTGCCACGCCCGCGGCTGCACCTGATCGGCTTCCACGGCGTGCTCGCCCCGCATGCGAAGCTGCGTGCCGCCCTCGTGCCCGATGTCGTGCAGCCGGCGAGCGAACCCGCGCACGAGCACACGCATGGCCAAGCGTCGAGGATGAGCTGGGCGCGGTTGCTCAAGCGCGTGTTCGACATCGACGTTGAGCGCTGCGCGTGCGGCGGCAAACTGAAGATCATCGCCGCGATCGAAGACCCGGTCGTGATCGTGAGGATCCTCACGCACCTGGGTCTGCCCGCCCGTGCACCGCCGCGCGCCCTGGCGCGGGAGGCTTCGCTCATCCGCGCAACCTAGTCCGAAAGCACAACAACGGTTCTGCGGCAGAACCGACGGACGTGCTCGGCCAGTGATCGCATGACGGCGTCAAAGCGCGGCGGGTGAACGCCGATCCGGGCCGATGCGGCGTTCGCATAGTCACTGCGAGGGGGGATTTCTCGCCAGTGAGCGCGCAGATGGACCGCTCGATGCAAGGGCGCTACCGTACCGGCCGGCGAGAAAGGTGCTTTGAAAAGCCTATTCGCTTGCGCTACTTCGGAGTGCCGGCGTCCGCGGCTCCGATGCGCGGCCCCGGGCCGATCATGCGCAATGTATCGTTTGCGATCAGACGCTCGACCTCGGGCGAAGCGAGAATGGCGTCCTTGGCGGCGACGCGCAGACGGTCCACCGCCTCGTCGCTCAGCACGAATGACGTGGGAAGCGTGTTGAGGTAGGCGCGCTCCTTCGCGTCGGGCACCGCGGCGAACGACACGTCGATCACGCGGATGTCGATGTCCGGCGCGCGCATCACGAAAGGGAGCTTCGCGGCGAGCTCCAGATACGGCGCGATCGCGCGGCGAATTTCGCGCAGCGAGGCCCAGCGCGCCTGAATGTCCTTCAGCGTCTCCACCGTGTCGTACGAATAGGTGTCGATCGGCGTGCCGGTGGCCTTCAGCAGCACGTCGAAGAGGCTGGGCGAGTCCTCGCGCGCGCTCCAGTCGTTGGGGGCGATGGCGAGCGAGTTGACCACGAACACGAAGATGTTGCGCACCTGGTCGTAGGAGGTCTTCTCGCCGACGCCGTGCAGAGCCTCGAAGATGGACATCACGTCGAGCACGCCGCGCATGCCGACGTTGTCGGAGACGCCGCCGTCGACGAGATGGAGGAATGGGCGTTCCTTGCGATCGGCGAACGCTTGCAGTTCCTGCAGTCGCTTTATCGTGCGCGCGGCCGGCCGCGGCAGGCTGGCCTCGTCCCGGAACATCCGCGTCCAGGCCGGCGGCTGGTAGCCGCAGGTACCGCCGTAGTTGTCGATCGTGATCGACGACAGGACCACCGGCACGGCGGACGACGCAGCCGCTGCGCGCGACAGGCGCATGGACGACAGATCGGTGCACAGGATGTCGAAATTCTCCTCGTTGAAGATGAGGCGCGTACCGTCCGTAAGGTCGGTGGCGCTCACCCGGATGCGCGGCCCGTCGCGTCGCAGGTCGCGGAACGTGGAATCCTTGAACAGGATCTCGTCATAGAACTTGGCCGCGAGTTCCGAGCGCCCCCAGCCGACGGAACCCAGCGCCGCCCAGTTCGCCGGATTGATCGCGCGCGCGATGAGTTCGCCCTGCACATTGCGCTTGAGGAGCGCCTGCTCGTAGGTACCGAAGAGCTTGTCCCCGTAGAGGCCGAAGGCCAGGGCGGTGAAACTGCCCCTGGAGATGCCGGTGATCACATCGACGCTATCGAGGACGCGCACGCGGCGTCCGGTCGTGGTGGTGATCTCCATGTCGCGCAGCGTCTCGAGCACGCCATAGGAGAACGCGGTCGCCCGCGTGCCACCGCCGGAGAAGGCGAGGATAACGAGCGTGGCATCGTCCTCGTGGACCGAGGCCGGCCGCTGGACGCGATGGGCCTTGTTCGGGTTGAAGTGCTCGATCGGCGGGTTGACCGGTCGCGTTGCGCACCCGGTCAGCACGATGCCGCCGACGACGAGGACGGCGGCGCGGCGCACCGCTGCCAGGATCTTTCGCGGGAGTTACATGGACGAGCGGCGTCGGTTGGTTCGTCGGGCCACAATGCTATCAAGACTCCAGGATGCCGGCCGGAGCCGACGCGGCGAAGGCGAGTACCGCGGGTGTCGGTTTCCGCTTCCACGGTGGGGGGCGAGGATCGAAAGCGAGTGCTTGACGGGCTGCGCCTCGCGGGCACCCCGGATCGATAGCCGGACCTAACCTTCTCTGCCGAGACTTATCCGAGTCGTCACGCCCGGGGGCGCGTTGACGGCGCACTCTGAAGTCGCAGTTGGCGCAGCTTCCAGCCCACGGCCGCGGCGGTGGCGCCACAGGCAACGACGATCCAAAGCGAAATCGTATAACTCCCGGTGTGGTCGAAGAGCCACCCCGCAAGCCAGGGACCGAACGCGCTGCCGACGGCGGACGCCATCAGACCCATGCCAACGATGGCGCCGAAGTGCGGCCCGCTGAAGCGGTCGCTCGCCAGTGCCGGCGTCACCGACGCCGTCACCGAGTAGCCAATCCCGAGCAGCACGGCGTAACCATACGCACCCCAACGCGACGGCGATGCGCCGACCGCGACCAGCGCCGCAACCGCGGCCAACATGATCAATATGCAAACCACATAGACGATCTCGCGGTCGATCAGATCGGAGATCCAGCCGGCGGCTATCTTGGCGACGATGCTCGACGCACCGACAACACTCACGACCGTTGCCGCCACGATGGCTTCGAGGCCGTGATCGACCAGGTAGACGACCTGATGCACGTGCAGCGTCTGCGAACAGATGTTGCCGAAGAGAAAGGCTGCGATGAGTAGCCAGAAGGCGCCCGTATGCGCGGCCTCTCGCAGCGTGACGACGGCGCCGGCGCCCGCGCGCTCGTCGGCCGCCGGCGTTCGTCCGCCGGCAGGCTCGCCGCCCGCAGCCGGTGACCGGGCGGGCGTGGTGCGCACCAGATACAACGCGGCGGGCAGGATCAGGCTGACGCACGCAAGGCCGAGCGCGCGGAAGGCGATGCGCCAGCCGTAGGCATCGATGAGCACCTGGCACAGCGGTACGGTGATCAGCATGCCCACGCCGACGCCCGAGCTGACGATTCCCAATGCGAGCCCAAGTCGGTCGGGAAAACGTCGCTGAGCCTGCACCAAGGCCGGCACCCAGCCGCTCGCCGCCACGCCCAAAGCCGTGCCGACGCCGAAGCTGAGGTAGAGCTGCCAGGGAGAGGTGATGTAGCTGACGGCCCAAAGTGCGACGCCGAGGAACGTACCGCCGATGCAGATCAGGCGCGGGGGTTCGATGCGCCCGCACAGCCACCCCACCAGCGGATTCGCGAGGCCGTGAGTAAGCGTGAAGATCGAGAACGCGCCGGCGAGCACCGAGCGGCTCCAGCCGAACTCGCGCAGCAGCGCGACCATGAAGACGCTGTACGAATACCAGATCCCGTAGGCCAGGGCGAGTGTCGCCGCGAGCAACACGAGGGTGACAAAGCGCGGCGGCGACTTCATGGCCGCGCGCGCTGCATCTTCGCGCTCGGCCTCGTCATCCGTCGGCTGCGACCACGGGCCGCAAACGGCACGCTACGGCAACGAAACGCCGCGATAGCGGTTTGAGCGTGCGAACTCACGAATGGCAGGATATCGGCAAGGGATTGGGAGTGAGGAGCGAACGTGACATGAAACGCGGGGCGCACGATAACCGGTGCCCGCGTCGGGGGTGTCAAGCTGAGAGAGCCGGATCGAGCGCCTCATTCGGGCCGTATGCCGACAGTTCGTAGATGGTGCCGACGAGTTCCCTCAGCGCCCTGGCAGGGACAGCGGGATGTACCGCCACGACGAGCGGAGTCTGCATGAAGCGATTGACCAGCACGAGATCGCTGAGCGAATAAGGAAGGTTCTTCTGAAGATGGGGCAGGGAGACGGCGGTCGTCATCGTGACCACGAGCAACGTGTGGCCATCGGGGGTTGCCTTGGCGGTGATGCCGGTACCGATGGCTTTGTTACCGCCGGGCCGGCTGTCGACGATTACCGGTGAGCCGAGCGAGACTCGTAAACGCTCACCGAACGTGCGTGCGACGAAGTCCGATGGGCCGCCCGGCCCGAAGGGAATGGTCAGACGAATAGGTTCGAAAGGAAAATCAGCCGCACTCGCCGGTAGCAGACAAGCCGCCAGGAACGCGCCCGTCATGAATCGAAATATTCCCCCTTCGTATGCCCGCCGATTGTTCATTGCCTATCCTTCCAGGGTAGTGCGAGCGTACGGCTCGTAATCGGCCGCCCCCTTACTTGCGTGCAATGTATCGTAGAGCCTAGCATCGTACCCGCAACCGAGCAATGCGCCGCGCACTGCAACGGGAGTCGCCTGAGGGGCGAGTCCGCGTGATACCGAAGGTGAACTCATGAGGACGCGAGGCGAATGATGCGCCGGCCGCTGCCAGTTGCGTCGAACAGGAACCGGCAGTAATCCTCGGTATACTGCGGTCGAGCGAGGAGCATCGACTCGTCAACCCGTGGAGGAAAACTCATGCACATGCGTGTACTCGGCATACTGCTTTCGGGGTGCTGCGCGGTCTCGGCGCACGCGCAGACCGCCGGACAGTTTCCCAATCGCCCGATCCGGATCGTCGTGCCTTTCTCGGCCGGTAGCGGCAGCGACTTTCTGGCGCGTCTGATCGCCGAGAAAATGACGCAGAAGTGGAGCCAGCAGGTCGTCGTCGACAACCGGCCGAGTGCCGCCGGCATCGTTGCGGGTGAGATCGTCACCGGCGCGACACCCGACGGCCACACCTTGATGGTCACGTCCTCGGGCATTGCAGGCAGCGCCGCGATGCACTCCAAGCTTCCATTTGATACCGTACGCGACTTCGCCGCTGTGACCAAGGTCGCGACCGGCTCCAACGTTTTCATCGTAGCCCCGAATTCACCCATCAAATCGATCAAGCATCTGATCGATCTCGCCAAGAAAACCCCCGGAAAGCTCACCTACGGGCACTCGGGTGTGGGCAGCGGCACCCATTACGCGAGCGAACTGTTCAACTCGGTCGCCGGTATCAAGACCGTGCACGTTCCCTACAAAGGCGCGCCGGCGGTATTTACCGACACGATTTCGTCGCGACTGGACTACGGCGTGACGCCGATCGGGCCGACGGTCCCTCTGGTGAAGAGCGGGCGCCTCGTCGCGATTGCCGTGAGCACGGCGAAGCGCAGCCACGTGTTGCCGGACGTACCCACGGTCGCGGAATCGGGCTTACCTGCATACGCCTACGAAGGATGGTTCGGCATGTTCGCGCCCGGCAAATTGCCGCCGGCGCTTCTACAGCAGATCAACGCCGAGGTGACGCGCATTCTCAAGCTTCCGGACGTGCGCGAGCGCATCATGGCGGCCGCGATGGAGCCCGATCCCACGACGCCGGAGGTGCTGCACAAGATGCTCGTATCGGAGATCGCAACGCGGCGCAAGATCTTCGGCAGCCTCGGTCTGCTGCAATAGCAGTGGGCCGTTCGGCTCGAGCTCGGCGCAGAGCGGATGCGGCGCCGCGACGTCGCGCAGATCCGCGTGCGGCGATCGCGCTGCGCGAGTGCTGTCACGGATTCGTTGCACTGGCGAGCGCTTGCCGGTAGGCTCGGGACAAGATCAGCATTGCGCTGCGTGTACGTCACGGTCGTTTCCCCATCGGGCGCGCGCGAGGAGACCAAAGTATGTTGCAGATGCACTTTCGTAATGCCGCGTTCGCTCTGGTTGCGGCTTCCTTTGCTGCGGCTGCCGCGGCGCAGAACTACCCGACGAGGCCGATCCGCCTGATCGTCCCGTATGCGCCGGGCGGCAACATCGACATCACCGCGCGTACGATTTCGCCGGGATTGTCCGAGGTGCTCGGAACGTCGGTCGTGGTCGACAACCGCGCAGGCGCATCCGGCCAGATCGGCGTCGATCTGGTCGCGAAGTCGCCCCCCGACGGATACACGCTGGTGGTCGGATCGACCGGGACGATCACCGGGGCGCCGAGTCTTTTCCCGAAGCTGCCGTACGACCCGGTGCGCGATCTGGTCGGTATCAGCACCGTGACCGACGTGCCGCTGGTGATCGTGGTGCACCCGTCGATGCGCGCACGCGATATGAAAGAACTGGTCGCGCTCGCCAAGCGCAAGCCTGGATCGATGACGTTCGGATCGGCGGGAGCCGGCACCACCAATCACCTCGCCGGCGAGATGTTCCAGATGGCGACCGGCGTCAAATTCACGCACGTTCCGTACAAGGGCAGCGGGCCGGCATTGATCGATCTGATGGGCGGGCAGATCGATCTCGTGTTCGATCAACTGACGGCTTCGATCGGCTACATCCGCGGCGGCAAGCTGCGTGCGATCGGCGTGACGGCACAGAAACGCTCCGCCCAGATACCCGATGTGCCCACACTCGCCGAGCAGGGCTGCAAGGGTTGCGAGGCGAGCACATTCACGGGGCTGTTCGCGGCTGCGGCGACGCCGAAAGCGATCGTCGATCGGCTGGCGGCGGCAACGGCGAAGGTGGTTGCCTCGAAGCCGGTCCAGGAACGTTTCGCCAGCCTGGGTGCGGAAGCGAGAAGCAGCACGCCCGAATACCTCGCGCAGTTCGTACGCGAGGATTTGGCGCGCTGGGCACGCGTGGTGAAGCAGGCTGGGATCAAGCTCGAGTAACGAGCGGGGCGGGGACAGCGAGCGGCGTGCGACGGTGCAAGCACGAAAGCCGAGCCGGCGCGCAGGCGCCTGCCTGGCGTTACGCGCCGCGCCGTCTTAGCCGACCACGCCGATGTTCCAAGGAACGAACTCGTGATCGCCGAGCCCTAGATCCTCGCTCTTGCTCCTCTCGCCGGAGCAGATCTTAAGCGTGAGTCGAAAGATTTTTTCGCCCATGCTCTGAACGGTCGCGGTGCCGTCGAGAATCTCACCGCAGTTGATGTCCATGTCTTCGGTCAGCCGCCGGTACATGGGCGTGTTGGTCGCGAGCTTGATCGAAGGCACGGGCTTGGCGCCGAAGCATGAACCGCGACCCGTCGTGAACAGAATGACGTTCGCGCCGCCCGCGATCTGGCCGGTGGCCGAGCACGGATCGAAGCCCGGCGTATCCATGAAAACGAATCCCTTCTGCACCACTGGCTCGGCATAACGGTACACCTCCATGAGAGGGCCGGTGCCGCCCTTCATCGACGAGCCGAGCGACTTCTCCAGAATGTTCGCCAGTCCGCCGTGCTGGTTGCCGGGGCTCACGACGCCGTTGATCTGGCAGTCGCGTCCGACGGTGTACACGTCCTTCCACCAGCGGATGCGCTCGATCAGCTTTTCACCTACCTCGCGCGAGCGCGCGCGCCGCGTGAGCGTGTGCTCCACGCCGTAGATCTCGGGTGTCTCGGACAGGATCGCCGTGCCGCCGTGGCGCACGAGTAAATCCATCGCGGCGCCCAGCGCGGGATTGGCCGTGATCGACGAAAAACCGTCCGAGCCGCCGCATTGCAGGCCGACCGTGATGTGGCTTGCCGGCACGGGCTGGCGCGTGACGCGGTTCGCCCCAGGCAGCAACTCCTTAACTGCCGCGATGCCGGCTTCGATCGTCGCGCGCGTCCCGCCGCTTTCCTGCATGACGAACGTGCGCAAGCGGTCGCCGGGCGCAAGATCGGGGTGCGCTTTGACAAGGCCGCTGATCTGATTGCGCTCGCAGCCCAGTCCCACGATCAGGGCGGCGCCCAGGTTGGCGTGCAGCGCATAGCCGGCGGTGGCCCGACGCAGCAGATCCATCGGCTCGCCGGTCATCTCCATGCCGCAGCCCAGGCCATGCGCGAATGCCGCTACGCCGTCGATGTTGGGATAGTCGGCGAGGCGTTCGGGCGTGAACCATTCGGCGATGCGATGCACCACCGTCGCCGAGCAATTCACCGTAGAGACGATGCCGATATAGTTGCGCGTGGCGATCTGACCGTTCGCGCGTACGATGCCCATGAAGGTCGCGCGCTCGTGCTCGGGCAGGAGTTGCACCGGGCGGTAGTCCTGAGCGTGCGCGTAATCGCGGTCGAACTCGCGAAACTCGATGTTGTGCGAGTGCACCAGGGTGCCCGCCGGGATGTCGGCGGATGCGAAACCGATGACGACGTTGTACTTGCGGACCGGCTCGCCCCTGGCGATGTTGCGTGCGGCGATCTTGAATCCGGCGCTCACCTGGCTGCGGCAGGTCAATCCCTCGGGTTCGAGGCGTGCGCCGATGCCGAGATCGGACCGGGCGACAACGACGTTGTCCTGCTCGTGCAGCCGGATCGTCATGCCGGTTGCAGGCTTCTCGCGGATCTCGATCAGGGGCATAGGCGCCTCGGCTTGTTTGTGATGACGTTACCCGCGGAACCCCGGAGTAGACGTGCGCCGAGATTATCGCGCCACTGCCACGCCGATGCCACCGTGTGCACTGGCTGGCGCTCGAAGGCTCGTCAAGTGCGGCGCCCGACTCGGGAGTAGCGCGCGCTCGAGGCTGCCGGTAACATCGGCACCGCAAGCTGCGGCAGGGTATTGCGAATCTGCTTGCGTTGCGTCAGCGCGATTGCTAAGGGATACCGGTTGCGGAGCATGCGATGAGGTCGGAGTACGAGCGCGCGAGCGCGCGCTGCGTCCGCGGTGCGGGCGGGCGGGCGCTGCACCGAGCCGTCTTGCCACTTACGCTCGCACTTGCGCTCGGCGCGTGCGCGCAGACGCAGACGAAGCCGGGAACGAGCGCACCGCCGGCGAATCTATCGGGCTATTCAGCCGCATTCAAGGACGGGTTCAAGGACGGGTGCAACACCGCTCGCGGCAGCGGGCGGCGTGATGATCTGCGCGCGAGCGTCGACGGTCAGTACGCGCAAGGCTGGCAGGACGGAAATGCCATTTGCGGCAAGCGCTGAAGCGATATCGGTGCTGCGGATCGGTCGCCCGCGACCAATCCGGCGCGGACGCTCGTCGGGGCAATAGCCCAGTGCGCTGCGGCACGCCGGGGATCGCGACTCTGCCTGCGGGGTGCGTCAGAAAAAATCGTTCTTTGCGATCGCGCGCGTGAGCGCCATCAGTCCGAGCTGCATCTGCGTGCGCGCCACGTCGATCCAGCGCTTGTCGTAATCCAGGTTGCCCTGTTCCAGGTAGGTGATCAGATCCCGGCACTCCTTGCCGAGATGCTTCACCATGTTCATGTCGCCGACCTGGGCGGCGTTCAGCGGCTTGTGGCCGGTGATCGGATTGTCGTCCTTCTGCATCTTCACTCCTCTCACTGTGTGCACGTGCCCGCCTGGGGCGTGCCCCTCCCTGACAGCGAAGCGCAACGACCGATCGTTATTGTAGTGCGGCGGATCGTATCACGGTGCGCGCGAGAAATGCTGCTGGCAAGTGAATGCATCGAACTGCGCCAGAATTCGATCGCTGAGGTCACGCTCCAGCCCGCCGATGTGATCGCCATAGAGCGCAAGATGGATTCGGGCACAGGCGCCCGCATCGATGCAGGGACTGCCCATGGTTTCACGCGGGGCGAGCCGCTCCAACCCGTCCTGCTGCACGCGCTCGGCTGCGAGCTCGATGCGCTTCACCTCGGTCCGAAGCGCTGCGGTGATGTCCGGGCCGAATGCGCCCACGGCCGCCTTCAGCGCCCGGCGCACCGAATGTAACGGCACGACGACTGTCTGCCGCCATGGCGCGGCCAGCGCGTCGATGCGCTCGACATCCCCGGCGCCGAGCATGCGCCCTTCGCGCGCGATGTAGAGCAGGAACAGCAGTACGTTCACGTCCGCGCCAGAGCGCTCCTGCAACTCCAGACAAGCTTCGGCAACGCCCGATCTGGCGTAGAAGGCGATTGAAAAATCCCAGAACGAACCCATGGCCGAGGGAGCGCAGGGCATGGCGTGGCGTTGTGGCCGTGCACCCGGGCGCGTCAGCGCAACGATCGACTGCGCGCAGCCCCGGTAGGCCGGGACGACATCGCCGCCGAGGCCGCAGCATCGGTGTCCTTCCAGCGCTTCACCACATGGGCATCGATGCCGAACAAGTCGAGCGCACGCCCCACGGTCTGCGTGACGATGTCGTCTACCGATTGCGGTCGATGATAGAACCCGGGTACCGGGGGCATCACGATCGCGCCGTTGCGGGTGGCCTGTGCCATCAACGCGATATGACCGGCGTGCAGAGGGGTTTCGCGGAACAGTAGCACGACGCGCCGCCGCTCTTTCAGGCAGACATCGGCCGCTCGAACCACTAACTCGTCGTCGAAGCAGTTGGCCACTCCGCTCAACGTCTTCACCGAACACGGTGCGATCAACATGCCCTCGGTGCGATACGAGCCGCTGGCAATGGCCGCGCCGATGTCTTTGTGGCTGTAAACCTGATCGCCGAGCGCGCGCACCCGCTCGATCGGATAGTCGGTCTCCTCGGCGATGGTTCGCGCCGCCGAGGGCGACAGGATCAGATGCGTCTCCAGCCCCGCCAGCGCGCGCACGATCTCGAGCGCACGCACCCCGTAGATCACTCCGGAGGCGCCGGTGATGGCGATGATCAGGCGCTTCACGATAGGTACGGCCGCTCTGGTACGCCCCCCTCTCCCTCTGGGAGAGACGCCACGATGGCGCATCGCGACTTGCGCCCTGGAACCTCGCGTGGCGCCTCTTCCCTCACCCCTAACCCCTCTCCCGGTGGGAGAGGGGAGCGTTGTGGGCCCGCGCGGCGGGCAGGTTCCTGGGTAGGGGCTGGGGGTGAGGGAGATAGGGGACTGCAATACATTTGACCGAAAT
>WYBJ01000146.1 GCA_011525945.1 Burkholderiaceae bacterium | reverse complement strand
CTGGCCGGGTGAGACGCAGTTGACGCGGATGTTGAACTCGGCGAGATCCTGCGCCATCGCCTTGGTGAGGCCGACGATGCCGTGCTTCGCCGCGGCCACGTGCGGCCGGCCTTTCAGGCCGAGCAGCGCCGTCACGCCGGCAAACGTGACGATGCAGCCTCCCCCGGCTTGTTTGAATGCGGGCAGGCACGCCTGCGTGATGACAAACGCGCTGTCGAGGTCGGTGGCGAGAATGCGCCGCCAGTCCTCGTAGCGGATGTCCTCGAATGCGGCGTGCTCGCGAATCGCGGCGTTGAGCACCAGGATGTCGATGCGCCCGAAATCCGACACGATCCGGTCCACCATCGCGCGAACCTGAGCAGGCTCGGCGACATCGGCGGCGTAGGCTCTCGCATCCGAGCCGAGCGCCTTGATTTCGCCCACGACCCGCTCGGCCTGATCGAGGTTCGAGCGCGTATTGACCGCGACCTTGGCACCGCCGGCGGCGAGCGCCAGGGCGATCGCGCGGCCGATGTTGCGCGCCGCGCCGGTGACGACGGCGACCTTGCCCGCGAACTCGTCGCCCTTGTGCATGCCTGCTTCGCTCATCGCAGCTCTCGGGTTGGTGCCGACCTCGGCGTGGCGATCGTAACATAGCGTCCCCCTCTGCCTTTGAGCGAGACGGCATGACGGAATATGTCGCGGCTTGCGCCCTGGGACTCTGAACGCTCAACGGGTTCGAGGTGAGAAATCGAGCGACGCCATGAAATGCGCAAAGCTCGATTAGAATCCGGTTTTGTACACGCTGTGGAGACGGCATGGCGCGTGCCGCGGTGGGGATCGTGATGGGCAGCAGCAGCGACTGGGACGTGATGCAGCACGCGGCCCGGGTGCTCGACGACTTCCGCGTCGCGCACGAGTCGCGTGTGGTATCGGCACACCGCACGCCGGATCTGCTGTTCGAATACGCCGCTGGGGCGCTGCGCCGGGGGCTTGCCTGCATCATCGCCGGTGCCGGCGGAGCAGCCCACTTGCCGGGCATGCTCGCCGCCAAGACTATCGTTCCCGTGCTCGGGGTGCCGGTGCCCTCGCGCCACTTGCAAGGCCTCGATTCGCTGCTCTCGATCGTGCAGATGCCGCGCGGCGTTCCGGTGGCGACGTTTGCGATCGGCGAGGCGGGCGCGACGAATGCGGGACTCTATGCCATCGCCATGCTGGCGCGCACCGATCGCAAGCTGGCGGCTGCGCTGGAAGCGTTTCGGCGCAAACAGACCAGGGCCGTGCTGGGCTCGGAGTTGCCTGCGCTGAAATGATCGCACCGGGCGCATGGCTGGGATTGCTGGGCGGCGGCCAGCTCGGGCGCATGTTCAGCATGGCGGCGCAAAGCATGGGCTACCGCGTCATGGTGGTCGATCCGGGTGCGTACAGCCCGGCGGGCGACGTGGCGGACGCGCGCTTGCAAGCCGACTATCTCGACGCCGAGGCGCTCGCGCGCCTGGCGCGCGATTGCGCCGCGGTCACGACCGAGTTCGAAAACGTGCCGGCACAGGCGCTGCGATCGCTCGCTCGCGATTGCTTCGTGAGCCCTGCGGCGGAAGCGGTGGCGGTGGCGCAGGACCGGATTCGCGAGAAGCAGTTCCTCGCGGATGTGGTCGGTGTGGGCGATTACGCCATCGTCCAGGCCGAAGCCGATCTCGGCCGGAAGCTCGCCGATCGCCTGCTTCCGGGTGTGCTCAAGCGCAGCCGCTTTGGCTACGACGGCAAGGGCCAGGCGCGGGTCGCCGATCGCGGCGAGGCGATCGCGGCATTCCGTGCGATGGGAAGTGAGCCGTGCGTGCTCGAGCGCCTGCTCGATCTCGAATGCGAGCTCTCGGTGGTGGTCGCCCGCGACGATCGTGGACACTGCGTCGCCTATCCGGTTACCGAGAATCGGCACGAGCGCGGCATCCTCGATGTGTCGATCGTTCCGGCTCGCGTAAGCCCGGACTTGGCGGCACAGGCGCAGGCCGCAACGCGGACCGTGGCCGAGCGATTGGCCTATGTGGGCGTGCTGTGCGTGGAGTTCTTCGTGGTCGCCGGCCGGCTGTTGGCGAACGAGATCGCGCCGCGCCCGCACAATAGCGGGCACTACACGATCGATGCCTGCGTCACCTCGCAGTTCGAGCAGCAGGCGCGCATTCTCGCCCGCTTGCCGTTGGGCGACCCGTCGTTGCACTGTCCTGCGGTGATGGTCAACTTGCTGGGCGAGCTTTGGGGGGGCGGCGAACCGCGCTGGGATCATTTGTTGCGCAACCCCCGGGCGAAGCTGCATCTGTACGGCAAGCGCGAGCCGCGCATCGGGCGCAAGATGGGCCATTTCACCGTGCTGGCCGACAGCGCCGAGGCGGCGTTGCGCCAAGCACTCGATCTGCGCGCGGCGCTCGTGCCGCCCGTGCTCGCAGCCGGCGTTACGTAGGAGCGCTTACGATGACCAGCCCGCCGATGCTGCAAAGCGACCTGAGAAGCCTGCCCCTGATTCATCGCGGCAAGGTACGCGACCTGTACGCACTGGGCGAGGACAAGTTGCTGGTGATCCAGACCGACCGCTTGTCGGCGTTCGACGTGATCCTGCCTACGCCTATTCCCGGCAAGGGCGAAGTGCTGACCGCGCTGTCGCTGTTCTGGTTCGAGCGCCTGCGTCACGTCCTGCCCAATCACTTGACCGGTATCGAGCCGCAGAGCGTGGTGGCGCCCGAGGAGGCCAGCCAGGTGGCCGGGCGTGCGATGGTCGTGCGCCGCTTCCAACCGCTCATGATCGAGGCGGTGGTGCGCGGTTATCTCGCCGGTTCGGCCTGGAAGGACTACCAGGCGAATGCGGCGGTTTGCGGCATCGCTCTGCCACCCGGGCTCAAGGAAGCGCAGCAGCTCCCCGAGCCGATCTTCACCCCCGCCACCAAGGCGCCCGCCGGCAGTCACGACGAGAACATCGACTTCGGCGAGGCGCAACGCATCGTCGGCGCCGACCTGTGCTTGCAGGTGCGCGACTACGCCGTGCGGCTCTATTCCGAGGCGGCGGCGTATGCCAAGACGCGCGGCATCATCATCGCCGATACCAAGTTCGAGTTCGGCGTCGACACCGGCGGCAGGCTCTATCTGATCGACGAAGCGCTCACACCCGACTCGTCGCGCTTCTGGCCCGCGGACGCGTACCGGGTCGGCACGAACCCGCCGGCGTTCGACAAACAGTTCGTGCGCGATTGGCTCGAGTCCCAACCCTGGAACAAGAAGGCGCCGGCGCCGGCGCTGCCGGCCGACATCCTCGCACGTACGGCCGAGAAATACGCCGAGGCGCTACGCCGCCTTACCGCGGCATGAAGCGAATCGCCGTATGAACGGCGCCGAGGAGCTCGCGCACGCGCTGGCGATTCTGCGTGCGGGCGGGGTGGTGGCGTTTCCGACCGAGACGGTCTACGGCCTGGGGGCCGATGCCTTGAACGCGGCCGCGGTGGCGCGCATCTACGCACTCAAGGGCCGCCCGAGCAATCATCCGCTGATCGTGCACGTGAGCGCCGCCCGCCAGCTGCACGACTGGGCGCTTGCGCCGTCGGCGCAGGCCTTGCGGCTTGCGGACGCGTTCTGGCCTGGCCCGCTCACGCTGGTGCTGCGGCGTGCAGCGCATGTGCTCGACGCCGTCACCGGCGGTCAGGATACGGTCGCGCTGCGGGTGCCCGCGCATCCGCTGGCGCAGGCGCTGCTCGAGGCTTTCGGCGGCGGCGTGGCGGCGCCGTCGGCGAATCGCTTCGGCAAAGTGAGTGCGACCAGTGCGCAGCACGTGCGCGCGGAATTCGGCCATGCGCTTGCATGCGTGCTCGACGGCGGCGACTGTGCGATCGGCATCGAGTCGACGATCGTCGACGCCAGTGGCTCGCAGCCGGTACTGCTGCGTCCTGGTGGCATCGGCCGGGCCGAATTGGAAAGCGCGCTCGGCGCCGCCGTTGCGATGCCGGGTAGCTCGGCGCCGCGGACGCCGGGCCGACTCGAGGCGCACTACGCCCCGGGCACGCCGCTCATGCTGGTGGAGCCCGACCTCGCAGCCGAGTTGATCCGCTCGCTCGCGCGCCAGGACAAGCGCGTGGCGGTGCTGTCCTTCAGCGCCATGCGGCCGCTGTTGCCGGATCTCACCTGGCTGGCGTGTGCTGCCGACGCGCGCGGCTATGCGCACGACTTGTACGCCATGCTGCGCGCCGCCGATGCTTCGGGCTCGGACGTGATCGTGGTGGAGCGGCCGCCGGCGCGACCCGAATGGGCCGCGGTGCTCGATCGCTTGACACGCGCTGCCGCGGGGTCGGGTGCGCCCGATAGCCCGTAAGGGGCGAAACGAGGAGAAGGGAACAAGCTCGAAAAGGATCGCCCGGTCCGTCCAGCGCCCACTGAAAGCTCAATGATTTGCGCCTCCTCCCGCAGCACCCACGCCGCGGATCGGGCCTGCCTCAGGCGGCGCTTCGCATCGAATGTCGGTTCGATTGCTGCGCTGCTGCGGTGATGCTGCGCATCGCAGCCGTGACGCCGCCCTGGCGGTGCGGCACGCCGGCGAGCTCGAGTCCCATTTCGACTCCCGCCAGGGTGCCGAGCAGGGTGAGATCGTTGAAGTCGCCCAGGTGACCGATGCGAAACACCTTGTCGGCGATCTTTCCCAGGCCGCTGCCAAGCGACATGTCGAAGCGCTCGAGCACGACTTTGCGCAGCGCCACCTCGCTATGTCCCGCGGGCATCTGCACGGCGGTGAGCGAACTCGAGTATTCGGCCGGATTGGCGCATTGGATCTCGAGCCCCCACGCTTGTACCGCTTTGCGCGTGGCTTCGGCATGACGATCGTGGCGGCGGAAGACGTTCTCCAGGCCTTCTTCGTCGAGCAGCATGGTGAGCGACTCGCGCAATCCGTACAGCAGATTGGTTGCCGGCGTGTAGGGGAAATAGCCCGTCTTGTTTGCGCCCAGCATCTCTTCCCACGACCAGTAGGACTTCGGCATGCGTGCGCGCTTCGCCGCGGCGAGCGCTTTGTCGCTCAACGCGTTGAACGACAGCCCCGGCGGCAGCATGAGCCCCTTCTGCGAGCCGCCGACGGTTATGTCCACGCCCCATTCGTCGTGCCGATAGTCGATCGAGCCGAGCGACGAAATAGTGTCGGCCATGAGCAGCGCCGGATGGTGCGCGCGGTCGATCGCGGCACGCACCTCGCCGATGCGGCTCACGACACCGGTGGAGGTTTCGTTGTGCACCACGCATACCGCCTTGATGGTGTGGTTACCATCCTCGGCGAGCCGAGATTCGATCGCGACCGGGTCGGCGCCGTGGCGCCAGTCGCCCGGAATGAACTCGGGCGCCAGACCGAGTTTCGCCGCCATGTTTTTCCATAGCGTGGCGAAATGCCCGGTCTCGGCCATGAGCACGCGATCGCCGGGGTCGAGCGCATTCACCAGCGCGGCCTCCCAGGCGCCGGTGCCGGATGCCGGATAGATCACGACCGGGAAGCGAGTGCGAAATACCGCCTGCATGCGGCTCAGAACCTCGCGCCCGAGGGCGCCGAAATCCGGCCCGCGATGATCGATAGTGGCGCGGTCGATTGCGCGCAATACGCGCTCGGGCACGTTGGTCGGTCCGGGAATCTGCAGGAAATGACGGCCAGCGCTGTAGGGCATGGCTTCCTCGCCGAATCGGAGTGTTGGAGTCGAGTTGGGTGGCGCGCGGCCGCGCGCCTTGTCCTGCCGTGAAGTGAAAGTAGAATGTATGCCGTTGCCTGTCAAGGACGTGTCATGCCCGCCTCGCTGTCGTATCGGTTGCGCAGCCGTGCCGGCGCGAGCGCGTTATCGTGCCCTGCGCGAAGGTTTGTGCGCTCAGCGTGCGTTCCACGCGTCGCTCCCCTAGCCAGGAACCTGCCCGCATCAGCGGGCACACGAAGCCTCCCTTTCCAGGAACCTGCCCGCACCAGCGGGCGCACGACGCTCCCCTCTCCCGCCGGGAGAGGGGCTGGGGGTGAGGGAAGGCAATGCCGGATATAGCCTGGCAATCCCCTCTGGCGCGGCGTCTCGCGCGCGAGGTCGATGGCGAAGTGCTGTTCGACGCTGCATCGCGCGGGCGCTATGCCACCGATGCGTCGATCTACCAGATCGAGCCCGTCGGCATCGTACTGCCGCGCAGCGAAGAGGCCGCGCGCAGCGCGATCGGTATCGCCAGCGAGATGAAAGTGCCTGTGCTGCCGCGCGGCGCCGGCACCTCGCAATGCGGCCAAACGGTCGGCGCCGCGCTCGTGGTCGATCACAGCAAGTATCTGAACGAGGTGGTGAGTCTCGATGTCGAGCAGCGCAGCGCCGTGGTCCAACCCGGCATCGTGCTCGATCGGCTGAATGCGCAGTTGCGCCCGCACGGCCTGTGGTTTCCCGTCGATGTTTCGACCGGCGCCCAGGCCACGATCGGCGGCATGACCGGCAACAATTCCTGCGGCTCGCGCTCGATCGCCTACGGCAACATGGTGCACAACGTCACTGCGATCGACGCCATGCTGGTGGGCGGCGAGCGCTATCGCTTCGGCCCGATCGCCGAGGACCCGACCGAGGCTTCCTGGCCCGAGGGCTACGCGAGGCTCGCACGGTATCTGCGAGCGCTTTACCAGCGCGAACGCGAAGAGATCGCGGCGCGCTTCCCCGCTGTGTTGCGGCGTGTCGCCGGCTATAACCTCGATCATCTTGGGCCGCCGCACGCCAATGCCGCGCACCTGCTGGTGGGTAGCGAGGGCACGCTGGCATTCTTCGAGCGCGTGCACCTGAAGCTCGCGCCGCTGCCCAGGCACAAGACGCTCGGGGTATGCCACTTCCCGCGCTTCTATGCGGCGATGGATTCGGCGCAGCACATCGTCAAGCTCGATCCGGTCGCGGTCGAGTTGGTCGATCGCACCATGATCGGGCTCGCGCGCGAGAACGAAGCGTTTCGTCCCACCGTCGAGCGCTGCATCGTGGGCGAGCCCGATGCGATCCTGCTGGTCGAGTTCGCCGGCGACGATCGCGCCCGCCAGATCGCGCGCCTGCGGCAACTCGCCGAGCTGATGGGCGATCTGGGATTGCCCGGAAGTGTCGTGCAGATCACCGATGCGAGCCTGCAGCGCGACCTGTGGGAAGTGCGCAAGGCCGGGCTCAACATCATGATGTCGATGAAGGGCGACGGCAAACCGGTGTCGTTCATCGAAGATTGCGCCGTGCCGCTCGAACACCTGGCCGAATACACCGAGCGGCTCACGCAGGTGTTCCACAAGCACGGCACGCGCGGCACCTGGTACGCGCACGCCTCGGTCGGCACGCTGCACGTACGCCCGATCCTGGACATGCGTCGCGATGGCGCACGGAAAATGCGCGCCATCGCCGAGGAAGCGTGCGCGCTGGTGAAGCAGTACAAGGGCGCCTACTCGGGCGAGCATGGCGACGGGCTCGTGCGCTCGGAGTGGATCGCGCCGTTCTTCGGCCCGCGGCTCACCGCTGTGCTCGGCGAGATCAAGCACCGATTCGATCCGCACGGGCTCATGAATCCGGGCAAGATCGTCGACCCGCCGAAGCAGGACGACCGTACGCTGTTCCGCTATAAGCCCGGCTATCGCACGATTGCGCTCAACTCCGCGCTCGACTGGTCCGCCTTCGGCGGCTTCGACAAAGCCGTCGAGATGTGCAACAACAACGGCCATTGCCGCAAGTTCGATGCCGGCACCATGTGCCCGTCGTACCGAGCGACGCGCGACGAGCAGCACCTGACGCGCGGGCGCGCCAACACGCTGCGCCTCGCGCTTTCCGGCCAGCTCGGTGCCGCCGGCATTGCCTCGCCCGAGGTGATGCAGGCGCTCGAGCTGTGCGTATCGTGCAAGGGCTGCAAGCGCGAATGTCCGACCGGGGTGGACATGGCGCGTATGAAGATCGAGGCGCTTTATCACTGGCGCAAGAGCCATGCCTTGAGCGCACGCGAACGGCTGATCGCCTATCTGCCGCGCTATGCGCCGTGGGCGGCGCGTCTGGCGCCATTGCTCAATCTGCGCGACCGGGTTCCGGGGCTCGCGCGTGCGAGCGAGCGCCTGCTCGGTTTTTCCGCGCAACGCAGTCTCCCGCGCTGGCGCGGTGACTGGTTTCGCGATCGCGAGATCGTGCGTGAGCAATCACGCCCGCGGCGTGCGCCCGCGGTGCGCGAACAATGCGGTGCGGGTGCCGAGCACCACGAAGTCGTGCTCGTGGCCGACACTTTCAATCGCTACTTCGAACCGGAGAACCTGCGCGCCGCCGTGGCGGTATTGCGCAAGGCGGGCTACGCCGTGCATCTCGCGCGTCCCGATACCGGTGCGCGGCCGCTATGTTGCGGCCGCACCTTCCTCGCGCAGGGCCTGATCGAGCAGGCGCGCGCGGAGTTACGCCGCTTGCTGGGCGCACTCGCCCCCTACATCGAGCGCGGAATCCCGGTGATCGGCCTGGAACCGTCGTGCCTGTTCACGCTGCGCGACGAGCTGCTTTCACTCTTGCCTGCGACCGAGCTCGGGACAGTGAGCCTGGATGCGTATCTGTTCGAGGAGTTCCTCGATGCCCAGGCCCAGGCCGGCCGCCTGCATCTGCCGCTCAATGCCGTGGAGCCGCGCCAGGCGCAGCGGCACGGCCCATGGCCACAGAAGGCGTGCGGCGTCAAGCCGCGTGTGGAGCGGGTGGGCGCG
>WYBJ01000145.1 GCA_011525945.1 Burkholderiaceae bacterium | reverse complement strand
GCGCCCTGGAACCTCGCGTGGCGCCTCTTCCCTCACCCCCAACCCCTCTCCCGGTGGGAGAGGGGAGCGTTGTGTGCCCGCGCGGCGGGCAGGTTCCTGGAAAGGGGCCGGCGGTGAGGGAAGAGACGCCGGGTTCCCGCGCGCGATTCGGGATGCGCGCGTCGGGGCGTCTCTCCCGAAGGGAGTAGGGAGCGCCGAGCGGAAAGCGGTTTGTCGATCTGTTTCGGGATTCTCAATAAGATCTTTCACGCTGCATCGTTGTGCTGGCCCGCGCGTCTGACCGCGAGCAGCACACACGAGGGCAGATCCGACCGCAGCGACGCGCGGCGTGCAACGCGCCTGCAGCCCTTGCGACGTACGGATACCGCGTAGGGCGTCGGGCCGAGGCGCACGCGTTCGAACGCGCGAGCAACGTGCGCAAGAACGGTTGCGATAGCCGTGCCGGGGCGGTATCGTCACGCGGCAAAAAAAGGCGAAGCCGCAATGCAATCCCCGCCCGGCGCTCCTCCCTCGCTCAAGATCCTCACCCTGACCGCACTCGGCGTCGTCTTCGGCGACATCGGGACGAGTCCGCTGTACGCCTTCAAGGTGCTGTTCTCCGCGTCGCTGGGCATCCCCTCGAACGACGCCAATGTGCTCGCGGGACTGTCGCTGATCTTCTGGGCGGTCATGCTGATCGTGTCGCTCAAATACGTCACGATCGTGCTCAACTTCGATAACCGCGGCGAGGGCGGGATCCTGGCGCTGCTCGCGTTCGCCGGCCGACTGCTGCGCGGGCGCCCGCGCCTGCAATGGGTGGCAGCCTCGATCGCGGTGCTCGGGGCTTCGCTCTTTTTCGGCGACGCGATCATCACCCCGGCGATCTCGGTGCTGTCGGCGGTGGAAGGATTGACCCTGACCGCACCCGGATTGCACGATTGGGTCGTGCCGATCACCGTGGCGGTGCTGGTGCTGTTGTTCGTCTCGCAGCGGCGCGGTACGGCTACGGTCGGGCGCTTCTTCGGCTGGATCATGCTGGGATGGTTCGGTGCGCTCGCGCTGCTCGGCGTGCAGAGCATCATCGAGACGCCGCAAGTGCTGGCGGGACTCGATCCACGCCACGCCTTGCGCTTCGCCGCCGATGAGCCCGCGATTGCGTTCGCGGCGCTCGGCGCGGTGTTCCTCGCGCTCACCGGCGGCGAGGCGCTGTACGCCGACATGGGCCATTTCGGGCCGCGGCCGATCCGCTTCGCCTGGTTCGGCATCGTCCTGCCGGCATTGATGCTCAACTACTTCGGCCAAGGCGCGCTCGTGCTGCGCGATGGGGCCGCGATATCGAGTCCGTTCTACCTGCTCGCGCCGACCGAGTTGCTGCCGCTCGTGATCGTGCTGGCGACGGCGGCAACGGTGATCGCCTCGCAGGCGACGATCTCGGGCGCATTCTCCGTCACGCAGCAGGCCTCGCGCCTCGGTTATCTGCCTCGGGTCACGGTGCTCTACACCTCGGAGAGTCAGCGCGGGCAGATTTACATCCCGCGCGTGAACTGGCTGCTGCTCATCCTGGTGGTCGCACTGGTGCTCGAGTTTCGCGAGTCCGACGCGCTCGCCGCGGCGTACGGTATCGCGGTCTCCACCACGATGGTGCTGGAGACCAGCCTCGTCGTCATGGTCGTGTGCCTGCTGCGGCCCGGCTACGGGCCGTTGCTGATCGCCGTGCTCGGTGCGATCGGTTGCGTCGAACTCGTCTTCTTCGCCAGCAATGCGACCAAGTTCGTCTCGGGCGGCTGGTTCCCGATCGCCGTGGCCGGGGTTCTGTTCACGATGCTGACGACGTGGAAGCTCGCCGCCGATACGATTACCGCTTCGGAGGAAGCGCGGCGCGTTCCGACCGAGGGCTTCATGGCGACCATGGCCGAAGTGCCACGCGTGCCGGGGAGCGCCATCTTCTTCACCGCCGAGCGCAATAGCGTGCCGACGGCGCTACTGCACAATTTCAAGCACAACAAGGTGCTGCACGATCGACTCGTTTTCCTGAGCGTGGTGACCGACGACGTGCCGCGGTTGCCGGACGCCGAGCGCGTCGAGATCGACGTGATCGAGCGCGGCCACTGCTACGCGGTTGCCCTGCACTATGGCTTTCGCGAAGAACCCGACATCCCGCAAGCCCTGAAGCTGCTGGCGCAACGCGGCTTGAATTTCGAGCTGGAGGAGACGACCTTCTTCCTGGGCAAGACGCGGCTCGCGCGCGCAGAAAAGCCAGGACCGTTCACCTGGCGCCGGGACCTGTTCCGCTGGATGCAGAACAACAGCCCCAGTGCGGCCGAATACTTCCATCTGCCACCCGCGCGCGTGATCGAGATCGGAACACAGATCAGCGTCTAGCTCAGTCGATCCGCACGCCGGTCGCGTTCACCACCTCGGCCCATAGTTTCGCGTCGCGCTGCATCCGCGCGCCCAACTGCGCTGGCGTCATCTTCACCGCCTCGGCGACGTTGGTGGCGAAGATCTCCTTCGCCCGTGGACTCACGACAGCCTTGGCGAACTCGGCATTGAGCAGGTTCACCACGGCGGCCGGCGTACCGGCCGGTGCAAGCACCCCAGAGAAGACCGCGCCTTCGACGCCGGGTACCGTCTCGGCGATGGCGGGGATGTCAGGCACATGAGGCGAGCGACGTTCGGCGGCCAGCCCCAGCGCGATGAGTTTGCCGCTGCGTATGTACTGGATGCTTGCCGGCGCGGTCCCCATCAGCATGGTGATTTCGCCGCCGAGGAGCGCGATGACCGGCGTGGCACCGCCCTTGTAGGCGACCGGGGTGACCTGGATGCCGGCGCGCAGGCGAAATTTTTCCAGCGTCATGTGGGTGACGGTGCCGATGCCCGAATGGCCCGCGGTCATACCGGGATTCTTCCTCGCGAGCGCCACCAGCGCCTTCACCGATCGCGCCGGCACCGACGGATGCGAGACCAGCACCAGCGGCGAGAGATTGATCGGCGCCACCGGCGCGAAATCGCGAATCGGATCGTATGGCAGCTTCCGGTACAACGAAGCGCTGATCGTGTGCGTCTGAAGATCGGTGAAGAAAAGCGTATACCCGTCCGGCGCCGCCCGCGCTACCAGATCGGCGGCGATCGTGGTGCCGGCGCCGGGGCGATTTTCCACCAGCACCTGCTGGCCGAGGCTTTTCGTCAGCTCCGCCGCCGTGGTGCGCGCGAAGGTGTCGGTCGCCCCGCCGGGCGCAAACGGCACGATCATGCGAATCGTCTTGGCCGGAAAGCTCTGGGCATGCGCGGCACCGGCGAGCATGCCGGCCGCAGCTAAGGCAGCGATGCGGGCTCGCGTCGACATCGTGTTCTCCTTCTCGGTCTGGCAGCGGCATTATGCCGGCGTCACGGGCGAGATCAAAGCCCACCGCCGCGACACGCCGTTCGGACCGTCCTCACTGGTGCCCGCGGTGAGCGAGCGGCCTCGGCTCACGACGAGCTTGCCGACCCTGTGCGCGTGAAGGCGCGAAGCGAACGCGTGCGCGCCCTTGGACGCAGGCGCGCGGCGGTGGGACAATCACGCATCCCGACGGCTTGGATTTCATGGACGCGAGCACGCGCGCCGACCTGCTAGTGCGCCATATCGACTGGTTGATCACGGTGGACGGCGAGCGGCGCATCCTGCGCGACGCGGCGCTCGCCGTGAAGGGCGGCATTTTCGCCGCGATCGGCAAGAGCGCCGACATCGAACGCAGCTGGTCGGCCGAGGCGTATGTCGATGCATCCGACTGCGTCGTCACGCCGGGGCTTATCGACAACCATCTGCACTCGTCCTTCCACCTCGCGCGCGGACTCGCCGACGAAGCGAACGCGCAGTCGTTCCTGTTCGAGCACATGTATCCGTACGAGGTGGCGACCGGCGCCGAGGAGGTCTACGTCGCGGCGACACTCGCGGCGGTCGAACAACTGCGTCACGGCGTCACCTGCTTCATCGAGCCGGGCAATTACCACCCCGATGCCACCGTGCGCGCCGTGATGACAGCCGGCATGCGCATGGTGCTGGCGGTGAGCTGCTTCGATCGCAACAAGTCGGTGACGGGTCTCATGCCGGCGCGCATGATCGAGACGCGCGAACAGTGCGTCGAGAAGACCGAGCGGTTGTTCGCGACCTATCCCGGCAAGTATGCCGGGCGGCTTAGCGTCAGCGCTTCATTTCGGGGCATGAACAACAGCTCCGACGAGCTCATCCTCGCGCTCAAGGCGATCGCCGAGAAGCACGACGCGGTGTTGCAGACGCACGCCTGCTACTCGTACTTCACGCGCGATGCGAGCATCGCGCAGTTCGGCAAACCCGAGATCGAGCGGCTGGAATCTCTCGGCGTGCTCGATCAACGCATGCTGCTCTTGCACTCGGGCTGGTTCGAGCCGTACGAGATCGCGCTGCTCGCGCGGCGCAAGCCCACGCTCGTGTGCTGCCCATCCTCGTCGCTGCACAACGGCTACGGCAATCTCGCCATCGGCATGCACCCCGAACTCGCAGCGCTGGGCGTTACCGTGAGCCTCGGCACCGACCACGCCTCGTCCGGGACCGTCGACTTGGTGCAGGAGATGCGAAACTGCGCCTGCGGCTACAAGGAAATCCGCATGAACCCGCGTCTGATGCCGCCGGAGCAGGCGCTGGAGATGGCGACGACCAACGGCGCACGCGGCGCAGGACTTGCCGACTCGATCGGCGCCATCGAGGTGGGCAAGGCGGCCGACTTCGTGCTGTTCGACGCGACCGCGCCCGAATGGCAACCGCTCTACAATCCAGTGTCCAACCTGGTCTACAGCGCAACCGGCAACACGGTGCGCGACGTGTTCGTCGGCGGCACGCAGGTGGTGCGCAACAAACGCATGCTGCTGGTCGACGAGGCGGCGCTGCTGCGCGAAGTACGTGCCGCAGCAGCGCGCATCGCCGGCCGGCTGGACATGAAGAAAATGTCGAAACTACGCTGGCCCGTGCACTAGCCGGCGATCGCACGCATCGAACAACGCGCAAAATCCGGAGCCCGAATTCATGTCGAATCCCTTCCCGCACATCCCGCTCGAGGAGCGCGCGGTCCCCGCGGAGCCCTATGCTCTATTCGAGCGCTGGTACGACGATGCGATCGCCGCCGGACTCCCGCTGCCCAACGCCATGACGCTTGCCACGGTCGACGCGCAAGGTCGTCCGGCGGCGCGCATGGTGCTGCTGAAGGGCGTCGAGGACGGCGGCTTCGTTTTCTACACCAATTACGAGAGCCGCAAGGGACGCGAGCTCGCCGCGCGACCGCAGGCCGCGCTCGTCTTTCACTGGGCGCCGCTCGAGCGCCAGGTGCGCGTCGAGGGCGGCGTCGAGCGCGTGAGCGACGAAAGCTCGTCGGTGTATTTCGCGACCCGTCCGCTGGGCAGCCGTTACAGTGCGATGGCGTCGCCGCAAAGCACGGTGATTCCGAATCGCACCTGGCTGGAAGAGCAGGCCGCGGCGGTCGCTCGCCGCTATGGCGAGAGCATAGCGCGCCCGCCGCATTGGGGCGGCTACCGCGTGCGGGCGGCCGCGGTCGAATTCTGGCAAGGCCGCAGCGACCGCCTGCACGACCGGCTGAGCTATCGCCTGCGCGACGACGGCGCCTGGCTCATCGAGCGGCTTGCGCCTTGAGCGCCGGGTCGGCGTCGAGCCACGCGCCCAGCCCCTGCGCGTTGAGCTCGATGTCGGCCGCGAACAGCCGCAGCACTTCGCTCGCTGCCAGCGGCCAGGCTTGCCGCTGCGCTTCGGCGAGGAGCATGCGTTCGATCCCCTGCTTGAGCAATGCGTGACGGTGCTCACCCGCGTGCGCGTGCGCTTGCGCGAGCGCCACGTGCGCATCGATCAGCCGGTGTAGATTCCCTGCCAGGCGCTCGACTTCGCGCACCCCGCCGAAGTGCGTCACGAACACCTGCTCGGGATGCAACGAGACGATGCGCTCGATCGATGCGTGCAGTGAGACCGGATCGAATTGCACCGGGCTCGTGGTCGGAAATACCGAGCGGCGGCCTGCGACTTCAAGCTCCCGATAAGCCAAACCGAACGTGTCGCCGGCGAAGATCGATCGGCTGCGGCTGTCGACGATGCAGCAGTGATGGCGCGCGTGGCCCGGCGTATCGAGGAAATGAAGCCGCCGCGCCGCCAGGTCGACGTAATCGCCCTCGCCGGTGACGACGATGCGCTCGGGCGCAACCGGAAGGATCTCGCCGTAGACGCGGCGCGCATGCTCGCTGCCGTAAACATCGATCGTGCTCTGGATCAACCGGCTCGGATCGGCGATGTGACGCGCCCCGCGCGGGTGCACACACAGTTTCGCCGCCGGCAACTTGGACATCAGCAGCCCCGCACCCCCCGCATGGTCGAGGTGAATGTGCGTGAGCAGAACATAATCCACCTGCTCGGGTGCGATGCCCTTGCCGGCCAGCGCCGCCAGCACCCGATCGATCGATGCATTGGCGCTAGGATCGACCACCGCCGCACGATCGGCTTCGACGATCAGGTAGACTGCGGCAAGCCCCGGGCGGATGAAACCCGAGTCGAGCGCGCTGATCCCGTGGCCATAGTCGATGGTTGGCGCATCCGTCATGGAGCGTGTCTTGCTGACCATCCCGTCGGTAAGCTTGTCTTCCCGCTCCCGCTGGGCTAGGGCTCGACGGGGAGGGAAGCACCAGGAAAATTCGCGCCATTGTAGCCGCGCTTCGTTTCATCCGCTGCTCGGGCGCGCGCCGATCGCGACCATTGTCCGCGATCGGCACGACCGACCGGCTATTTCCCGTAATATGTCCGCTCGGCGCGAGCATGGGCTCGCCTGTCCTTACCCGCGATGGCAACAACGGCTCCCCGGAGGGAATGCATGCACGGATACGTCAGACGCGTCGTCACCGGCCACGACGAGAACGGAAGAGCCATCGTGGTCTCGGACGGTCCCGCACCGAAGGTGCACACGAGCCCCTTGCGGCCCGGCCACTACTCCACCGATCTTTGGCGCACCAACGAATCGCCCGCGCGCGTCTCGCGCCGCTACGCCGAACCGACCGAGGGGCCGCGCAAGATCGTCGCCAATCCGAACGGAACGATCGTGCGTATCTCCTCGGTGCCGCCCGACCCGGACTTCAGCACCATGGACGCCGAGAAGGCGCGCAAAGTTTTTGAGGCGCTCGGGAATCCCGATGCGTCGACCTTCGGCCAGAACAGGCGCCACCCCTACATGCACCGCACCGAGAGCATCGACTACGCCATCATCCTCGAAGGCGAGATGTATTGCGTACTCGACGACACCGAGGTGCTGCTCAAGGCGGGCGATGTCCTGATCCAGTGCGGCACCAACCACGCCTGGAGCAACCGCTCGGACAAGCCGTGCAAGGTCGCGTTCATCCTGATCGACGGCAAGTTCGATCCCGACCTCGCCGCGCAGTTCGGAGCACAGCCATGACGCGCGCCGCAGCGACAACCGCGACGGCCGCGCCCGCCTCGCACCTGCGCTGCGTTCCGGGCAACGTGAGCTGGGGCCTGATCCCGGCCGGTGCGCCGCCGGCGCTCACCATCGCGTCGGGACAAAGCGTTCGCATCGATACCGTCTCACAACAGGGACTCACCGCCGGCATCGACCCGGTCGCCTTCTTCGGCGAGGCCGGCATCGCGGCCGATAACGTCCTGGACGATGTCAAGGCCATTTACGCCCACGTCAAACGCGAGCCCGGCGCCGGTTCGCACGTGCTCACGGGTCCGATCTACGTCGACGGCGCGCGCCCCGGCGACATGCTGGAAGTGCGCATTCTCGATGTCGATTTCCGTGTCGATTACGGCACCAATAATTCCGGTCCGGGTGTGGGCGCGGGACCACAGCTCCTGAGCGCGATCGCACGTCACATCATCCGCATCGATCGCGCCCGCGGGGTGGCGCTGTTTTCCGATCGCATCGAGCTGCCGCTCGCGCCCTTCATGGGCATCATGGCGGTCGCCCCGCCCACCGACGTTGCACCCGCCAACACGCGCCCGCCCGGTGCATTCGGTGGCAACATGGATCTGAAGGTGCTCACGCGCGGCGCGACGCTCTATCTGCCGGTATTCCAGGACGGCGCGCAATTCTGGACCGGTGACGGTCACGGCTTGCAAGGTGACGGCGAAGTGAACGGCACGGCGATCGAGATCTCGCTCGCGCCCACGCTTCAATTCATCGTGCACGCCGGCGGCGCGCGCGATCTGCCTTGGCCGCGCGCCGAAGACCGGACCTGCCATTACGTCACGGGCATGGACGTCGATCTCGATCTGGCGGCACGGATCGCAGTGAAGCACGCGGTCGCGTTCCTGGCCGCGCGGGCAAACCTCAGCACCGCGCAGGCGTACGCGCTCGCAAGCCTCGCGGTCGACTTCCGCATCGCCGAGAACGTGAATCACGTGAAGGTGGTGTATGGCGCCATCCCGAAACGCGTGCTGCCGGCGTGCGCCTACTGGGCCGGATGATTCACCCGGTGTCCGATGATCACGACGCCGCGCGCGCGCCGCCGGTTTTACTTCGCAAACACGCGCTCGCAAAGAGGAGTACGCGCATGACTTGCAACACGGTATCGATAGCGTGCGCCTTGGCGCTCGCCCTCACAGGCGGTGCGACCGTCGCGCAGACCTATCCGAGCAAGCCTATCCGCATCGTCTCGCCCTTCCCGCCCGGCGGCACCTCCGACATTCTCGCGCGCGCAATCGGCGAGCGCCTGAGCAAGGAATGGGGACAGCCTGTGGTCACGGAGAATCGGCCCGGCGCCGCCGGCAATATCGCCTCGGAGTACGTCGCCAGATCCTCACCCGACGGGCACGTGCTCTATATCAATACGGTCGGCACGCATGCGATCAACCCCGCCATCTATCCCAAGCTCAACTTCGACCCGATCAAGGACTTCACCGCGATCACGAACCTGGTCGCACTGCCGAGCCTCTTGTGCGCCCATCCGTCCTTGCCGGCGCGCAATGTGAGGGAGTTGATCGCGCTCGCGCGCAAGCACCCGGGGGAGCTGTCGTACAGCTCGGCGGGCAGCGGCAGCCAGCCGCACCTCACTGCCGAGATGTTCAAGACCATGACCGGCACCGATCTCCTGCACGTGCCCTACAAGGGCGCCTCGCCGCAGATGGTGGCGCTGCTCGGCGGCGAGGTCGCCGTCACCTGGGCGACGGCCCCGTCGGGCGTACCGTTCGTCAAGGCCGGGAAGTTGCGCGCGCTCGGCGTCTCGACCGCGCGGCGCATGCCCGCCCTGCCCGAGGTGCCGACCATCGCCGAAGCCGGCGTTCCCGGCTACGACGCGATGGGCTGGAACGGGCTCGTCGGCCCGGCGCACATGCCGCCCGCGGTGGTGCAGAAGGTCAACGCAGCCGTGGTCAAGATCTTCAATACGCCGCAAGTGCGCGAACGCTTCGTTGCGCTCGGCGCCGAGCCGATCCCATCTACGCCCGAGGCATTCGCGAGCCTCATGCAGGCGGAACTGCCGAAGTGGGCGAAGATCGTCAAGGCATCAGGGGCACGCCTCGACTGACCCAGCCGCAACCGTTCTGGAGTGTTCATGTCCGCCGCACCCACCGCCGATCTGGCCGGTTTCATTGCCAGACTGCAATACGAGGACATTCCCGCGCCGATCCGCGAGCGGGTGAAGGACTACCTCCTCGATGCGCTCGCAAGCGCGCTCGCCGGCCGCCAGGGCGATGAAGTGCGCCAGGTCGAGGCGCTCGCGTGCGCGCTCGGTGCAAGTCGCGAGGCAAGCGTCATCGGCGGCGGCGGACTCTCGCTCGCCGGGGCGACGATGCTCAATGCCTACCTCGTCACCGCCGTGACCGTGTGCGACGTGCATCGTCCCACGCTCTATCACACCACGCCCGAGGTGGTGCCGCCGGCCCTGGCGATCGCCGAGCGCGATCGAGCGAGCGGCAGGTCTTTGCTGCTCGCGCTGGCCGCCGGCCTCGAGACTTCGGTGCGCATTGCCCTCGGCATCGACTATGCGGCGTTTCGCGCCCGCGGCTGGCACTCGCCCGGCGTGATCGGTCCGTTCGGCGGCGCGGCGGCGCTCGGCAAGCTGCTTGACCTCAACGCCGAACAGCAGCGCAACGCCTTCGGCCTCGCCGGCAGCCAGTCGGCCGGCACGTTCGCCCACTGGGGCACGCCCACGATCAAGTTCCACCAGTGCCGCGGCGCGCTTTCCGGGCTCATGGCGGGGCTGCTCGCGCAGCAGGACTTCCGCGCCTCGAACGAGATCCTGGTACACCCGGACGGCGGCATCTACAACGCATACTCCAACGGCGGCAAGGCGGAGGTCGTGACCGCCGGGCTCGGGCACGAATGGCTGTTGCAGCAGATCGCGCTGCGGCTGTGGCCGGCTGCGAGTTCGATCCAGAGCGCGATGACGGCATTGTTCGCGCTGATCGAGCGTCACGACCTGAGGCCCGACGAGATCGCGCAGGTGAAGGTCGGTCTTTCCAAGGTCGTGTACGACATGCACGGCACGCTCCCCTGGAACGACAAGTTCAAGGCGCTGCTGTCGGCACGCTATGTCATCAGCATCATCCTGCACGATCGTCGCTGCTGGCTCGACCAGTTCGAGCCCGGCCGCTACCAGGATCCGAAGGTCGATGCGTTCACGCACGAGCGCGTGCAGACGGTCTGCGATCCCGCGCTGCAGGGCACCGCAGCAACGGTCGAGGTGCGCATGAAGGGCGGCGGCTCGCACGCCGAGAGTCGCGACTGCGCCAAGGGTGATCCGGACGACCCGCTGACGCGCGCCGAGATCCGGGAGAAGTTGCGTACGGCAGCCGAAGGAAAGCTGCCGGCCGCGCGGGTCGACCGGATCATCGCGCTGGTGGATCGGCTGGAAGACGTCGCCGATGTCGGGGAGCTTACCGCGGCGTTGCGCGCCGCACGATAGCGGCGGCGTACGCCAGCGGGGCCGAGGCGTTCTCGGAACTTCGGCAACGCCGCCGGCGGCGGCCGCGAAACATTTCGACACAGAGCTTCGGCGGCGGGCGCGTCTTTGGTTAAGATGCACGCGAACGCCAACGGCGGCCACGTGCCGCCCGCTCACCGCCACAACGCCGGAGACACCATGATCACTGCCATGCGTCATCACTTCGCGCTCGGATGCCTTCTCGCCGCGACCACTGTCGCGTGCGCGCAGACCACCGCCCCCAAGGCCGAGTACGAGCCGCACGTCGGCCAGCACGGCAAGGACGTGATCTGGGTGCCGACCCCGCAGGCGCTGGTGGACAAGATGCTCGCGCTCGGCAAGGTGACCCCAAAGGACACGCTGGTGGATCTCGGTTCGGGCGACGGGCGCACCGTCATCACCGCCGCCAAGCGCGGCACCACGGCGCTCGGTATCGAATACAACCCGGACATGGTGGAGCTTTCCAAGCGCAACGCGCGCAACGCCGGCGTCGCGGGCAAGGCGGAGTTCAAGCGCGCGGATCTGTTCGAGACCGATTTCTCCAACGCGACCGTCGTCACCATGTTCCTGCTGCCGGACATCAATCTGAGGCTGCGCCCGAAACTGCTCGACATGAAACCGGGCACGCGCGTGGTTTCCAATTCGTTCACGATGGGCGATTGGAAATGGGACGAATCGGCCACCGCGAGTTCGGACGAAGGTTGCACCAGCTATTGCACGGCCTACCTGTGGATCGTTCCGGCAAAGGTCGCCGGCACGTGGAAGACCCCGCAGGGTACGCTCAAGCTCGAACAACAGTTCCAGATGGTCTCGGGCACGCTCAATGGCAACGGCCGCGAGCTGAAGCTCAGCGATGCCAAGCTCACAGGCGATCGGCTCGTGTTCACGGCCGGCGGCGTGCTCTACAGCGGGCGCGTGAATGGCGAGCACATCGAGGGCATGATGAAAACGGGTTCGGGCTCCAGTGCGTGGAGCGCGACCCGGGAAACCCGGCCGTAACGACAGCACACGGCTCAGCCGGAGAACAGGTGATGCGCTTCGAGTTCCACGACCCTTCCGGGACCATCGCGGTAAAGCAGCCACACGCGGCACGCGTAGACACGTTGGCGGGCAAGACTATCGGCTTCCTCAGCAACGAGCAGTGGCAAGCGTATCGCATGCTGCCGCTGCTCAAATCGCTGATCGAGTCGGACTTCCCCGGCGCGCGCGTCCTGCCGATCGATGCCTTCCCGCAAGGCAATGCCGAGATCGCGAAGGATGCGACCTGCGCGCGCGTGCAGCAGGCGCAGGTCGACGCCGTCATCGTCGGCAACGCCTCCTGAGGCTCCTGCGCCACAGCATGCGGCCGTGCAGCCGCTAAGCTTGAAGCGGCGGGCATTCCGACCGTAACGCTGGGCCGGGCCGATTTCGCCGGCGTGTTCCGCAACGCAGTGGCCGGGCTTGGCCTTGCTCCGGCCGGCGCCATGGTCACTTTCCCCATGTCGATCTTCCTGCCCGAGAGCGACATCTCGGTGCTCGAGGCGCGCAAACAGGAGTTCTACGATGGGCTGACGCGCTGGCAGCCCGAGCGCACCGAGGCCGCCGCCGAGCGCGGGCGCATGATCACCGTCGAAGCCGCCGATTACGAGCACGCGCTGGTGCGCTTCAATCACCTCGCGATCAGCGAGCTCTGGGGAGACGGCCTGCCCCTGTGGCCGCCGACACCGCAACGGGTGCAATGGATCTTGCGCGGCGCGGCCTCACCCGGGTCGCACGCGCTTGGCACGATGCCTCCGCGCGGCGGCATCGTTACGGTACAAGAGTGCGCAGTTGCGCTCGCCATGGCGGGCGGACGCCCCGAGTATCTGCCGGTGCTGCTTGCCACGGTTGCAGCGTTCCTCGATCCGAGCACCAATTCGGACCAGTTGCAGGCTGCCTCGGGCAGCGCCTTCCCGGTCGTCATCGTCAATGGGCCGATTCGCCGGCAGATCCGGCTCAATTCCGGCTTCGGCTGCCTGGGGCCGGATCCGCAGCGGCCAGCCGGCGCCAGTATCGGTCGCGCCCTGCGCTTGTTGCAGCAGAATCTCGGCGGTGCGCTGCCGGGCATCGGCGCGATGGCGAACTACGGTGGCATGCGCTACACCAACGCGGTGTTCGCCGAGGACGAGGAAGGCCTGCCGCGCGGGTGGCTCGCGCACGGCACCGAACGCCATGGCTTCGAAGCGGGAACCAACTCGATCTCACTCATCTTCGCGAGCGGCGCAATCAACGTGCGCCGGCGTAGCGCGAAGAAGGAAACGGCCGAAGAAGACGCCCTGCAAGGCATGCACCGCATGGCGGATTTCCTGCGCACGCCGAACCTGCACTGCATACCCGGATGGACCGACGGCACGCCCGGCGTGCTGATGATCCCCAACATCGTCGCAAGCCGCATGGCCGAGCTCGGCTGGACGCAACGCTCGATGCGCGAGTTTCTCTGGGAGCACTCGAAAATCCCGCTGGCGTGGCTCGTGCGCTCGGGCTCGGTATCGTGGATCGAGGCCGATTCGAACCCGGCCACGCGCGCGAGCCTCGGGCTCGATCCTTGGCCGATCGCGGCCAAGCCGGAGAATCTCATCCTGACGGTGGCGGGCGGGGGGCATCCCACCAATTCGTACTGGCTGCAAGGCTACTCGCCCGCCGTCGTCGGACGCGAAATCACCCTCGCCTCGGACCACGATGCACTGCTCGCCGAAGCCGACCGCGATCTGGGTCGCGGCGGGCGCTAAGCACGCAGCCCAGGCGTTCACGCCACTGCGGCGGCCGAATTGCGCTGGGCCGGCGTACGCCCATCGGGATAACCGGCAGACCGCGATGCGCCCGAACCTAGGCGCCGCGCCGCGCGCGCCGGGATGTCAGTCTTCCGCCTGCGGCCTGAATCCGAACACCCGTTCGAAGCGAGGAACGTAGCGCGCCCACGCTTCCGGGTTGACGAGCCGCGGCGGGCGCTCGCCACGCAGGATGCCAATCACCTGCTCGGCATTCCAGGTCGCCATGTTGGTGCGCGAATCCTCGGTGATGCCGGCCGTGTGATAGGTCGCGAGCACGTTGTCGAGCGCAAGCAGCGGATGCGATAACGGCGGCGGTTCGTCCATCCAGACATCGACCCCGGCGCCGCCCAGATGACCGCGCCCGAGCGCATCGGCGAGCGCCTGCTCGTCGACGATGCCGCCGCGGGCGGTGGTGACGACAAACGCGCCTCGAGGGAGCGCCGCAAGTTGCGCGGCGCCGAGCATGCCGCGCGTATCGTCGTTGTAGGGACAATGCACGCTGACGAAGCGCGCTTGCGCGAGCAGCGTGGCGAAGTCGACCTTGGTCGCGCCTCGCGCCTGGATCTCGTCGGCGCTCAGGTAAGGATCGAAAGCGAGCACACGCATCTGCAATCCAAGGCCGCAGATGCGTGCGACCCGCCGCCCGACGTTACCCAGGCCGATGATGCCGAGCGTGCGCCCATGCGCATTCCAGCCCTTGAACTGCTCGCGTGGCGTGCGCATCTCCCGGTGCAGCGAGCGGTCGGTCTGGGGAATCTTCTTCGTGAGCGAGAGCATCATGGCCACCGCATGCTCGGCCACCGCGTCCGCGTTCGATCCGGCCTGGTTGACCACCAGCACGCCGGCCGCGTTGCACGCGGCCACGTCGACCGTGTCGTAACCCGCACCGGTGGTGGAAACGGCGAGCAGATCCGGGCAGCGAGCAAGCAGCGCCGCGTGGCACTTGTACTGCTCGGGCAGCTCCTGGCGCGTCGAGGTAATGCAGTACACCTGCGAGGCGGCCAGTGCACCCCAGTTGTCCGCCGCGGGCCCCTGCGCCGTAAGTCGATGTACCGTGATGTCGGCGTGCTTCTCCAGCTCGTCGGCCACGTTCGGCCGCTTGCCGTCGTCGAACCAGAGGATCTGCTTGTGCTTGTTCATGGCGGGCATGACGCTCCTTGTGATTCTAGAGTTTGAGCAGCGCTTCCAGGTTCTGCCACAGGATCTTGTCCTTCTCCGCCTGCGTGAGCGACTTCATCTGCCGCACCCAGCCGCCGGGCGAGGGCTCGAACGGCACGAACGGCCAGTCGCTGCCGAGCACGACGCGCTCCGCGCCGACCTGGTCGAGCAGGAAGCGCAGCGCCTCCTCGCTACCGGTGACGGTGTCGTAGTAGAGCCGCTTCTGGTACGCGCTCGGCGGCTGCGGGATCGTCCTAGCGTCGGGTCTCGCATGCCACGCGCGGTCGAGGCGTCCCATGCCGTAGCAAGCCGGCCCGCCGCCGTGGGCGATGCAGATGCGGATGTCCGGGCACGCCTCGAGCACCCCACCGCAGATGAGGATTGCGGTCACGATCGCATCGTCGAGGATGACGCCGACGCTGTTCACGAGCCCGTGGCGCGTGATCCGATCACGCAGGAAGTTGTTCTGTGGCTGCGGATGGAAGAAGAGCATGGCTCCCATACTCTCGGCCGCCTTGAAGAACGGCATGAACTTGCGCTCGTCCCACTGTTCGCCGTTCACCTCGGTATCGAGCTCGGCGCCCTTGAGCCCGAGCTTGAGCGCGCGCTCGAGCTCCTCGATCGCCGCGCCCACGTCCTGCATGGGCAGCGTGGCGAGCCCCGCGAAGCGCGTCGGCCAAGTGCGCGTCATTTCGGCGATCTCGTCGTTGACCTCGCGTGCAAGCGCCCTGCCCTGGTCGGCGTCGAGGTGATAGCCGGCAAACGGCGTATGAATCGACACCACCTGCACGTCGGTGCCTTGCGCATCCATGTCCGCCAGCCGCTGCTCGGGGGTGTAGCGCACCTTGTCCGACGTGAACGTGGTTACCTGGCCGTTACCGATGATGCGATCGCCGTTGCCGCCATGATCGCGGTAGCCATACCAGTCCCGCCTCGCCGCCACGGCTTGCCACAGCGAGCGTGGCACCATGTGAGCATGAATGTCGATGGTTCTCATGCGCCCTTGCTCCCCTTTCGTCGTTCGGCCGCGAATCGCATGCATCCGTAGCGCCGATAGTACCGCGCCGCGTCGCAGCGCGGCTCGACTGCGACCGCGCGCGGCCGAGCCGGCCCATGCGCACCTATAATGCGACCACGCTTGCAGGGAGGATGCATTCATGAACGGCGCGGAAAGCCTGGTTCGTACATTGCTGAAGGGCGGGGTCGAGGTCTGTTTCGCGAACCCGGGCACCTCGGAGATGCACTTCGTCGGCGCGCTCGACCGGGTCGAGGGCATGCGCTGCGTGCTGGGTCTGTTCGAAGGGGTGTGCAGTGGCGCCGCGGACGGCTATTACCGCATGACGGACCGGCCGGCATCGACGCTGCTCCATCTCGGCCCCGGGCTTGCGAACGCCGCCGCCAATCTGCATAACGCGAAGAAGGCCGGCTCGGGCATCGTCAACGTCGTGGGCGAGCATGCGCTCTACCACATCCAGTACGACACGCCGCTTACCGCCGACATCGAGGGCATCGCGCGCCCGTTCTCGCACTGGGTGAAGACCTCGCCCACAGCGAAAACGGTCGCCGGCGACGGGGCGTTGGCGATTCAAGCGGCGCGGGTCGCACCCGGGCAGATCGCCACCCTCATCCTACCGGCCGATACCGCTTGGGGCGAAGCGCAAGGCGTTGCCGATACCCCCGACACGCCGCCACCGCCGCGGCCGGATGAGGACGCGGTGATCGCAGCCGCCAAGGCATTGCGCAACGGCAGCTCGGCAATGCTCTATCTGGGCGGGCGCGCATTGCGTGCGTCCGGGCTCGAGCTCGCGGGCAAGATCGCGGCGAAGACGGGGTGCCGCATCCAGGGTGCGGGCGGCACGGCGCGCATCGAGCGTGGCGCGGGCCGCGTGCCGATGCTGCGGCTGCACTTCGTGGTGGAGACGGCGCAACAACAACTCGAAGGGACGCGGCACATGGTGCTGGTCGGCGCCAAAGCGCCGGCCGCGTTCTTCGCCTATCCCGGCAAGCCGAGCGTGCTTACGCCCGCGGGCTGCGAGACGGTCACGCTGTGTCCCGTGGAAGGCGATCCGATCGCCTCGCTCGAGGCGCTCGCCGCCGAATTGGGCGCGCTCACGGAAAAGCCGGCGGGCGTTGCGCAACCGGGTCGCCCGGAGCGGCCCACGGGCAAATTCACGCTTGACGGCTTGGGCTGCGCGCTGGGCGCGACCATGCCCGAAGGCGCCATCGTGGTCGACGAATCGATCACGACCGGCCGCGGCTTCTTTCCCTACAGCGCGGGCGCGCCGCCGCACGACTGGCTCAACAACATGGGCGGCTCGATCGGCTACGGCACGCCGGTCGCGGTCGGCGCCGCGGTGGCCTGTCCCAATCGCAAGGTGATCGCACTCATCGGTGACGGCAGCGCGATGTACACGTTCCAGTCGCTATGGACGATGGCGCGCGAGGGCCTCGACGTGTGCGTGCTGATCTTCTCCAACCATTCCTACAAGATCCTCTACAGCCAGCTCGCCGATGTCGGCGCAGCCAACCCCGGTCCGCGCGCAAACGACATGCTCATGCTCGACCGGCCCGGCATCGATTTCGTCACCATGGCCAAGAGCCTCGGCGTACCGGGGGCGGAAGTGCGCGACCTGGAGCAGTTGACCAAACAACTCGACTACGCGATGGCGCAGCGCGGGCCGTACCTGATCGACGTGGTGATGGCATGAGCGCGGTCGAGACCTTCGCCGCCGGCGGCTATCGCTATATCCCAGCCGTATTTCAATACTCGAGCGGTGTCGCCGCCGAACCGGGCTTCATGCTCGAGCGCGCGCGCTTCGGCGAAGCGCTGCCGCTGGCGCAAGCATTCAGCGCGGTCGAACGACACCTCGGCGCGATCGGCCGGCCGCTCGGCGCATTCGCCGCCTGCGAGCTGCGCTCGCCTGCGCCTTTCACCGAGGAAGGCTTTCGCGACTTCAACAAGGCCTACGTGGTGACGCTGGAGCGCTGGGGCCTCTACCGCGGCGGCGACAAACCGGTCAACCCGGTGGCGCGTACCAACGTCTGTCCGATGTACGATGCGCCGCGCGAGCCCGTCATGCATGCCTTTTCGTACACCGTTCCTGCCGCGGCGGATGGCCCGCGCGCAGCGAGCTTCGTGCTCGCGGGCGGCGGCGAATCGCTCGGCCCTGGCAGCACCCACCGCGAGCGCATCGTGCACCGCGGCGACACCTCGCCCGAAGGCATGCGCGCCAAGCTGAGCGCGGTGATGCAGGAGATGGAACGCCGGCTCGGCTTGCTCGGTTTTTCGTGGCGCGATGCGACTTCGACGCAAGCGTACACGGTGCAGAACATCGGCCACCTCGTGGGCGAAGTGCTTGCGGCACGCGGTGCCTGCGCGAACGGTCTGACGTGGACGTACGCATGGCCACCCGTGGTCGAGCTCGAGTTCGAAATGGATGTGCGGCGGATTGCACGCGAATTGCTCGTGTAAAGTGGTGCTCGCACCGCCGCACGCGCGCGGCGTTCGACGACGAAGGATGAGATCATGCGACTGTGCAATAGCGGAAGATCACCCGCACGGCACGGGCTGCAACGCTACACAAGACAGCACCATCGACGCAATCACGACACCTGAGGACTCGCGACCATGGAAACCGGACTCAAGGGTAAAAACGTTCTGATCACGGGCGCGAGCCGCAACATGGGACGGCTGGCCGCATTGCAGTTCGCGCGCGAAGGCGCGAATCTCGCGCTGTGCACCAGCAGCAAGATGCGTGAGCTCAACGCCGTTGCGGGCGAGATCAGAGCACTCGGCGTAAAGGCCGTCGCGGTACAGTGCGATGTCGCCGATGCAGCCGCGGTCGCATCGTTCGTGGCCGAGGCGCACAAGCAGTTGGGCTCGATCGACGTCGCGATCAACAACGCCGTGCATCGCGCCGAAGGCGGCTTCCTCGCCGAGAGCGATGAGGTCTGGGAGCGCAACGTTGCCGTCAACCTGACCGGCCCACGAAACATCTGCCGCGCCGTGCTGCCCGCAATGATCGAGCGCAAGTGGGGGCGCATCATCAATTTCTCCGGAATCGCGCCCTTCCTCGGCACCGGTCCGGCCAAGGCGATGGTGAAGCTCGGCATCGTCGGCTTCACCCGCGGCATCGCGCGCGAATTCGCCGCGCACAACATCACCGCCAACTGCATCGGACCTGGCACGTTCGACGTCGAGCGCGACGCGTTCCAGAAGCACAAGCCGCTTCACCCCGAGCAGCCCATCCGCCGCCTCGGCCAGCCCGAGGAGTGCACATCACTCATGCTCTATCTGGCAAGCGAAGACGCCGGCTTCATCACCGGGCAGTGCTATCTCGTCAACGGCGGCATGTACTTCCAGTAAGCGCGATCAATCGCGCATGCTGTCCGGGACCTTGCCGCCATTCTCGGCGACCTTGCGCATGACCGCCTTATGCAGCGCGATGTTCTGCTCCGCACTGCCGTGGGCGCCGGCATTGACGTTCAGTTCCTCGGCGAGTTCCTTGCGTGCGGCGAGGCTCGAATCCAGATCGAGCAGCTTCAGCAGATCGACGATCGAGGTTCGATAGTTTCCGCCGCCACCCTTGCGCGCAGTCATCTGCGCCAGAACCGCGTCGATGTCCACGTTCTGAAGCACCGCCGCAGAAGCGGATGGGGCGGCCTGCGGGGGCGAGCTCGTGGCCGCAGGAGCGCTTGCCGCACCGGGCGCGGCCGCGTGCGCGCTCGAGCCGAGGTTGCGGAGCTTGTCGAGGATGGCGCTGAAGATTCCCATCGTGTATCCCTCACGTGTTGAAAGCGAGGGCGTACAGTAAACGCCCGGACCGCGGATGTCACGCCTCATCGTGCACCCTGCGAGGCATTTTCGAGATAGCCCAAGGGGACCAAAGATGGAGAGCCCACGCCGCGCTGAGCGCAGGCCATAGCGAAACCTCGCGACTAGCTGGCGATCCTGCGTGCGAATTCAACCAATCGTTTGCTCTGAAAGCGAACCGCAGCCCGCACTTCGTCGCTGAGCGGGCCGCCGCTGGCGGTAAAGCTAGTCCCGTAGGGATTCCCGCCGGCCGCGAACAGTGACGGGTCCGTGTAGCCCGGCGGCACGATGATTGCGCCCCAATGGATGAACGTCGTGTAAAGCCCGATGAGCGTGGACTCCTGGCCTCCGTGCATGTTCTGCGCGCTGGTCATCGCGCTCACGGCCTTGTTGGCCAAGTGGCCTGCCAACCAGGTCGGACCCAGCGTGTCGATGAAAGCTCGCATCTGGCTGGCGACCGTGCCGAAGCGGGTCGGGGCACTGAACAGGTAAGCGTTCGCCCACTCCATGTCGGCCGGGCCCGCCTGCGCCACGTGGGCGGTGCGCTCGGCCTGCGCCGCCCAGGCCTTCTGCCCGGCCACGACTGCGTCCGGGGCGGTCTCCCGCACCTTGAGCAGGCGCACTTCGGCACCCGCTTCTTGCGCCGCTGTCACAGCAAGCTCCGCCATCGCATGGTTGGTGCCGTAGGTGCTGTAGTAGATGACAGCCAGTCGAACATTGCTCATGTGCATTCTCCTGTCGGCTGCGTTCCGTCGAACCTCGCCAATACGTCGTTCAGACGCCGCGAATTACTCTCTTGCCCAACCGATCCCGGTCATGGGCAGCAGAAAAATCCTGCTGCGGGCCGATGGAAACGATACCCAGAGGATTGATCGTCGGATGGCTGCGAAAGTAGTGATGACGGATGTGGTCCATACGCACCGTTTGCGCCACCCCGGGCATCTGGTAGATGTCGCGCAACAGGCCGGAAAGATTGGGGTAGTCGGCAATGCGCTTGCGATCGCACTTGAAGTGCGTCACATACACGGCATCGAAGCGCACCAGAGTCGTCCACAAGCGCAGGTCGGCTTCGGTCAGGACATGGCCGAGAAGATATCGCCTCGCTTCCAGCCGGTGTTCAAGATCCTCCAGCGTCTCGAACAGCGCGCTCGCGGCTTCGTCATACGCGGTCTGGCTGGTGGCAAAGCCGGCCCGGTAAACGCCGTTGTTGACCCGAGGATAAACGACGTCGTTGATCGCATCGATGTCTCGGCGCAGATCGGCCGGGTAATAATCGCCAGCGCTCGCACCGACGCCATCGAACGCGCTGCCGAGCATACGGATGATCTCCGAGGACTCGTTGCTGACGATCGTCTCGCGCTCCTTGTCCCAGAGCACTGGCACCGTCACGCGACCGGTGTAGTGCGCATCGGCTTTGCAATAGAGCTGATAGAGCTTCTCGAAGCCGTACAGCGAATCGCCCGTGGCGCCATCGAAGTCGACGCCCAGCTCCCAGCCCTTGTCCAGCATCAGGGGATGCACCACGGAAACGCCAATATGCGCCTCCAACCCCTTCCATGCGCGCATCACCAGCGCACGGTGCGCCCACGGGCAGGCGTACGAGACATACAGGTGATAGCGGCTGCGTTGCGCCTTGAATCCGCCCTCGCCGGTCGGGCCCGCGCCGCCATCGGCAGTAATCCAATTGCGAAACCGGCTCGCCATGCGCTCGAAACGGCCACCCGTGCTCTTGGTGTCGTACCACTGATCCCGCCACTGTCCGTCGACCAGTAAGCCCATCGTGCCGTCCCGAGATCGATCGCGTTCGCTACTTCAGCGCGGCCGCCATCTGCTTGTACTGCTCGCGCGTGGTCTTGAAGCGGTCGAACGGGAATTTCATCGGCACGCCCTCCAGCGCGGCCAGCAGCATCATGAGGTGCGCTTCCCAGCCGGCGCAGCTGCGTGCGATGTCTTCGCCGTCCGGAACGCTGACCGTGAGCGTGAGGCGCGTCCCGCCGCCGTCGGCGGGATGCAGCTCCCAGCGCAGCGGCCGAGCAGGCTCGCCCGGACCGCTCCAGGAATACTCGAGCAGACGCGGGGGATCGAACGCGCTCACCTGGCTATCGATCACGATGCCGCTGTCGGTGAAGTTGAGCTTCGCCGCACCGCCGAGCCGCGGCTCGATCGTGCCGGGCGCGAGCCACTCGGCCAGCTTGTCCGGAACCGTAAGCATTTGCCAGACGGCTTGCGCATCGTGCGCCATGAGACGCTCCATTCGCCCCTGCAGGCGAGCGCCGACACGCTCGAGCGTACCCAAATCATCCATCGAATCGGTCATCGTCATCTCCATGTAACATGGTTTCATGCTAAGTGTACCGCTCCTCGCCACTGTCACCGGAGAACTCCCATGGATGCAATGCCCGTCACTGGCAGTTGTCTTTGCGGCGCAGTCCGGTTCGAGATCGAAGCGCCGTACGCCGCCTTCCGCTACTGCCATTGCAGCCGCTGCCAGAAGGCGAGCGGCAGCGCGCACGCGGCGAACGTGTTCGTGCCCGAGACGCAGTTTCGCTGGCTCGCCGGCGAAGCGTCGGTGCGGCGCTTCGACCTGCCGAGCGCGAAACGCTTCGCGGTATCGTTCTGCCCGCAGTGCGGCACGCGGGTCCCGCACAAGGTCGCGACCACCGCCAATATGCTCATTCCGGCCGGTGTGCTCGATGGCGATCCAGGCGCTCGGCCCGACATGAGCATCTTCTGGAAGTCGAAGGCAGCGTGGTATGTGGCCCCCGCGGACATGCCTGTGCACGACGAATACGGCTGAGCACACAAGGATGTTCTTAAACGGTCTGGGAATGGCAGCTTTGACCTCGGTCAAATACGAGCGCGTTCACGCCCGCTTGGTCGCTGCGGCACAGCCGCACGCCGCGGCCAGCCCGAAGGGGGCATTACCTGCCGCGCCACGAGCGCGCCAGAAGAGCGCCGCCGCCGAGAATTGTCGCAACGATCCAGAATACGGGCGCCAGTCCCAGTGCGGTTCCTACCGCGCCGAATACGATCGGTCCGCCGACACGAACGAGATTGTTAGCCGTCAGACGCAACCCGAGCGTCTGTCCGGAGCGCCCTTCAGCAGAGCTGTCGAACATGAGGATGACCGTAAGTGGGATCCCGATTCCCATGCCCAGCCCGAACACGAATGCGATCGCACCCAGGACGAAGGCGTTGCTGGAAAACGGAACCAGCGCATAGCCGAGCGCCCCCATGACGAATACCGCGAGCAGCAGCTTTTGTCCCGAATACTGCTTCACCAGCCGTGCCAGGAACATGCGTACCGCGAACGCCGCAACAGCGAGCGTCGACAGGACTGCGCCGATGGCCGAAGCCGACAGGCCGATCGCGTGCGCATAGATCGGCAGGTAGAACTGGAATAGATCGTAGCCGAGTTGCACCATGCCGCTGAGGATGAGCATGTAGACGACTTCGCGGTCGATCAGGCGCGGGCCGGGCCCGGTCGCACGCGCGGCCTCCCCCCTGCCCGGGGGAAACAGCCGCCCCCACGCCAGCAGCAACAGCACGGCGATGAACGGCTGTGATGCCGCGATGAGACTCGCCGCCGCGTGTCCGAACGCGTCGATCGAAAATCCCGCGATCATGGGTCCGACGAAATTGGTAGCCGCACCGGCGAGGCTGAAATTGCTGAAATTGCGTGCCCGCTCATCGGGCCGGCTCAGCTCCCCGACCAGGTATTGCAAAGTAACGTGGTAGAACGCGAGCGCGAGGCCGTTCAATGCCGCTGCCACATACAGCGCCGGCAGCGAAGCGAAGAAGAACGGCAGCGTGAGCGAGAGCGCGCCGCACACCGAACCGAACATGATCAGAGGGCGCCCGCCCATGCGGTCGGCCGCGATGCCGATCGGCCAGGACAAGAGCAGCGGAAACAGGAACAGCAGCCCGCCCAGGAGGCCGACCGCGGTAGCCGATGCGCCGAGCTCGAGCGCATAGAGTGTCAGCACGACGCGCGCCGCCGTCGTGCCGACGAAGTTGAAAAACGTCAGCGCAAGCGCCAGGTAGATCGCCACCGGCTCGTCTTTCGTGAAACGATCGTGCGAATGGCGACGCTGCGCGGATAGCCCGAAGCCCGGCGCATTACCGCCCGGACACGGATCGCGCGGCGGCTCGGGGGCGGCCGCGCCGCGGCTGGCGAACCGCCACGGACATCGCAACGTAGCGCGCTTCGGCCTCGCCGATCGAAGTCGAGAACGGGCTGCGCGCCGCCACACCGCCGTAGTCGCGCCCGTCCTGCAAATCCTCCGTGAGCAGCAGCACGCAGCCTTGCAGCTGTGCCGCAGCAACCACCAGCGCGTCCCACCAGCTCAGACGATGGCGCCTCTCGATTTCCCTGCCGCGCATCATCAAGGACTCGTCGCCAGGCTGAGGTTTCCAGTGCATCAGCGCACGCACATCGTCCCAGGCTTCGTCCGGCGGCAGGCCCGGGACAAGCTTGCGCGTCAGGTTGACGTAGTATTCCGAAAGCACCTGCATGCTGGTGCGGCCGAGCTGCTCTCGCCACAAATATTCCAGCCACACGGACGCGGCCGCCTGCTTCGACGGATCGCGTCGGTCGCGCGCGTAGAGAAATACGTTGGTATCAACGAAGACCGGCCCGGTCATGGCGAGCTTCGCGTGATGGATATCCTTCCCCGCTCTTCGACAACACGACCGGCTTCTTGGCGAGGAAGCGGCGCATCGCCTGATCGTACTCCCGGGCTTCGTGCATGCGGGCGCGCAACATGTCGCCGACGATGCGCGACACGCTGGTGTTTTGCCTGGCCGCGTGTACTCGCACCCAGGCAGCGGTTTGCTCGTCCAGCGTGATGGTCACGTTCTTCATGCGCGCACACGCCTCCATTGGCAGCGAACCGATAATACACGAATTTCGTGTATTTCCTCGCCCATGATCGCTCCATCGACGTACGAGCCGACGCCGATCGCGGGCGCAACGCGCGTGAAAACGCAGCTTGCGCGGGCTTGTCGGTGAAGCGCTAGCGGCCGAATCCCGGCGTGTACGGCTCTCCGATTCCGGGCTTGCTGCGTCCCAGGCTCGGCAGCTCCCAGATGCCGGCGCCGGCGGGGTTCAACTCGGCACCGATGTTGGCATCGATGAGATACGGCCGGCCGCTGGCGATGCCGGTCTTGATCGCCTCGTTGAGATCCGCCGCTCGGTCGACCCGCACGCCCTCGACGCCGGCCGAGCGCGCCATCGCGGCGAAGTCCGGGTTGTAGGGTGCGCCGGTCTCGGGGTGGCGGAAGTCGGTCGCGAGCTCGCGCCCGCCGAGATAGCCGCGCTGCAGGCCACGGATTGAGGCGTAGGCGTAGTTGTTCCAGACCACCCAAACGACTGGGATCGAGTATTCGAACGCGGTGCCGAGCACGCTTGCATGCATGAAGAACGCGCCGTCGCCGCACACCGAGACGCACGGCCGGTCGGGTGCGGCGAGCTTCGCACCCAGCACCCCGGCAACGCCAAAGCCCATCGGTCCGAAGCCCATCGAGCCGATCAGCGAATCGGGGCGCCGCGGCTCGCAGAACTGCAACAGCCAGTTGTGATGCACGCCGATGTCGCTCACCAGAATCGCATCCTCGGGCAGCGCTCGGTCGATCTCGTGCGCGGCGCGCTGCGGATGAATCGGCGTGGTATCGGCTGCAAAGCCCGGCGCGATGAACTCGTTCCACTGCTTGCGGTAGCCGTCGATGGCCTCGAGCCACGCAAGCCGCGGCTGCGCAATGGCGGCTGTCTTGCGCTGATCGAGCTCGCCAAGCAATTGGCGCAGGAACGTGCGCACGTCCGCCATCACTCCGAGCGCCACCGGGTAGTTGCGCCCGATCTCCTCGGGATCGATGTCGACGTGAATGAGTCGCGTGGGCGGAATGGTGAACGAATAGCCGGGAATCCACGAGCTCGAGGTTCGATCGTCGAAGCGCACGCCGAGCGCGAGCAGCACATCGGCCTGGCGCGCGGCGTGGTTCGCCTGGTAGGCGCCGTTACGGGCAATGAGACCGAGCGCCAGCGGATGACGCGAATCGATTGCCCCGGCGCCGCTCGCCGACCACGCGACCGGAATCTTCAGGCGCTGCGCCAGTTGCAGCAACTCGCCGCTCGCACCGCCGTAGCGCACGCCCTGCCCCACCAGGATCACCGGGCGCTCGGCGGCGAGCAGCATCTCGAGCGCACGGCGAAGCGCCTCGGGACTCGCGCCGGCGCGGCAATCGATGTTCGCGCTCCACGCCTCGGGCAACGGCGTGCCGTCGCTGCACGGCTCCTTGAATATGTCGAACGGCACGTCGAGCACGACCGGCCCGGGGCGTCCGGTCACCATCGTCTTCCACGCCTGCCGCGTCTGCACCGCAACTTGCTCGGGGCGCGTCGGTTGATAGACGCGCTTGCAGTATGCGCGCACGGTGGAAGGAAAATCGGCCTGAAAGTGCCGGTACGTCTCCTGAAATGCTCCGCGATTGAACTGCGTCGTCGGTACGTTACCGGTGACGGCGAGGAACGGAACCGAGTCGAAGAACGCGTTCGCGAGTGCGATCGGCATGTTGGCCGAACCTGGGCCGCAGGAGGTGAAGGTCGCGCAAGGTTGCCCGGAAACGCGATAGAACACGTCAGCCATGAAGCCGCACACCGATTCGTGGTGCACCGATACGGTCTTGATCGCCTCGGCGCGCGCGTACAGCGAATCGATGAAGCCGATGTTGCCGTGACCGCAGAGACCGAAGATGTAGGGCACCTTCTCGCGGATGAGATAGTCGACGATCAGATCGGCGCCGGTCTGGTTCTCCGGCACCGTCGCGTGGGCCGAATCCAAGGGGTGGGTCACTCGCGTTCTCCTGTGATGACTCGCGCGTTACATTCGCGAGCAGGCGACTATGCCACGGACGCGGTCGTGTTTCCAGGCGGCGAATCGGCTGCGCCGCGCGCCGCGCCGTCGCCTGCGCCCGCTGCCGGTGCACCTCGCTGTCGGCGCATCGCCGGTAGCGCGCACACGGATCCGGCGCGCGAGTGCGCTGCGCTATCATCGTGTCAGCGCCCAGCGCGCGCGCGCGGCTACGAACGCCAAGCGCGACTTTCCCTGCAACGAACTTTCCGAGGAAGCATGCGGCGCATCGTTGCGATCGGCGGCGGCGGATTCACGACGGAGCACGGCCCGTCGCCGCTGGACGACTACGTGGTGAGCCTGGCTGCGGCGCGCAAGCCTCGCATCTGCTTCATCCCGACCGCAAGCGGCGATGCCGAAGACGCGCTGCAAAGGTTCTACCACGCATTCGCGCGCCATCACGCCGAGCTCGCGCATCTCGCGTTCTTTCGCAAGCCGTGTCACGGCGCGATCGCGCTCGGCGAGTTCGAGCGCACGCTCGCCGAGCAGGACATCATCTATGTCGGCGGCGGCAACACGCGCAGCATGCTGGCCGTGTGGCGCGACTGGGGCGTGCCGCAGGCGTTGCGCAACGCGTCGGCGAACGGCGCAGTGCTCGCCGGGGTAAGCGCTGGGGCGATCTGCTGGTTCGAGTGGGGCGCATCCGATTCCGCGGCGCCCGGGATGCAAAGCGCGCCGTTGCGCTGCCTCGGGTTTCTGAAGGGGAGCTGCTCGCCGCACTGGGGCGGCGAGGCGCACCGGCGGCGCGAGTTCCACGCCATGCTGCGTCGGGGCGCGGTGCCGGCAGGCTACGGCCTGAGCGATGGCGCCGCACTGCTGTTCGAGGACGGGCGCCTGGTCGAGGCGGTAGCGGCGAACGCGCGCGCCGCAGCCTATCGGGTCGAATGCTCGGGCGATCGATTGTGCGAGACAGCGCTTGCCGTGCGAGCGCTCGGCGTCACGAGCGCGTGCGCCTCTGTCCGGCGCTCGCGTTAGCGCACACGCTTGCGCAACGCACGCGCGCAAGCGTACGGCAGACGCGTTGCACCGGCGCGCCGCTTTTACGCGCCCAGCGAGTCGGCCAACTGCTTGATGACGTCCTTACCGCCGCGCGAGCGGTCGCGGCTCTCCGGCGTCTCGCGCCCCAGCGGTGTCGCGGCAACCAGCTCGAACATGTCGGCTTCGCCCTGGAAGATGCGCGGCGTCATACCCACGCCCTGGAATGTGCGCGCGACCTCGAGCATCTCCGGCACCCAGCGGTAGGCTTTCGACGGCAGCAGCGGCAGCTCCGCGAGCAACCCGTTGTAGGCCTCCGCGCGCGACTTGAGCAGCTGCTTCTCCAGCACGTCGTAGACACCGAGCCGCTGCGCTGCCATGAGCGTCTCGAGCATCAGGCCCTGCGTGCCCTTGTTGAATGCGCCGTAGCACATCTTGACCGCGCTGGCGTCGCCGAGCCGCTCGCCCAGCACGTGCACCAGCAGCTGCTCGTTGGCGAGTTGTGCCAGTTCCGCAGCGCCGGCGCCGGAAACGTACAGATTCACCTTGGCCTTGCCGCGCGGGGGCGGGCCGATCAATCCGCCGTCCAGACAACGCGCTCCGGCCGACTTGATGGCCGTCTCGATCTCGCGCATCGTGTCCGGCGAAATCGCGTTGCAATCGATGAATACGGGTTTGCGCGCCTGGGCGCCGATTGCCGCTGCTGCCTCGCGGGCAAACGCCAATGCCGCCCCAGGGTTCATGACCGACATGATGAGATCGCACTCGGCGCACATGCGTGCAATCGAGCCGAGGTCCGCAAGCCCGATCTCGGCCGCCATCTTGCGGCTGCGTTCGCTGCGATTATCGAGCGCGGTGCACACCGTGAAGCCTCTGTTCTTGAGCTGCATGGCGACCGCCTGGCCCATGTCGCCGGGGGTCATGAATCCGATGCGTTCGATCTGCATACATCACCTCTTGCGCTGGTGTGAGGAATGAAGCCGCTTGCGCCGCTAATTGCCGGAACTCAGCCGCGGCCAGGAGGCGGTGGCGGTGCAGCCACCAGCTCGCGCCGGATCGCGCGCAGCTTCTCCTTGACGATCGCGGCGTTGGCATTGCCGATGCGCATCAAGAGTTTCTGCCCGGCCGAGCGCGCCTCCAGCTCCGGATCGGCGTAGCGGTACATCACCTCGGGCTGGACCAGGCGCACCGGCGCCTGCACCGGCGGGGTGGCGAGCAGGTGGTCGATCACCGCCACCAGGCGATCGTTGAAATAGCCCTTGGGATAGCCAAGCTCTCGATACGCTTGCTGGAACAGCGGATAGTACTGGACGTAGAGCGCGACCGCCCGTGCCGCATCGATCGATTCCAGGACGCGCATATACGCCGAGTAACGCATGCTGTTTTCCGGCTTCAGGCGAATGCCGTCGGCGTCGGTCGCCGTCATGAACTTGCCCGGCGCGGTTTTCACCGGCAGCAGGCGCAGCGGGATCTTGCTGGTGGTGAGGCTGTCGACCGTCGCCACCACTCGCCGCACGAAGTCCTCGAACACCACTTGCTCGATCCAGGTGGGCTCGGCGCCGAGCCCCGACAGCGCCTCGCGCAAGCGCGCATCGCTCTGATCGAGCGCCGGCAAAGGCGTCGGCGTCGCGATCGGCGGCACCGGGAACTGGATCCTGGGCTGCGCCTCGCCCGTGGCAGGCGGCGCGGGGGGCACGATGGCGGGCGGCGCCGGTGCGACAACGGGCTGCGTGCGCTGCAGCCAGAACCAGGCCGCCACGAGGACGGCGAGGCCAATGACCGCTACCCAGCCGATGATTCGAGGCATGGTCGTCTCCGTCGGTTGCGACAGGCAAAGATTACCCCAGCGCGGGGCCCGCGTTCACGCGAGCGCACGCGTACGGCCGCAAGGGCCAGGCCCCCGGAAGTTGCGATCGCCGGGCGCCATCCGCCAGAAAAGCAGCCGGGTGCCGAGCCGGGCTCGATCATGCCGAGCGCTTGCTCCAGAGCAGGTCAAGCAATGGTCGCGCGTCGCTCGCCTACCATAGACTCTTCAGTCGCCCGCCATCGAGATTGAGCGACACGCCGGTGATGTAGCTCGCGCGCTCCGAGCACAGAAACACGATTGCGTTGGCGAGCTCCTCGGGCTTGCCGAAGCGATTGAGCGCGTTCTTGCGTGCGGCCAGACGCCGAGCCTCTTCCTCGCTCTTGGCGCCGAGCTCGGCGGCGAGCCCTTGCGCATTGCGCCGCCACATACTCGTATCGACCCAGCCCGGACAGACTGCGTTCACCAGCACGTTGTCTTCACCGAATTCGGTCGATAGCGACTTGGTGATGTTGAGCAGGCCGCTGTTCGTGATGCCGCTGCCGAACATGTACGGATCGGGCTCCTTGCCGGCACCGCCGATGAGATTGACGATGCGCCCCCAGCGCTGCGCCTTCATCATCGGATAGACCAGCCGGATCGCGCGCAGGAAGCCGAAGATCTTGGTCTCGAACTGCTCCTTCAGCCCGGTATCGGTCATTGCCGCGAAGCGGCCCGAGTACATCTGGCCGGCGTTGTTCACCAGGATGTCGATCTTGCCGAAGCGATCCTTGGCCGCATCGACCAGGCGCACGATGTCGCCTTCCTTCATCGTGTCGGCAACGAGCGCGTGAATATCGCCGCCGGCGGACTGCGCCAGCTCGGCGCGCGTGCGTTCCAGCGCTTGCGCATCGCGCCCGCAAATCATGACGCGCACGCCCTCCTCCAGGAATCGGCGCGCAGTCTCGCGGCCGATGCCGCGACTGCCGCCCGTAACCAAGGCTGCCCTGCCAGCGATACCAAGATCCATGCGCGCTCCAGTGCGAATGAGGGACGAAGCAGCGCTCGTCCCTGAGATCGGGAGCGGCAGGATGCGCCGCGCCGAACGTGGCTTCTTCCCGATTATGCGGCCAAAATCGAGTCCCGCAGACAGCCAGGGGGCAACGATGCGCATCGGATTCATCGGATTGGGACAGATGGGGCGCGCCATGGCGCAGCGCCTGCTCGATACGGGCCACGAGGTGATCGCGTGGAACCGATCGCCCGGTCCAACGCAGGCATTGGCCGAGCACGGCGCCGCGATTGCTGCTCGCATCGATCAGACGCTCGCGGCCGAGGTCGTGATCAGCATGCTGGCCGATGATGAAGCCGTGCAAGCGATCTGGATCGATCAGGGCCTCGGCGAGCGCCTGCCGCCCGCCTGCCTGCACCTCAACATGGCGAGCATCGGGCTCGACCTGGCACGCCGGCTCGGCCAAGAGCATGCCGCGCGCGGCAACGCCTACGTTGCGGCACCGGTGTTCGGCCGGCCGCAAGCGGCCGCGAAGGGCGAGCTCGACATCGTCGCAGGCGGCGCCGCGCAGGGGCTCGAGCGCTGCACGCCGCTTTTCCAGGCGCTGGGGCGGCGCTGGTTCAATGTCGGCTCCGACCCACAGCAGGCCAATATCGTGAAGATCGCGCGCAACTTCATGCTTGCCGCCATCGTCGAAAGCCTCGGCGAAGCGTTCGCGCTGGTGGAGAAGAACGGGGTCGCCCCGCAGGCATTCCTCGACATCGTCACCGGCACCTCGATGAACGCGCCGGCACTCAAGAATTACGGTCGCATGATGCTGCAGCGACCGGCCGAGCCGACCTTTCCCTTGCGGCTGGGACTGAAGGACGTGGAGCTCGCGCTCGCGGCCGGCCGGCTGAGCGACGTGCCGTTACCGACCGCGGCGCTGCTACGCGAACAGCATCTGGCTGCAATCGCGCACGGATACGGCGACAAGGACTGGGCCGAGCTCGGTAACTGGATCGCGCAATGCGCCGGTCTGATGCGAGCCTGATCGGTGCATGTCCCGCCATTGCGGGCGCATGCTAGCATCGTCGTCTCGCGCCGGCAGCCTAACGGAAGAAGATGAAGCTCGCCATCCTCGACGACTACATGAACGTCGCGCTCGGCTCCGCAGACTGGGAGGCGATTCGCCGCCGCGGCGTCGACATCACGGTGTTCGATAGCGCGTTTGCATCGCCCGACGAGGCAGCGGCCAAACTGGCGTCGTTCGAGATCGTCAACCTGCTGCGCGAGCGCACCGCCTTCAGTCGCGTCCTCATCGAGCGCTTGCCGCAGCTCAGGCTGATCGCGCTCACCGGCCGGCGGGCGCCGAGCCTGGACATCGCGGCCGCGACCGAGCGGCGCATTCTGGTGTGCAACACCCACGGCGGCGAGGGCGGGGCATCGACTGCGGAAATGGCCTGGGCACTGCTGCTGTCCGGCGCCCGCGATCTGGCCAAAGCGGACCGCGGCGTGCGCTCGGGGCGCTGGCACGAAGGCCTGCGCCCGGGCACGGTACTGGAGGAACGCCGCCTCGGACTCATCGGGCTGGGGCGACTGGGAAGCCGTATGGCAGTCTATGGCAAGGCATTCGGGATGGACGTGGTGGCATGGAGCCAGAACCTGACGCCCGAGCGTGCGGCCGAGCACGGGGCGCGCTACGTGAGCAAGGAGGAGCTGTTCTCGACTTCTGACTTCATCAGCATTCACGTCGTGCTGAGCGAGCGCACGCGCGGCCTGATCGGGGCAGCCGATTTCGCCCGCATGAAGCCCTCGGCGATCCTGGTGAACACCGCTCGCGGCCCGGTGGTGGACGAAGCGGCCTTGCTCGACGCGCTCGAGCAACGTCGCTTCACACATGCCGCACTCGACGTCTACGGGTGCGAACCGTTGCCGCCGGATCACCGGTTGCGAACGCTGGATAACGTCACGCTCGCGCCGCACCTGGGCTATGTCAACAGTGATGTCTTTCGCCATTTCTATGGCGAGTCGGTGCAGAACATCCTCGCATGGCTGGACGGGAAGCCGACCAATGTGCTCAATCCGCAAGCGCTGGCCGACTAGGTTCGAAAAAGGGCGCACGCGGCGAGCGCGCCGAACTGCTACACTCGCCAGCCCACGCCGCTCGATCGCCGTGCCGAAATTCGTCCGTAACATCGATCACCCGCACCGGGATGATCCACGCGCAGGAGCTATTGCGATGACCGGCCGCTTCGAAGTCTTGACCTTGGGCGAAGGGCAGTGCCTGATCCGGGTTTGCGGCAGCGACGATACGGTGCTGCTCGCCACCAACATCGTTCCGGGCCTGGACCTCGCCGAGAGCACGATCGACTGGTTGCGCTCGGCGCTGCAGCGCGATTGGCTGTACCAGATCGGCCGCGCCTACCAAGGCAACGGCCCGATGTTCACGCTCGCGGCCCCGTTCGGGGTGGTATGTTCGAGCCCGCCCTTCTCCTCCTCGGATAGCATGGAGCGAGCGATCGCTTACCTCAAGGCCACGGTCGTTGCCGCACCCGTGCTCAAGCTCTCGGCCGCACGGGGGGGTCGTGTGCGGGCGCCATCGGCAGCGAACCTGACCGCATCGGCGTTGGCGCCGATCGCAGCGTTGTCGCACACCGTGCGCTCGAACGAGCAGAATTGAGGGCGCGCCCGTATCCCTGGAGCCGCCCATGCACCTCGAGCAGACGCTCAAGCTCGACTACAGCGATGTGCTGATCCGGCCGAAGCGCTCGGCGCTGCCGTCGCGCGCCGAGGTCGATATCCAGCGTGAGTTCGTATTCAAGCACTCGGGGCATCGGCACAAGGGCATTCCGATCGTCGCATCCAACATGGATACCGTTGGCACGATCGAGATGGCCGATGCGCTCGCGCCGCTGGGCCTCTCGGTCGCCCTGCACAAGTACTACGGCGTCGATGCGCTGGTGGCGTTCTTCAGCGCACGCGGCGCGCAATGCCCGCACTTCTACTCGATGGGCATCACCAAAGCCGATAACGACAAGTTCGAGCGTGTGCTCGCGCGCGCGGGCGATAGCGTGCGCAACGTCTGCATCGACGTCGCCAACGGCTACAGCGAGAGCTTCGTGCGTTTCGTCGAAGCATTCCGGCGCGCCCACCCCGCGCTCACGCTGATGGCCGGCAACGTGGTCACCGGCGAGATGACCGAAGAGCTCATCCTTTCGGGCGCCGACATCGTCAAGGTCGGCATCGGACCGGGCTCGGTTTGCACCACGCGCATCACCACAGGAGTCGGTTATCCGCAGCTTTCGGCCGTGATCGAATGCGCCGACGCGGCGCATGGCCTGAACGGCCTGATCTGTGCCGACGGCGGCTGCAACGTTCCCGGCGACATCGCTAAGGCGTTCGGCGGCGGCGCGGACTTCGTCATGCTCGGCGGCATGCTCGCCGGTCACGACGAAAGCGCGGGCGACGTGATCGAGCGCGACGGCAAGCGCTACCAGCGCTTCTACGGCATGAGCTCGCAGACCGCGATGACGAAGCACGCGGGCGGTGTGGCGGAGTATCGTGCCGCCGAGGGCAAGGAAGTCCTGATCGAGTGCCGCGGATCGGTGGCTGCAACCGTGCAGCACATCCTGGGCGGAGTTCGCTCGGCATGCACTTATGTCGGCGCGCGCCGCCTGAAAGAGCTCACCAAGCGCACCACGTTCGTGCGCGTGCGTGCACAGGCAAACGATATCTTCGGCACGGAGTGACGCCAGCATGCTCATGACGCTTCGCACCTGGCGCGTGCAACGACGCGACCACGCCGAGTTCGCCCGCATCAGCGAAGAGCAATACTGGCCCGAGTTCGACCGGCTAGACGGGCGCGCGCTCGGGATGTGGGCAATCCGGGTCGGCGCACCGGAGCGCCTCATGATCATGACCCGTTACGAGAGCCTCGAGCACTGGCTCGGCACCCGCGCCTGGGGCGCCTCCGCGGAACCGCTCAAGGCGCTCGCCGAGCGCCGCGATCGCATGTTTGACGATACCGCTGTCATCGCCATGCTGGACTTGAGCCGACGCCAACCGGCCGGTGATGCGCCCGAGCCGCAGCCGGGCGTCTACATCCTGGAACAATTCCGCGCCAAGCTCGATGACATGGAGCATTTCCGCGAGCTGACCGAAGACGTCTGGGCGCCATGGGCCGAGGCCGAGGGCGGCGTGCGGCTGGTCGGCATGTGGCGCTCATACATCGGGCCGCAGGACCTCGTGCACGTACTCACCCGCGCCGACGACTTCGGCGTCTGGGAAGCCCGGCACGCGATTGCGACGCCATGCGCGCGCGCGCTGGAGGAACGCGCGGCGATGTCGGCGCGCACGAGCGTGCAATTGCTCTACTCGGTTACCCGGCGGCGTCCCTGAGCCGGCCGCGCCTGCGGAGCGCAGCGCACACCCCGACCCGATTCCGTGCGGCCGGCGCCCGCGACGCAAATTCAGGCGGTTGGTGCCTTCATTTCGCGAGTCCAGCCGCGAATTCGTGTCGCCGATACGCTGATGAAGGGCTGTGGGGCAACCCTTATTCGGCGTCCGACACCGACTCGTTTTGCCGCAACATCGGACCTACGCCGCCATTACCGGCGCGGAGCCGATCGCATGGACCTCGAAGCACCCGAGCGCGCGCTGCTGGAAAAGCTCGCCGCAGCCGACATCCGTATCCCGCCACGGCCGCAAATCTTGCACGAAATCGAGCGGATGCTGGACGACGACGATGCGACCGAGCGCATGATCGGCCAGTTGATCGCGCGTGACGTGGGGCTCACGGCGGAGGTGTTCAAGCTCGCGAACTCGCCGTTCTATCGACGCGGCGCGAAGATTGATAGCCTGGAGCACGCCGTACGCCTGCTCGGGCGCAAGGCCATGGGTCAGATCGTACGCAGCGCGCTGCTGCGCCAGCGCCTCGGTGGCGCAACCGAGCGCCTGGAAAGCTTCTGGGAGCGCTGTACCGATATCGGCACGCTCTGCAGCGTGCTGTGCGATCAGCTCGACCGACCCGGGCGACTCGTCTCCGAGCAGGCCTATCTGGTGGGCCTGTTCCACGATTGCGGCGTACCGGTGCTGATGCAGCACCTCAAGGGCTACGGCGATGCGCAACTCGACGCCGCCACGGGTCCGGACTATCTCGCCGAGGACGATGCTCTCGGCACCAGTCACTGCATCGCAGGACTCATGGTCGCGCGCGAATGGGAGCTGCCGGATCTGCTGTGCGAAACGATCCGCAGCCATCACTACGTGCTCGCAGCCGATCAGAACGAGCAGCCCGCGGTCGCCGTGCTGCAACTTGCCCTGCACGCCTACAACCGCTGCCGGGGCTGGCCGGAGAACGAGTGGATGTACCAGGCGGAGCGGGCCCTGCAAGTGCTCAAGATCGACCCGGCCACAGTCGATGACGTCATCGCCGCGGCGCTCGCTTCGTTCGAGGTGCTGCACTGAGATCGTCGCGCGTGCACCGCACATCGGTTGCCGCCGGCGCCGGTGCGACGAGCGCCTGCCAGGCCGGATGGGCGCGGATGAGCTCGAGCGCCTGCGCAAGCAAAGTCCTCCCCGGCTCCGCCTTGTGCCAGGTCGAAGCACCGGAGGGGTGAGGCAAGGGGATCAGATCGGTATCCACATCCTCGAGGCGCATGCGAAACGACTTTCCGATCACCGTATCGAGCCGCTCGACGCGCACGAAGCGGGTGATCGCCAGCCGACCGACCGGGATGACGAGCTCGGGCCGCAGCAAGCGCAGCTCGGCTTCGAGCCACGGTGCGCAATTGGCGATTTCGCGTGGCGACGGCACCCGGTCGCCACCCGCCGGATTCTTGCCCGGAAAGCAGCGGCACACCGCTGCCATGTAGACGCGCGTTCGCAGCGCGTCTTCGGCCAGACCGATCGCCTCGAACCAGCCGAACAGTGTCTTGCCGGCGGTCCAGGCAAAGGGCCTGCGCACGATGAGCTCCTTCGACCCTGGCGCCTGACCGACGAGCAGGACCTTGGACGCAACCGCGCCGCCGAGCACGGGCCGGCCTTGCATACCGGCGCAGCGCCGGCAACGCGCCAGTGCAGCCTGGTGTCGTGTCAAAAGATCGCCGCCGCTCATCGTGATCGCTTCCGTTGTGCCGGGTGATGGTATCGTCTCACGCCCGATGCCCGTGCTCGTGACGTTGCAAGTCGCCGCGTTGCATTGCCGCTTGCGAGCAACCGGGGCTGCGGCCAACGCGTCGGAGCGCAATACGTCAGGTGCAATCGAGGTGCTCATGTCCGAAGCGGATGCCCGGAGCGGCAAGTCGCCGCACGCCTTCATGCGCGAAGCGCTCGATGCGCAGGCGCGGCTGCGCGAGAGCCGCAGCGCCCTGGTGTGCGCCGCGCTCGCGGCCGAGGCGCGCGCCCTGGCGTCACGCACGGGTTACGCGGCAGGAGAGGTCGAGCGTTATTTCGCGGGCCGCGCCGCGAACGTTGCGCTGCCGCGTCCGGCGCCGCGTGCGTTCGGCAAAGTCGTATATAGCGACGCTGCCCTTGCCGATATGGAACGCATCTGCGTCGAGCTCGAAGCCGACGATCCCACGCTTGCCGGCAACTCGGTGGCGTTGATCGCGGCCGCCATCCGTGACCTTGGCACCTGGCCCGGGCTCGGACGTCCGGCGGAAGAAGATCTGCGCGAGCGCCTCGTTTCACGCGGCCGCACCGGCTACGTCGTCCTCTATCGTCATCTTGAGCTTGACGCCTGCGTGCTAATCGTCGCCATCCGCCACCGTTATGCCGCCGGCTATCCGCGAGCCGAGTAGCGCCTGCATGTTCGAGATCGTTCTCTACCAGCCCGAGATTCCACCCAATACCGGCAACATCATGCGGCTTGCCGCCAATACCGGTGTACGCCTGCACCTGATCGAGCCGCTCGGTTTCGTCTTGAGCGACCGGCGTCTGCGCCGCGCCGGTCTCGACTACGAGGACAAAGCGCGAACCATGGTTCATGCGAGTTTATCGGATTGCGAGCAAACACTTACGCGGTACAGACCGTACCCCTCGCAGGGCGCGAACCCCGGTATGGGCCGCTTCGCCGGCGCGAATCACGGTGCGCGCTTTCCCGACCCCACGCCCGCGAGCTGCACCGACACACCAGCGCAGCAGCGACGCGAGGAGCGCCGCTGGTTCGCCGTATCGACTCGCGGTACACGCGTCTACAGCGATGTCCGCTACCGTCCGGGCGATGTACTGCTGTTCGGGCCCGAAACTCGCGGCCTACCGGAAGCGGTGCTGAAGACCTTCCTCAGCGAACATGTCGTGCGCCTGCCGATGCTGGCGTCCAGTCGCAGTCTCAATCTCGCCAATGCCGTTGCGGCAGTCGTCTACGAGGCATGGCGACAGTGCGGATTTGGGCAAGCCGGCGCGGGCAGCACGGGAAGTGTCGAAGCGCGCGCCGCGCGCCCGCGGGTCAGCGGGCGAGGCGGGTATGATCACAGCCACGAATGAACAACCCGGAGGCATTGCTCATGAAGCTCTACTACACCCCCGGCGCCTGCTCGCAGGCGCCCCATATCGCCGCCCACGAGCTCGGCCTGCCGATCGACGTCGTGAAGGTCGATCTGACGAAACACACGCTCGCGGACGGCTCGGATTACTACCGGGTCAATCCGAAAGGCTATGTGCCGCTGCTCGTGCTCGACGACGGCACGACTCTTTCGGAAGCGAGCGTCATCGTGCAGTATCTCGCGGACCAGAAGCCGGGAACGCTCGCGCCGGCGTTCGGCACGCCTGCGCGCTGGAAGATGATGGAGTTGCTCACCTTCCTTGCAACCGAGGTACACAAGGGGTTCGGCCCGCTGTGGAGTCCGCAGACGCCCGCCGAGGTGCGCGCGGCCGTGATCGCCAGGCTCGGGACGCGCTTCGAACTGCTCGCGCAGACGCTCGCGAAGCAGCCGTTCCTGACGGGCGATGCGTTCACGGTCGCCGACGCGTACCTGTTCGTGCTGCTCAACTGGACCAAGCTGCACAAAGTGGACCTCGGCCGCTGGCCCGCACTGACCGAGTTCCAGGCGCGCGTGGCTGCGCGCCCGGCGGTGCAGGCGACGCTCAAGGCCGAAGGTCTGATGAAATAGCTCACCTGCACCTTTTGAACGTGCGGCCGGTCTAGGCGCGCGCTGCCCGCGGTCACGGCGGCATCGGCCCTGGGCGCGGCGACGCGGCGCTATGCACGTGCCGCGTTGCCCGGACGCGCGATTCGCGCGAGCGCGCACGTAATCGTCCTGAGCGACGGCGGCGCTGTCGATGCGACCGAAGCGATCGCAGCGCTCGCGGCGCACACGGCGTAGCGGCCCGATCTCCCGCTTCGGGCTAGAACTCGGTGCGCAGATCGCGCTCGAGCAGAGCGGCGACCGCTCCCGCCGGAGCGAGCGTCCCGGCGAGCACGCCGCATACGGCGTGCGTGATCGGCATCTCCACGCCGCACGCCTGCGCGAGCCGCGCCAGCTCGTGCGCCGTGCTCACGCCTTCGGCGACGTGGCCGAGACCGCGCAGGATCGACGGCAGCACTTCGCCGCCGGCGAGGCGCAATCCCACGGTGCGATTGCGCGACAAGTCGCCGGTGCAGGTGAGGATCAGGTCGCCCGCGCCGGCCAATCCCATGAAGGTCTCGACGCGTCCCCCGAGGCGTGCACCGAGCCGCGAGATCTCCGCCAGCCCGCGCGTGATCATCGCCGCGCGCGCGTTGTGGCCCAGGCGCAGTCCGTCGCAAATGCCGGCTGCGATCGCCATCACGTTCTTGGCCGCGCCCGCGACTTCGACCCCGACGAGGTCGTCGTTGGAGTAGATGCGCAAGCGCGCGGTGTGCAGCTCGCGCGCGAGCTGGGCGGCGAGCGCAGAATCGGTCGAAGCGAGCACCACCGCCGTCGGCTGGCCCGCCGCCACCTCCGCGGCAAAGCTCGGCCCCGACAGCGCGCACACCATTCGACCGGGAAAAATCGATTCCACCACCGCGTGCGCCAGCAGGCCGCTCGCCGGCTCGAAGCCCTTGCACGCGACCACGAGCGGCACTGCGTCTTGCGGCAGTCTGGATACGAGCTCGCGCAAAGCGGCCATCGGCACCGCGCACACTGCCGCCTCGGCGCCTGCAAGGACGCGTGCGAGCTCGGCGCTGACCTCGGTTCCGCCCGGGAGGTCGAATCCGGGCAAGTAGCGATCGTTGCGGCGCGTGTCGGCCAGCACACGGGCGTGGACCCGGTCGCGCGCCCACAGGGCCACCGAGTGCTTCTGCGCAAACACGATCGCCAGTGCCGTACCCCAGGCTCCGGCTCCCAGCACCGCAAGTTTCATTACACCGCGAGCTTCATCAGCCGAATACGTCGGCGGTGCGCACGAACCCCGAGCCGGCTTCGCCGTGGCGCACCCGCGTCCAACCACTGGGCAGCGTCTCCATCCACTCCAGCAGCACGTTCTGTCCGACCCGGAACGCCACCGGCGCCGCGTCGTCCGGGGCACTGCGGATCTCGACCATCTTCGGTGTCACCACCAGCATGCGCTTGGCGGCGAGCGTGTTCGCCTCGACCCAGCCGATGCTGCCGGCGGCATCGCGCACCTTGGTCCAGCGTTCGAGCGAGACCAGCACCTCGACCGGATAGCCGCGGCCCACCACGTACAATCGTTTGGACTTGGTGGAAGGCGCGTCGTACCAGACCGTGGCCGCTGGCGCGGTGGAGCGGAAATCGGCTGCGAGCGCGGGGGTCGCGATGAGCGCCACGAACGCAACTGCCGCGACACGCACGGATGTCGCTGGCATGCGCCAGACCGCGAGAGAAACGCCACGATGCAAACATCGCGGCGGGCGGGTTCCTGAATCGTCTCGCCGCGCGCTCATCGGCTTGTGGGAACGTGCGCTCAGGCGTTGCCCGCGGGCGCGGTCACCTGCGCCTGTTGTTGTTGCATGCGCTGAACGTAAAGGGCTTCGAAATTCATCGGCGCGAGCACCACCGGCATGAAGCCCGCGCGCGTGGCGCAATCGGACACGACCTCGCGCAGGTACGGATAAAGTATGTTCGGGCAACCCACACCGAGCACCATGTCCATGTCTTCCTTGCCGAGGTTGCGGATCTGGAAGATACCCGCCTGGGCGACCTCGATCAGAAACATGGTCTTGTCACCGATCTTGGCGGTGACCGTCGCGGTGAGCGAGGCCTCGAACACGCCGTCGCCGATCTGCGTGGCGGCGTTCTGGATCTGCAGATCGACTTTTGGCTGCTCGCGCTCGAGGTAGATTTGCGGGGCGTTCGGGATCTCCAGCGACAGATCCTTCACGTACAGCTTGTCGATCGTGAAGACGGGCTGGATGGGCTGGCTGCTCATCGGATTTCCTTGCGTGAAATTGAGCGATGGTAACGCATTTGCCCGGCGATCGACGTCGGCAGCGCGCTCGACGCGAGGGTCGCCGCCGCCTGCGACATCAGGCGAGCAAAGCGTCGAGCTTACCGGCCTGGTTCAGCGCGTACAGATCGTCGCAGCCGCCGACATGAGTGTCGCCGATGTAGATCTGCGGCACCGTGTGCCGGCCGGTGCGTGCCATCATCTCATTGCGGCGTGCCGGCTCCAGATCCACCCTGATCTTCTCGATTTCCACCACGCCCTTGGCACGCAGGAGCTGTTCGGCCCGAATACAGTAGGGACATACGGCGGTGGCGTACATCAACACTTTCGGCACAGTACTCTCCATCCGGCCGCACTGCGTTTGCGGCCCGCGCTCGATATTGCGATCGACGCTCACTTTTCCAGCGGCAGGCTCGCCTGCTGCCAACCGGAGACGCCGCCCTTCAACGCGAAAACTTCCGTAAAGCCATTCTTGCGCAGCAGCGCGCAGGTGGCGCCCGCGCGCGTCCCGCTGCGGCACGCCACCAGCACGGGACGCTGCTTGAGCTTGTCGAGTTCCGCAATCCGTTTGCCCACTTCCCCCGCCGGGATGTGACGCGCGTTGGCGATATGGCCCGAGGCATACTCTTGCGCATCGCGTACGTCGAGCACGATGGCATCGCGACGGTTGATCAATTGCACCGCTTGCTGCACGCTCAGCTCCTTGCCGCCGCCGCCAGCCAGGCGCAGAACGAGCGGCCACACCAGCATGATCCCGCTCACCAAACATACCGCAACGAGGAAGACGTTCTTTTGCAGAAATACCCAGATGTCAGGCTGCATAGTGGTCGCTTTGCGAAGTCGGGGAAGAAATCCTGCGCGAGGTGCGAGAGTTCGACCCGCACGCCACGCGAGAGTGCACTGCTTGCGTTGGCCGCGAACGCAAACGCGACGCGGGCCATCGAGCGCGCCCCGCGGGCTGCCCCGCGGTACGTTCGGCGGAACTCCTCGCGGGCGTTTGTTTTCCCGTGGAAGTGCTTGATTTCAGGCTGCAACGTCGCGCGAGGATAGCATACAATGGCAACCATGACGGTCACTCCGGTACTGCTCGTCATCCTCGATGGCTTCGGCTATCGCGAAGGTGGCGCGGACAACGCGATCGCGCGTGCGCGCACCCCGTGTTGGGATCGCTACTGGGCTGAGTTTCCCCACACCACCATCAATGCCTCCGAGCTGCACGTCGGGCTACCGCCCGAGCAGATGGGAAACTCCGAGGTGGGTCACCTCAACATCGGCGCCGGGCGCGTCGTCTTCCAGGAGTTCACGCGCATCGAGCTGGCGATTCGCAATGGTGAGCTCGCAGCGAACGCAGCCCTGGCGCAAGCCGTGCGGACCGCGCGCAGCAAGCATAGCGCGCTGCATGTGCTGGGACTGCTCTCGCCGGGCGGCGTACACAGCCACGAGGACCAGATCTTCGCATTCGTCGACATGGCCGCCGCAGGCGGCGCTGCCGACATCCGCGTGCACGCCTTCCTCGACGGCCGCGACACTCCGCCCAAGAGCGCGGCCGAGTCGCTGCGCCGGCTCGATGCGCGCTGCGACGCTCATGCCGGCTGCAGGATCGCTTCGATCTGCGGGCGCTACTACGCGATGGACCGCGATCAGCGCTGGGAGCGCATGGTGCCCGCATACCGGCTGCTGACCGAAGACGCAGCCGAGTACCATGCCGACACTGCGCTGGCCGCGCTCGATGCGGCATATGCCCGCGGCGAAAGCGACGAATTCGTCAGCCCGACCGTCGTACGCGCCCAGGGCGAGTCGGGGCGAGCAATGCAGGACGGCGACGTGGTCGTGTTCATGAACTTTCGCGCGGACCGTGCCCGCCAGCTCACGCGCGCGCTCACCGACCCGGCGTTCGACGGCTTCGAGCGCGCCAGGCGCCCCCGGTTTGCCTACTTTTGCACGCTCACGAGCTACGGCGAGGAGTTCGCTCTGCCGGTCGCGTTCCCGCCGCAGCGCGTCGATCAGAGCTTCGGCCAATACGTCGCCGAACTGGGTCTGCGGCAGCTTCGTATCGCCGAGACCGAGAAGTACGCGCACGTGACGTACTTCTTCAACGGTGGCGTGGAGACGCCCTATCCCGGGGAAGAACGCATCCTGGTGCCGTCACCTAAAGTGGCGACGTACGATCTGAAGCCGGAAATGAGCGCTTTCGAGGTGACCGACAAGCTTGAAAGCGCGATCCGCTCGCGACGCTTTCAGGCCATCATCTGCAACTACGCCAACGCCGATATGGTCGGCCATACCGGCGATCTCGATGCGGCCACGCGGGCGATCGAAGCGCTCGACCGATGCCTTGGACGGGTGATCGACGCCATGCGCGCGACGGGCGGCGAAGTTCTCGTCACCGCCGATCACGGCAACGCCGAGACGATGCGCGATGCACGCACCGGCCAAGCGCACACCGCGCACACGACCAATCTGGTGCCGCTGCTCTATGTCGGGCGCGCGGCGACCCTCGAGCCGTCGGGGGCATTGAGCGACATCGCCCCCACGCTGCTTGCCATGATGGGCTTGCCGCAGCCCGGCGCGATGACAGGCCATTCACTCATCCGCTGGACGTGACACGCGCCATTGCGCTCGCCTGCACGATCGCGCTGCTGTCGGCAGCGCCTGCGTGGCCTGCGCAAGCTCCGAATGAGGAACTGAAAGCGCTGCGCGCCCGGCTGGAAAAGCTCAAGCGCGATCTCGCCCGCAGCGAGGGCTCGCGCAGCGAGGCGGCCGATGCGCTGGAAGCTTCGGAGGTGGCGATCTCGCAGGCCGGCCGCAAGCTCGAAACGCTCGCTGCCAGCCGGCGCGAGGTCGAGGCCCGGCTTGCCGCGCTCGCTAGCGAGGAGCAGTCGGCGCGCGCGCTCCTGACCCGGCAGCGCGCGCGCGCTGCCCGGCTCGTCTATGAGCACTATGTGCATGCCGGCAGCGCCGGGACTCTCGAGATCCTGACCGGAGCGTCGGACTGGAACGCGCTCGCCCGCGATCGGGTCTATATCGAATACGTCGCACAGGCACGCAAGGTCGTACTCGAACGGTTGGTCGAGCAAGCCGATCGCTTGCAGGAACTATCCGGCGAGACCGCTCAGCGGCGCCGCGCGCTTGCCGCAATCGAGGATCAGGCCGCGGCGCAGCGCACGCAGCTTCAACGCGAACGCGAACAGCGCAAACAACTGCTGGCGACGCTGAGCTCGAAGATCGAGCGCCAGCGCCGCGAAGTCGGTTCGCTTGAGCGCGACGAGCGCCGGCTGACGAGGCTGGTCGAGGATCTGGCGAGGATGCTGGCCGCGCGTAAGCCCGCGCCCCGGCCGGCGCCTTCGACCCGCACACCCGAACCTCGTACAGACAGGCCGTTCGAGCAGCTCAAGGGCCGGTTGCAGGCCCCGGTCCGCGGCCAGGTGACGGAACGGTTTGGAACGCCGCGCGCCGACAGTGGTCTGTCCTGGCGGGGGTTGTTCATCGCAGCCCCGGCGGGGCGCGAAGTGAAGGCGGTTGCCGCCGGTCGGGTCGTGTTCGCCGATTGGCTGCGCGGCTTCGGCAACCTGTTGATCGTGGATCACGGCGATGGTTTTATGAGCCTCTACGGCAACAACGAAACCCTGATGAGCCAGGTCGGCGAACCCGTGCGCGGTGGCGAAACCGTTGCAACCGTAGGATCTACCGGCGGAAATACGGCGAGCGGTTTATACTTTGAATTGCGTTACCAAGGTAAGCCTTTTGATCCCTTGGGCTGGTTGAATCTGAAGTAATCTGAAGCTCTCGCGAGTCGAGACAGGAGTCCGTGCATGTTCAGCAAGTGGCGTCAGATCGGCTTGGTGACCGTCGGCATTCTGGTCGGCGTGATGATCAGCATCAACTACTCGGCGGTCGCGCAGCGTTCCCTCACGCCGCTGCCGGTCGAGGAGATGCGCGCCTTCACCGATGTATTCGAGGCCATCAAGCGCAACTACGTCGAGCCGGTGGAAGACAAGAAGCTGTTCGCCGAAGCGATCAACGGCATGCTGACCGGGTTGGACCCGCACTCGGCCTACCTCGATCAGGATGCGTATCGCGAGCTTCAAGTCGGCACGCAAGGCGAGTTCGGGGGCCTCGGAATCGAGGTCGGAATGGAAGACGGATTCGTCAAGGTGGTCGCCCCGATCGACGATACGCCGGCGTTTCGCGCGGGTCTCAAACCCGGCGATCTGATCATCAAGCTCGACGACACGGCAGTGAAGGGCATGTCGCTCAACGACGCAGTCAAGCGCATGCGCGGCAAACCGAACAGCAAGATTACGCTCACCGTGGTGCGCAAAGGGGAGCCCGCGCCGTTTCCGGTGACGCTCACGCGCGCGATCATCAAGATCCAGAGCGTCAAATCGAAGCTGATCGAGCCCGACTACGGTTATGTGCGCGTGTCGCAATTTCAGGAGCACACGGGCGAGACGCTGGTGAAGCACATCGACAATCTGTACAAGCAGAATCAGAAGCCGCTCAAGGGCCTCATCCTCGATCTGCGCAACGACCCGGGCGGATTGCTCAACGGTGCGGTCGCGGTCTCGGCGGCTTTCCTCCCGCACGACTCGCTGGTGGTCTACACCGACGGGCGTACCGAGGATGCGAAGATGAGACTGAATGCGAGCGCCGAGTACTACCTGCGCGGGCGCTCGCGCGAAGACTACCTCCAGAAGCTGCCGCCTGAAGTCAAGAAAGTCCCCATGGTGGTGCTCGTCAATGGCGGCTCGGCATCGGCGTCCGAGATCGTCGCAGGCGCGTTGCAGGACCACAAACGCGCCGTCGTCATGGGCACCCAGACGTTCGGCAAGGGTTCGGTGCAAACCATCATGCCGCTCGGCAACAACACCGCGATCAAGCTGACGACCGCACGCTACTACACGCCCAGCGGGCGCTCGATCCAGGCCAAGGGCATCACCCCCGACATGATGGTGGAAGATCCGTACAATCCGACCGAGCTGACGACGCGCATGCGCGAAGCCGACCTTGGCCGCCACCTGCTGAACGATCGCGAGAAGGAGGAAGCCGCGAATCCGGGGGCAAAGCCGGAGCAGACCGAACAGCCGGCTGAAACGAGACCGCAGACCACGGCGCCGCGGCCCAAGCCCAAGCCGCTCGCGCCGGGCGAGATCGTCTCGAAGGACGATTTTCAGGTGAACCAGGCGCTCAATCATCTGAAAGGCCAGCCGGTGCTCGCAAAAGCGCCGCAGACCTGACCGGCTGCGCTCGCGCGCGGCAACGCCCGGCTGGCGCCGGGCGTTTTCTTTTCCGGCGCCCACATCCACAATTGGGCACCAACTGCTATCGCACACAGTCATGACCGACGAGCAATTGCTGCGTTACAGCCGCCACATCCTGCTGCCCGAGATCGGCGTGGAGGGCCAGGAGCGCCTGCGTGCGAGCCATGCCTTGGTGGTGGGCGCCGGCGGGCTCGGCTCGCCCGCAGCGATCTACCTCGCCGCTTCCGGCGTCGGCCGGATCACCCTCTGCGACGCCGATGAAGTCGATCTCACCAACCTGCAGCGCCAGGTGATCCATCGCACGTCCTCGGTGGGTGCGCGCAAAGTGGATTCCGCACGCGCGACGCTGGCGGAGCTCAATCCGGAAGTGCAAGTGACCGCGCTTGCGCAGCGCCTTGACGGCTCGGCCCTCATGCAGGCCGTGCGCGCCTGCGACGTGGTGCTCGACTGCACCGACAATTTCGCCACGCGCCACGCCATCAACCGCGCCTGCGTGGCGCATCGGGTGGCGCTCGTTTCGGGCGCCGCGATTCGCTTCGACGGCCAGGTGACGGTATTCGACCTCCGCCAGCCCGACGCCCCGTGCTACGCCTGCCTGTTTGCGGAGGATGCGCAGTCGGAGGAAATGCGCTGTGCGGTCATGGGCGTGTTTGCGCCGCTCACGGGCATCATCGGGACGGTGCAGGCAGCCGAAGCGCTGAAACTCCTGGCCGACGTTGGCACGACGCTCAACGGGCGGCTGCTGATCATCGATGCGGCGACGATGCAGTGGCGCACACTGCGGCTGCAGCGCGACCCCGGCTGCGCGGTATGCGCCCGGCCGTAGGCGGAAATGCGTGCGTGAGGCAATTGCGCATCCCGGCCGTGGATGCGGCATGGCGCATGCTGCCCCGGGCAGCCGGCGGCGCGTGCGCGATGCAAGACGACGCCATCCTCAGGCGCCGGAATCGCCTCCGATGATGGCGTCGAGATCGCGCGCGAGCTGTTCGACGTCAGGTCCGTTTCGCCCCATGCATTGCAGCAGCACGCGTGCCGGCAAGTCGGCAAGTTGCAGGCCCCGGCGGGTATCGCGCACGCGCGCCACGTTGATGAGCGCCGGTGACAGATGGGTGGAACGGAAGCCCGGCTTGGCGGACTCGATGGCGTCGACGATCGCCTGCTGGGCGCGTGCGATCCCGACCAGAACCTGTGCGAGCTGATGGGAATTCAGGTTTGCCATCACAGTTCTCCGTGGCGGAATTGAGTTCCTGTCGTGCGGCAATCGTGTCTAATCCGATCCGGCATCGCTCCGATCCCGGACGCCGGTCAGAACGAAGCAAGCACGCTCTTCCAATGCTCGTGCCATAAGGCCATCGGGTCGCGCTTGTAGCCGCTCTTGGCGAACCGGTGCCAGCGTCCGATCACCAGATCGAGCAGCAGTCCGGCATAGGCAGCGCCGTCGGTGGCGGAGTCGATCTCGCCCTGCTGAGAAGCGAAGCGCAGCGACTGCTTCAAGCTCGCCTCCACCCGGTCGAGGAGCTGGTTGATGCGCGCTTGCAACCGCTCATCCTCGTTCATGAGCGCATCGCCGATCAGCACCCGCGTCATGCCGGGGTTCTTCTGCGCGAATCCGAGCAGCATCACGATTGTCTTCTCGACCTGCTTCAGCCCACTTGGCTCCTCGGCACCGATGCGGTTGATGAGTCCGAACAAGGTTTCCTCGATGAACTCGATCAGCCCCTCGTACATCTGCGCCTTGCTGGCGAAATGCCGATACAGGGCGGCTTCGGAGACTTCCAGACGCGCGGCCAAGGCGGCGGTGGTGATCTTCTCCCAGCGCGGCGCCTCCAGCATGCGCGCGAGCATATGCAGGATCTCGACCCGTCTTTGACCCGGTTTCCTGCCCGGCATCGCTCTTGTCTCCCTCGCGCGCGGCGCCGAGCGCCGTGCCCTCGATTCGCCGGCCGGGCGTTCAGCGCATCCATCGGCCCGCACGCCGCAGACCGCGGCGTTGCCTGCCGTTATCTCATATCGCGTGCGTCAGTGCGAGCGGATCAGCGTCCCCACGCCCTGATCGGTGAGGATCTCCAGCAGCACCGCGTGCTCCACGCGCCCGTCAATGATATGCACGCTCTTGACGCCGCTGCGCGCGGCATCGAGTGCGGCGCTGATCTTGGGCAGCATACCGCCCGAGATCGTGCCATCCGCGAACAACTCGTCGATGCGACGCGCGGTCAGGCCCGTGAGCAGATTGCCCTGCTTGTCGAGCACCCCGGCGGTATTGGTGAGCACGATCAGTTTCTCGGCCTTGAGCACTTCGGCGAGCTTCCCCGCCACCAGGTCGGCATTGATGTTGTACGTCTCGCCGTCGGCGCCGGTGCCGATCGGCGCGATCACGGGGATGAAATCGGCGGAATCGAGCAGCGCCACGATGGCCGGATCGATACGTTCGATCTCCCCCACCTGGCCGATATCGATCCATCCTTGCGCCTTGTCCTTGTCGGGTACCAGCATCTTGCGGGCGCGAATGAAGCCACCGTCCTTGCCGGTCAATCCGACCGCGCGCCCGCCGTGATGGTTGATGAGGCTCACGATCTCCTTGTTGACCGCACCGCCGAGCACCATCTCCACCACGTCCATGGTTTCGCTGTCGGTGACACGCATGCCCTGTACGAACACCCCCTGCTTGCCCAGGCGCTTGAGGAACTCATCGATCTGCGGGCCGCCGCCGTGCACCACGACCGGGTTCATGCCCACGAGCTTCAACAGCACCACGTCGTGCGCGAAGGTCTGCTTCAGCGCCTCGTCGGTCATGGCGTTGCCGCCATACTTGATGACAATGGTCTTACCGTGGAAACGGCGGATATAGGGAAGCGCTTCGGCGAGGATCGCCGCCTTGTGCTGCGCGCTGCTCGGCTCGAGTGCCATAGCGATGGGATGCGGAAGAGCGGGGCGCCCATTGTACCGCCGCGCAGCGGGCGCCGGCGCGCCCGCTCGCGGGCACTTCGATACGTGGTCGCGCGCAGTCACGACGACACCGGGCGACGATATAATCGACCATACATGGATGCGACCACGTCCGTATCGCTTGCTCCATTGCGCGCGCCGTGCGTGCGCTTCTCATCCTGGGCGCGCAGCGCGCGCCCCTGTCGTGTCTGCGCGCATGGTCGGCGCGCCTCTCATTTCCGCTCGTCCGAGGTTCGATGATTGTCCTGATCCGCCTACTCTCGTTTCTGCTGTTCCTGTCCGCCTCCGCTGCGCACGCGCAAGGCACACCGGCCGCACCCGCGATCGGGGCCAAGTCGTATGTTCTGTACGACTTCCAGTCGGCGCAGACGCTGGTCGAGCACAACGCCGACGAACGCGTCGAGCCGGCGTCGCTCACCAAGCTGATGACCGCCTACGTCGTTTTCAACGCACTCAAGCAGAAGAGCCTGAAGCTCGATCAGACCGTGCCGGTATCGCGCCACGCGTGGAAGGCGGAGGGATCGCGCACTTTCATCGAGCCGCGCGTGCCCGTGACGGTGGATGAACTGGTGCACGGCATGATCATACAGTCGGGCAACGACGCCTCGATCGCCCTGGCCGAAGCGGTCGCGGGCTCCGAGGAGAGCTTCGCGCAGCTCATGAACAAGGAGGCGAAGCGCCTGGGTCTTACCAACACGAACTTCACCAACTCGACCGGCTTGCCCGATCCGCAGCATTACTCGACGGCGGGCGATATGGCAAAGCTCGCGGCAGCCCTCATTCGCGATCATCCCGAGTACTATCCGCTGTATTCGCAAAAGGAGTTCACCTACAACAAGATCAGGCAGCCGAACCGCAACCGCCTGCTGTGGAGCGATCCCACCGTGGACGGTATGAAGACCGGCCACACCAAGAACGCCGGCTACTGCCTGGTGAGCTCCTCCAAGCGCGGCGAACGACGCCTGATCTCGGTGGTGCTGGGGGCGGCCTCGTCGTCAGCCCGTGCGGCCGAGAGTCAGAAGCTGCTCAACTTCGGCTTCCAGTTCTACGACACGGTGCGGCTGTATCAGAAGGGCCAGCCGGTCGCAAACCTGCGCGTATGGAAGGGCAGGGCCGATACGGTCAACGCCGGCTTCGAGCGCGACCTGTACTTCACGCTGCCCAAGGGTCAAGCGGAGAAACTCAAAGCCACGCTGGAGAGTCAGCAGCCGCTGGTCGCACCGGTCAGCGCCGGTCAGAAAGTCGGCACGATGCGCATCACGCTCGATGGCAAGCCGCTTACCGAAGTACCGGTAGTCGCCATCGAAACGGTCGAGCTCGGCAATATCCTTGCGCGCGGCTGGGATGCGCTGCGCCTTTTCTTCCAATAACGCGAGTCAGGGAGCCATGCGTAAACAACCCACCGATGCTACGGTTTATCTGAACGGGCAGTTCATGCCGGCGCAGGAAGCGCGTATTCCAGTGCTCGACCGCGGCTTTATCTTCGGCGACGGCGTCTACGAGGTGATTCCAGTTTATTCGGGTCATCCGTTCCGGATGGAGCAGCACCTCAAGCGGCTGCAGCGCAGCCTCGACGCGATCAAGCTCGCCAACCCCATGACCATGGCGCAGTGGAGCCGGCTGGTACGGCGGGTCGTCGCGCTCAACGACGGAGCCGATCAGGCCGTCTACCTGCAGGTCACGCGCGGGGTAGCCAAACGCGATCACGCTTTTCCGTCGCACGTATCGCCTACGGTTTTCATGATGAGCAACCCGATGAGCGCACCCGCGCGCAAATTGGTCAGTAGCGGCTGCGCCTGTATAAGCGCGACCGACAACCGCTGGCTGCGCTGCGACATCAAGTCCACGTCCTTGCTCGGCAACGTACTCATGCGCCAGCGCGCGGCCGAAGCCGGATGTCTCGAAACGATCATGTTTCGCGACGGCTTTCTCTCGGAGGCCTCGTCGAGCAACCTTCTGGTCGTACGCGACAGGGCGGTGACGGCACCGCCCAACAACCATCTGGTGCTGCCCGGGACGACCAACGACGTGGTGATCGAGCTCATACGCAAGGCGCGCATTCCCCTGGAGTTGCGTGAAATTCCGGAGGATGAGGTGCGCGCCGCCGACGAGATCTGGCTCACCTCCGCCACCAAGGAAGTGCTTGCGGTCACGCGTCTGGATGACAGACCGGTGGGCGGCGGCAAGCCCGGCCCCGTATTCCGGCGCGTCCACCGGCTCTATCAGGACTTCAAGCGAACGGTCATGCGTCGCGGCTGATCGACACGGACGCGCGAACGCGGAACCGGCGCATGACGCACGCCTCCCTGATCGAGTACCCGTGCGACTTCCCGATCAAGATCATGGGTCGTACCGAACCGGGTTTTGCCCAGGCGGTGATCGATGTGGTGATCTGCCACGCGCCCGATTTCGACCCCGGCAGCGTAGAGATGCGCGTGAGCAGGAAGAATCGCTACCTCTCGCTCACCTGCACGGTGCGGGCGACTTCGCGCGAGCAGCTCGACGCGCTCTACCAGGCGCTGTGCGATCACCCGCAAGTCGTCATGGTGATGTAGACCGAACGGACATGGTGGCGAAGCGAACGGCGAGACGCGAAACGTGAGAGCCACCGCCACACCGCACCACCCGTCACCCGCCACGCTTCGGCCCCGCGCCGTGCGTCGCCTGGGGCTCGTACCCTACGAGGCTGCCTGGCACGCCATGCGCGAGTTCACCGCCGCGCGCACTGCGGATACGCCGGATGAGCTGTGGCAGCTCGAACACCCGCCGGTCTACACCGTGGGCGTCGCCGGACGCGCGCAGCATCTGCCGCGCGTCGATAACGGCATCCCGGTCGTGCGCACCGATCGCGGTGGCCAGATCACCTACCACGGACCGGGTCAGGCGGTGCTGTACACGCTGCTCGATCTGCAGCGTCTGGGCGTAAGCGTGCGCGGCTTCGTCCGGTTGCTCGAAGGCGCCGTGATAGACTTGCTCGCAGGCTACGGCGTCGACGCACGCGGCCGCATCGATGCGCCGGGTGTCTATGTCGGCGAAGCCAAGATCGCGGCATTGGGACTTCGCATTCGTCACGGCCGCTGCTACCACGGGCTTGCCCTCAACGTCGCCATGGATCTCACGCCGTTTCACGCGATCGATCCGTGCGGTTATCCGCAGCTTGCCGTGACGAGCCTGGAGGCCCTCGGGGTGATACGGCCGGGCGACGAGATTACGCACGCGCTGGTCGAGGCGTTGGGCCGGCGCATTGACGCGGGGATGGGCACGTGAACGAAATGCACGACAGACAAAAGGGCGAAGCAAAGACTGCCCGCATCCCGATCAAGGTGGCCGGCGCCGAGCGGGTACTGCCCAAGCCGCCCTGGATTCGGGTGCGCCTGGGGACCAACGCGCGCTTCCACGCGGTCAAGCAGGCGCTGCGCACGAACGGCCTGCACACCGTGTGCGAGGAAGCCTCGTGCCCGAACATCGGCGAGTGCTTCGGCAAAGGTACGGCCACGTTCATGGTCCTGGGCGACCTGTGCACGCGGCGCTGCCCGTTCTGCGATGTGGCGCATGGCCGACCCAGGCCGCCGGATGCAGACGAACCCGGCAAGCTCGCGCGCACCATCGCGGCGATGAATCTTGCCTACGTCGTGATCACCAGTGTCGACCGCGACGACCTGCGCGACGGCGGCGCGGACCACTTCGCCGCATGCATCCGCGCGGTGCGCACGCATTCGCCGCGCACGACGGTCGAGATCCTCGTGCCGGATTTCCGCGGCCGCCTGGAGGTCGCCCTAAGCTGCCTCGATACGGCGCCGCCGGACGTGATGAACCACAATCTCGAAACCGTGCCTCGGCTTTACCGCGAGGCGCGGCCGGGCGCGGACTACGCGCACTCGCTGCGCCTGCTGCAGGAATTCAGACGCCGTCAGCCGCAGATTCCGACCAAGTCCGGGCTCATGGTGGGGCTGGGCGAGAGCGACGACGAGATCCTCGCTGTCATGCGTGACTTGCGTGCGCACCAGGTCGACATGCTCACGATCGGCCAGTATCTGCAGCCCTCGCCGCACCACCTGCCGGTGCGGCGCTACGTCGAGCCGGTGGCGTTCGAGCGCTTTCGCGAAGCGGCGCAGGCGATGGGTTTCCGCCACGCCGCCTGCGGTCCGTTGGTCCGCTCGAGCTACCATGCCGACGAGCAGGCGCACGGCGCCGGTGTCGCGTGATCTATATCCGTTCCGCGAGCTTGCGCTCGATCAGCGCCTGCAAGCGGCCGAAATCCGGCTCGCCCAGGATGCGGCTGACGATGCGGCCACGCTTGTCCACGACGAAGGTGGTCGGTGTCGCCGCGATGCCGCCGAACGCGCGTGCGGCATCCCCCTGGATGTCGAGCGCAACCGCAAACGGCAGCGCGGCAGCGCGTGCATAGTGCAGAACCCGGTCCGGCCGATCGTAGGGCATGGCAATGAACACCGCCTCGAAGCCGAGCGCCTGATACTTGCGGTAGATCTCGATCATCGCCGGCATCTCCCTCAGGCACACGACGCAGTCGGTCGCCCAGAAGTTGACCAGTACGACCTTGCCCTGAAGCGCGTCCAGTGCCACTCTCGCGCCCTGGAGCGAGACGACGGTGAGCGCTGGCGCAGCCGTGGGACGCTTCGCCCAGAGTACAGCGCCGAGCGCGATGGCGACGACGACAGCGAGCGTCATCAGGTATCGGCTGCCGCGGCGGTGGATGCAGACCAACACGTTTCTTCGGGAGATAGCAATGCGATCCATTTTCGGTGCTTTGGCCGCCCTTGTCATCCTCGCCCCCGCGGGCGCGTATGGCATCGATTTATCGAGCCTCAGCAACCAGGACGCGAGCGCCGGGTTGCGCGATGCCCTCACCCAGGGCGCCGGCAAGGCGGTCGAGCTGCTCGGGCGTCCGGGCGGCTTTCTGGATAACCCGAAAGTGAAGATCCCGCTGCCCGATACGCTGCGTCGGGTCGAGAGCGGCATGCGGCTCCTCGGTATGAAGAAGCAGGCCGACGAGCTCGTGGTGTCGATGAATCGCGCCGCCGAAGCGGCCGTGCCGGAGGCCAAAGTGCTGCTGGTCGACGCGGTGAAGAAAATGAGCCTGCAAGACGCCAAGAAGATTCTGACCGGCGGCGACACCGCCGCGACCGAATATTTCCGTCGTGCGACCTCCCCGGAGCTCACGAAACGCTTTCTGCCGATCGTGACCAAGGCAACGCAGAACGTCGACCTCGCCAACCAGTACAACGGCCTGGTGGAACGCGGCGCGCAGCTCGGTCTGGTCGGCAAAGATGAGCGCATCGAGAATTATGTGACGCGCAAGGCGCTCGACGGTCTTTTCGCCATGATTGCGGAGCAGGAGCGCGCGATCCGACGCGATCCGGTCGGTGCGGCCACGGGCGCCGCCCGCAAGGTGTTCGAGATGCTGCGTTGATGCTACCGATCGTGGAAGCTCACACCGCTACCGCCCCGGGCGCCTTCGACTTCCTTGTAGAGGCCGATCGCGACCGGACCCAGGTGAAGTGGATGCGCGCTGCGCCGACGTGCGGGCTCAGTGCGCCTGCTCCCAGTTGGGGCCGCTGCCCAGTTCGACGACCAGCGGCACCGAAAGCTGCGCCACCCCCGCCATCAACCCTGGCAATCGCGCCCGTACCCGCGCAAGCTCCGCAGCGGGTACTTCCAGCACCAGTTCGTCGTGTACCTGCATGACCAGGCGCGTCGCGAGTCCGTCGGACTCGATCCAGTCGTGTACGGCGATCATCGCGAGCTTGATGAGATCGGCAGCCGTCCCCTGCATGGGCGCGTTGATCGCCGCCCGCTCGGCGGCGCTGCGCCGCGCCTGGTTGCCGGCACGAATCTCCGGCAGCCACAAGCGGCGGCCGAACACCGTCTCGACATAGCCCCGCTCGCGCGCCTGCGCGCGCGTGGCTTCCATGTAATTCGCGACTCCCGGATAGCGCGCGAAGTAGCGTTCCATATAGCTCGTCGCCGCCGCGCGCTCGATGCCGAGTTGCTGCGCCAGTCCGAACGCCGACATGCCGTAGATGAGGCCGAAGTTGATCACCTTGGCGTAGCGGCGCTGCTCGCTCGAAACGGCCTCGGGCGGGCTACCGAACACCTCCGCCGCGGTTCGCCGGTGGACGTCCTCGCCGCGGGCAAAGGCGTCGAGCAGGCCGGCATCCTGCGACAGGTGCGCCATGATCCGCAGCTCGATCTGTGAATAATCGGCCGAGACGATGGCGCTGCCCGCCGGCGCGACGAACGCCTGACGGATACGCCGGCCCTCGGCGTTGCGTACCGGGATGTTCTGCAGGTTGGGCTCGTTGCTGGAAAGACGCCCTGTGACCGCGACTGCCTGGCCGTAGTTGGTGTGCACGCGTGCGCTCGCATCGGTCATGCGCGGCAGCTTGTCGGTATAGGTCGACTTGAGCTTGGCGAGAGCGCGGAAGTCGAGCAGGAGCTTCGGCAGCGGATAATCGAGCGCAAGCTGCTGCAGGACATCCTCGTCGGTGGAGGGCGAACCGCTCGGTGTCTTCTTCCTGACCGGAAGCTTCAGGTGCTCGAACAGGATCTCGGAGATCTGCTTGGGCGAATTCATGTTGAACGCCTGACCGGCCATTTCGTATGCCTGGCTCTCGATCGCCGCCATGCGACGGCCTAGAGTGCTGCCATGGGCCTGCAGCATCGCCGCGTCGATCATCACGCCATGGCGCTCCATCGCGAACAGCACGCGCTCGACCGGAATCTCGATGCCGCCGTAGACGTGCGCGAGGCGCTCGTCCGCCTCGATCTCGGACAGCAGCTTGCGGTTGAGATCCAGGACGACGCACGCCGCAGCCGCGGCATACGTTCCCACCCGGGCGATGTCGGCCTCATCGAACCCGATGCGCGCCGCGCCCTTCCCAAGCAGACTATCCACGCTCGCCAGCGCGCGCCCGAGGTGGCGCTCGGCCAACGACGCCAGCTCGTGATTGCGGTGGCTCTCGAGCACATAGGACTGAAGCTGCGTATCGTGCTCGATGCCGGCGAGGCGGATGCCGTGATTGGCGAACAGGTGCATCGCCGCCTTGGCGTCGTGCGCGATCTTGCGCGCGGCGTGGTTCTCGAGCCACGGCCTCAGGCGCTCGAGCGACCGGACCCGATCGAGTTGCCCCGCAACGCCCGGATCGCGGTGCGCGAGCGGCACGTAGGCGGCAGCACCCGCGTCGGGCGCGGCGGCGATACCGACGATGCCCGCTTGCATGGTTTCCGCGTCCGTGCCCGCCACGTAGAGCGCGACCCGCTCGGCTTTGTCCAGGCGTTCGATCAGGTCATCGAGTTGCTCCAGGCGCAACACCGTGTCGTGTGCTCCCTCGGAACGAGGCAGCGGTGCCGATGCCGCTTCGGCGGGTGCGGAGGCCACCTCGCCCAACTCGTGTCTGAGCGTCTTGAATTCGAGCCGCTCGAACAGCCGTGCCAGTTTTTCCTTGTCGGGCTCGCAACACGCCAGCGCTTCCAGCGCGACCGGCAGCGTCACATCGCACTTGACACGCAGGATCTCGCGCGCCTTGGGCAACCAGTCGAGCGCCTTTCGCAAGTTCGCGCCGACCACGCCGCCGATCTCGCCGGCATGCGCCATCACGGCCTCGAGCGTGCCGAACTGCTGCAGCCACTTGCAGGCGGTCTTGGGGCCGACCTTGTCCACGCCCGGAACGTTGTCGACCGAATCGCCGACGAGCGTGAGATAGTCGAGGAAGCGGCTGGCCGGGACGCCGAATTTCTTCTCCACGCCGCTGCTATCGAGGGTCTCGTTGGTCATGGTATTGACCAGCGTCACGTCATCGTTCACGAGCTGGGCGAGATCCTTGTCGGAGGTGGAGACGACCGAGCGCACACCCTGACCGCGGGCCTCGCGTACGAGCGTTCCGATCACGTCATCGGCCTCCACGCCTTCGACCATGATGAGCGGCCAGCCGAGTGCACGCACGCATTCGTGCAGGATCTCGATCTGCGACGCGAGGTCGTCGGGCATCGGCGGCCGTGTCGCCTTGTATTGCGGATAGACCTCGTCGCGGAAGGTCTTGCCCTTGGCGTCGAACACGCAACCGAGATACCGCGCCGGTACCTCCCGGCGCAGTTTCTGCAACATCGTGATGACGCCGCGGATCGCGCCCGTCGGCTGCCCGTCGCGGGTGCGCAGGTCCGGCAGGGCATGGAAGGCGCGGTACAGGTAGGAAGAGCCGTCGACGAGCAGGAGGGTGTGTTCGGAGCTCATCGTCGGAGGCTCATCGCAGACAGCAGTCGTGGCGGGGTCGCCATTATCGCAGAACGCGCTTCGGCCACCGCTCGATGCCCTGCCCTCGGCACGAGAGAGACTGCACGACGGGTATGTCGCGGCTTGCGCCCTGGAGCGCCATCGTGCGGTCTCTTCCCTCACCCCCGGCCCCTACCCAGGAACCTGCCCGCCGCGCGGGCACACAACGCTCCCCTCTCCCACCGGG